>JAIRMC010000113.1 GCA_031258965.1 Azoarcus sp. | reverse complement strand
GTCATCGGGGAAGGTATCGGAGGGTATGTCACCTCGCATCCGTTAAGTGACAACGGATATGCAGAAAAGCTGTCCGGCAGCTTACGCCCGATCTTTCTGCATGTGTGACTTTTTTTTGTTGCTTGATGAAGGGTGTGGCAAATTGCCACAGGCGCGTCCGGCTATCCATGACCAAGGGCATGTGAAATAATCAGCGGTTTTCCGGAAGCGGCGCCGAATGAAAGCCAATACGCTATACGAAAAATTATGGTCGAGCCATGTCGTCCGCGAGGAGCCGGACGGCACGGCGCTGATTTATATCGACCGCCATCTGGTGCATGAGGTCACGAGTCCGCAAGCCTTCGAGGGGCTGAAACTTGCGGGACGCAAGCCTTGGCGCGCGTCTTCCATCGTGGCGACCGCCGATCACAATACGCCCACCGATCATTGGGAAGAAGGCATCAAGGACCCGGTTTCCCGCCAGCAGGTGGAAACGCTGGACGCCAATATCCGCGAAGCGGGGGCGCTGGCCTATTTCCCTTTCCGGGACGCGGGGCAGGGCATCATCCACGTGATTGGCCCCGAAAACGGCGCGGTGCTGCCGGGCATGACGGTGGTTTGCGGCGACTCGCACACGTCCACGCACGGCGCGTTCGCGGCGATGGCCCACGGCATCGGCACTTCCGAGGTCGAGCATGTGCTGGCGACGCAATGTCTCATGCAGAAAAAGTCGAAAACCCTGCTGATCCGGGTCGATGGCCGTTTGGGCAAGGGGGTGTCCGCCAAGGATGTAGCGCTCGCTGTCATCGGCAAAATCGGCACGGCGGGCGGTACGGGGCATGCCGCGGAGTTCGCGGGTTCCGCTATCGAAAGCCTGTCGATGGAAGGGCGCATGACGCTCTGCAACATGGCCATCGAGGCCGGGGCGCGGCTGGGGCTGGTGGCGGTCGATGATGTCACGATCCGGTATCTGAAGGATCGCCCCTTCGCGCCGCGCGGCGCGGACTGGGACAAGGCAGTGGCCCACTGGCGCACCCTGCGCTCCGATGCCGGGGCTGTGTTCGACCGTCGCGTGGCGTTGGAGGCGGCGGATATCCTGCCGCAAGTGACCTGGGGCACTTCGCCGGAAATGGTCGTCCCCGTCACGGCGACGGTGCCCGATCCGGCAAGGGAGAGGGACGCCGCAAGGCGGGAAGGCATGGAACGCGCGCTTGCCTACATGGGCCTGCAAGCGAACATGCCGATCCGGTCGATAAAAATCGACAAGGTGTTCATCGGTTCCTGTACCAACTCCCGGATCGAGGATTTGCGCCAAGCGGCGGCAGTGCTGAAGGGCCGCGAGAAAGCCGCCAATGTCAGGCTTGCGCTGGCGGTGCCGGGGTCGGGGCTGGTCAAGCGGCAGGCGGAAGCGGAAGGGCTGGATAAAATCTTTACCGCCGCTGGTTTCGCGTGGCGGGAGCCGGGCTGTTCGATGTGTCTTGCCATGAACGCCGACCGGCTGGAACCGGGCGAGCGTTGCGCGTCTACATCGAATCGCAATTTCGAGGGTCGCCAGGGGCCGGGCGGGCGCACCCATCTCGTGAGTCCGGCCATGGCGGCGGCGGCGGCGATTGCCGGGCATTTCGCCGATGTGCGGGAAATTCTTTGATCGTCGCGGGAGGTTTCAATGAAACAGGGAATATTGTTCGGCATCGCCCTGCTGTTCGCGTTGAGCGCAATGGCATGCAATACTGTGCGCGGCGTCGGCAAGGACATCGAGGCGGGCGGTAAGGCCATCCAGAAGGCGACGCATTGAGACAGGCGAAAAACGCATGGAAAAATTCGAGATTTTCACGGGATTGGTCGCGCCGCTGGATCGTAATAACGTCGATACAGACGCGATCATTCCCAAGCAATTCCTGAAATCCATCAACCGTTCGGGCTTTGGCCCCAATGCGTTCGATGAATGGCGTTATCTGGATCACGGCGAACCGGGGATGGATAATTCCGCGCGCCCGGTGAATCCCAATTTCGTGCTCAACCAGGATCGTTATCGCGGCGCGTCGATTCTGCTTACCCGCGCCAATTTCGGTTGCGGCTCTAGCCGGGAGCACGCGCCATGGGCTTTGGCGGATTACGGTTTCAAGGTAATCCTGGCGGAATCTTTCGCCGACATCTTTTTCAATAACAGTTTCAAGAACGGCTTGCTGCCGCTGGTGCTCCCCAAAGAAGAACTCGATGCGCTTTTCGGCTTGACGGAATATACGCCGGGGTTTTCGCTGACCGTGGATCTGGCCGCGCAGATACTTGTTCGCCCCGATGGGCATGCCATCGGTTTCGACGTCGATCCATTCAGGAAAGAGTGCCTGCTGAATGGATGGGACGATATTGGCCTGACTTTGCGGCGCGCTGATGAAATCCGCGGATTCGAGGAACGCCGGAAGCATGAATTCCCATGGCTTTTCCCGGCATGAGAGAAAACCGCATAGCGCTATTGACGAGGACAACAAATACATGACCCATAAAATATGCATTCTCCCCGGCGATGGTATCGGCCCCGAAATCACGGCACAGGCCGTGCGCGTGCTGAAGGCGCTGGAACCCGGTATCGAAACGGAAACGGCGTTGCTCGGCGGCGCGGCGGTGGACGCGACCGGCGACCCTTATCCGGAAGCGACAAGAAAGCTTGCGGCGCAAGCCGACGCGGTGTTGCTCGGGGCCGTCGGCGGCCCGAAATGGGACACGCTGCCACGCGAAAAGCGGCCCGAGCGCGGGCTGCTCGGCATCCGGAAACATCTCGGACTTTTCGCCAATCTTCGCCCGGCCATTCTTTACCCGGAACTGGCGAATGCCTCCACCCTGAAACCGGAGATCGTTTCCGGACTGGATATTCTCATCGTGCGCGAACTGACCGGCGATATTTATTTCGGGCAGCCGCGAGGCATCGAAAACCGGAATGGCGAACGTTTCGGCTTCAATACGATGCACTATACGGAATCCGAAATCCGCCGCATTGGGCGCGTTGCTTTCGAAGCGGCGAGAAAGCGCAATAAAAAACTGTGCTCGGTCGACAAAATGAACGTTCTGGAAACCACGCAGCTCTGGCGCGATGTAATGAACGAACTCGCATCCGAATATCCGGATGTGACGCTCTCCCATATGCTGGTGGATAACGCCGCCATGCAACTCGTGCGCGCGCCCCGGCAATTCGACGTGCTCGTTACCGGCAACATGTTCGGCGACATCCTGTCGGACGAAGCTTCCATGCTTACTGGTTCCATCGGCATGCTGCCCTCGGCTTCGCTGGATGAAAACAACAAGGGGCTTTATGAACCCTCGCACGGCTCCGCGCCGGATATTGCCGGGCAGGACTCGGCCAATCCATTGGCGGCCATTCTATCCGCCGCAATGATGTTGCGCTATACTTTCGCCATGGATGAGGCGGCATGCCGAGTGGAGAACGCGGTCAGGAAAGTGCTGGCAAAAGGATTCCGTACAGGCGACATTTTCGAGCCGGGCATGACGAAAGTCAGCACGAAACAAATGGGCGGCGCGGTGTTGGAGGAACTCGGATAAATGCATTTCACGAGCCGTTTCAGAGTGCGGGAAACGAAAGATTTGAAAGGGTTGCGCCATTTTGTGCTGCGTCCCGACGGATACGGGTATAGAATCCCCAGACTTGGGGGGGGATCATGAAACAAGTTGGTTTGGTCGGCTGGCGCGGCATGGTCGGCTCCGTACTCATGCAACGCATGGCGGAAGAAGACGATTTCGCGCTTATCGACCCGGTGTATTTTTCGACTTCCAACGCCGGGGGGCAGGCGCCCGTTTTCGGCGGCAAGGAAGCCGTCCTGTCTTTGCAGGACGCGGCCAACATCGACGCGCTCAGGCGTTGCGACATCGTCGTGACCTGCCAGGGCGGCGACTACACGAAAGAAACATTTCCCAGGCTGCGCGGCGCGGGCTGGCGCGGTCACTGGATCGACGCAGCCTCGACCCTGCGCATGGCCGACGACGCGGTGATCGTCCTCGATCCGGTCAACCTTGACGTCATCAAGAATGCGCTCGCCCAGGGCGGAAAGAACTGGATCGGCGGCAACTGCACGGTATCGCTGATGTTGATGGGCCTGGGCGGCCTGTTCCGCCACGATCTTGTCGAATGGGTATCGGCCATGACCTACCAGGCCGCATCCGGCGCGGGCGCGCAAAACATGCGCGAGCTGCTGGCGCAGATGGGCGCGGTGCATGCCTCGGTGGCTGATCTGCTCGCCGATCCGGCCTCGGCCATTCTCGATATCGACCGCAAGGTGGCCGAAGCCCTCCGCTCGCCCACGTTTCCAACCGCGCATTTTCGCGGCGCGCCGCTCGCGGGCGGCCTCATCCCGTGGATCGACGCGCCGGTTGCGCATGGACAATCAAAAGAAGAATGGAAAGGCGGGGCAGAGTGCAATAAAATCCTCGGCAAACCACCGTTTCGAGAAGCGGGCAGCATCCCGATAGATGGCCTTTGCGTCCGTATCGGCGCCATGCGCTGCCACTCGCAAGGCTTGACCATCAAACTGAAAAAAGACGTGCCGCTCGACGAACTATCGGAAATCATCGCTTCGGGTAACAAATGGGTAAGGCTCGTCCCCAACGAGCGGGAGATTTCCGAGCGCGAACTGACACCGGCTGCGGTAACAGGAACGCTTGCCGTTCCCGTCGGTCGTGTACACAAGTTGGCGATGGGATCGGCGTACTTGGGCGCCTTCACCGTCGGCGACCAGTTGTTGTGGGGTGCGGCAGAGCCGTTGCGGCGCATGCTGCGCATCCTGCTTGACCAATAGCCTGGGGAACGCCGATGGCCCAGGTAAACGATAAAGGCGAAAAGCGGCATGTCCGCGGTGGGAAAATGTCTTGTTGTTACAATGTTCCCCTGTCGCCTTGTCCATCATTTCCTTTTAGTCTGAAACAGTTGCTGCAAGTGTCTCGAATTGATGATAGATTGTGGCTCCAAGTCCGTGATGTATATCCCTTTGCTTGGCGGGTAAAGGGAAGCGTAGTTTGAGGATGTCTTATGAAACCGACAATTAAAGCGTCCCTGGTCGCGGCAGCGATCGCCTTGTTGCCGTTTGGCGCGCAGGCCGCCGGGCTTGAGCAGATCACCGTGCAAAGCCGGTTGGGGGAGCCGCTCGACGCGGAAATACAGATCAACGCAACACCGCAGGAGTTGCAATCGCTGTCGGCGCGCATTGCGCCGCCCGAGGCGTTTCTCCAGGCGAACGTCCCTTACGCCGGATTCGTTCCGGGCATCAAGGTGACTATCGAGAACCGCGGCGGCCGGTCGGTATTGAAGCTTTCCAGCAACGCGCCGGTCAATGAAGCCGTCGCCAGCCTGATCATCCAGATGAACTGGGACGACGGGCGTATATCGCGCACTTACAACTTCCTGCTCGATCCCGCCGATCTCGCCATCCGCGCGCCCGGGCCGGTCGCGCCGCCTGTTGCTTCCCCGGTGTTCCCCGAGGCTGCCGCGCCGGTTCCCGATCCGCGGTCCCCCGTGGGCGATCTGTCGATGCCGCCGGTTCCCGATCCGTCGACGCCGCCCGTTCCCGATCCGTTGGCGGTACCCGATCCTGATTTGTCGACGCCTGCCCCTGTCGAGTCATCGCCCCCCCCCGCGCCTGTACCAGAGCCGGAATTCGCCAGCCCGGAACTGCAAAGGCCGCTTCCCCAGCCTGATCCCCAGCCCGATATTCCCCCGTTGGCCTACCAGCAGCCCGCGCCGACCCTGCGCACCGCGCCGGAAGGGGATTACACCGTCAAATATGGCGATACCCTGGGACACGTCGCCCGTACCCGGATGCCCGAGGATGTAACGCTCGACCAGATGATGGTGGCGTTGTATCGCGCCAATGCGTCGGCATTCACCGACAACAACATCAACCGGCTCAAGACCGGCGCCATCCTCAGGATGCCGTCCGCCGACGAAGCGCGCGCCATCAATACCATCGAAGCCCGCAGGGAAGTGCGCGTCCAGACGCGCGACTTCAATACTTGGCGCGAGCGCCTCGCCTCGGGCGTCGCCGAGCAGCCCCCGAGATCGACGGAAGAAGACGTCGGCAGGACGCGCGGCATAGATACCGTGCCGCCGCCCGCCGAGCAAAATCGAGACAAAGTGGTCATTGCCTCGGGCGGAGACAGGCAAGGCGGAGACGTCCAGCGCCTGCGGCAGCTCGAAGAAGACATCGCCGCGACGCAAAGCTCGCTGAAAGATGCCAGGGAACGCGTCGACCAACTCGAAGAACTCAACAAGAGCCTGGACGCGCTGCTTGCGCTGCGCAGCCAGGAACTGGCGAAGCTGCAAAGCCAGTTGTCCGGCCAGCCGACGCCGACGCCATCGGAACCCGTGCCGGCAACGCCGCCCGTCACGGCCGCGGCGCCGCCCCCGGTTCCGGTGCCGCCGCAGCCTCCCGCCGTGCCGGAGACGCCCGTGGCGGAAGAATCCGCGCCGCCGCCGGAAGTAACCCCCGTGCAGCCGCCGGAACTTGCCGCGGAAGACTTCGTGGAAGAAGATCCGTTGCTGGAACTGATCACCGATCCGCAAACCCTGGGCATGGGCGCCCTGATCATCTTCCTCCTGGGGGGCTTCCTCGGCTTCCGTTCCTGGCAGCGCAAACGCGCCGAGGTCGGGCTGGACACCCTCTCTCAAGATACCAGCATGTTCTCCAGCGAGGCCACGTCGATCTTCGGGGATAACGGCGGGCAGAGCGTGGATACCAGCGCCAGCAGCGTCATCCACACCGATTTCAGCCAGACAGGCCTTTCCATCGACACCAATGAAGGGGTCGACCCGGTGGCCGAAGCCGATGTGTACATGGCCTATGGCCGCGACACCCAGGCCGAGGAAATCCTCAACGACGCGCTCAAGGCCGATCCCAAGCGCGGCGCGATCTACGTGAAGCTCCTGGAGATTTATGTCCAGCGCCAGGATCTGGCCCAGTTCAAGGCTACGGCCACCGAGCTTTACTCCCGCACGCAAGGCCAGGGCCGCGATTGGGAAAAAGCGGCGCAGATGGGTCGCAAGCTTGATCCCGACAACCCGCTCTACAACAGTAGCGCGGGCACTGGAGAGGTGACCGCGCTGCACGGCGCCGCCGGGTTCGACAGGTCCGGCCCGCTGGATCTGGCAGCCGTGGAACAGGCCGCCAATGCCGGATCCACGCTGGCGAGCCTGGATTTCGGCGTTGGCGCTTCCGCCACGGACATCGGGCAACGGAAAGCCCCCGCCGCACAGAACCGTGGAGACGAGCTGGCCGCGCGGGCTGTCGCCGAAGACGCGGATGTGCATTTCGATCTTTCCGCGGAATCCGAGGCCGCCAACGCCAGCGAGGTCGATTTCGACCTGGGCGCCGCCGCGCGGGCGGCGAACGGCGCGGCCCAGCCCGTTGACTTCGACAAACCGGCGCCCCAAACGGTGCAGGCGAAGCCGGTGGTCAGGCAAGTCGTCGGCGTCGCTTCCCGGCGTCCCGCCGTCAGACAACAGGGCAACGTCGTCCAGCAAGCGGCGGCGGTCGCTCCGGTCGAGGCGGCGGCGCTTGAATTCGATTTGGAGGCCAGCCGCAGCGCCCATCCCGGTGGACGCGGCGTCACGACGAGCGTCGCGCCCTCTTCCGCGCGCGCGAGCAATGACCACGCGCCCGAAACCAGCTTCAACCCGCACGCCCTTGATTTCGATCTCGACCTCGATTCCGGTAACGACGTCGCGGCGGCTCCGCCGCCTTCCCGCGCCAGGGGCAAAGCGCCCGCCGCGCCCGTATCGGAGGACGAACCGGGCGAAGCCGGTGAAATCGACACCAAGCTTGAACTAGCGCGCGCCTATGAAGACATGGGCGACACCGAAGGCGCGCTGGAGTTGCTGAGAGAAGTCGTTGCCGAAGGCAACGCCGCGCAAAAAGCGAGCGCACAGACCTTGATCGAAAAACTGGCCTGACAACCCCGTTCATCGTCGCTTGCCGCCGCCGGATTTCCCGTGCGGCGGCATTTCTTTTTCATGCATGCGGGCACGATTCTTCTCCTGTGGATGATGGCGGCGCTCCTCGCGCAGATGGCCGAAGGTTGGCGTCTCGCGGCGCTGGCCGCGGCGAGCCTTGCGGGGGCGCTCATGTTCGCGCGGCTCCATTGCGCGCGACTGCTGATGCGGGTTCGCGTCCTGTTGCTGGCGATCCTGGCGCTGTTTGCCTGGTTTACGCCGGGAGAAGCCGTGCTCATGGATTGGCCGCGGCTCAGCCCCAGCCGGGAAGGGCTGCTGTTGGCGCTGGCCCATGCGGGCCGGTTGCTCGCGGTCGTGTGCTGGGTGGCGATCCTGCTTGCGCGCATGTCGACAGACCGGCTCGTGAGCGGCCTATATACATTGGCGCGGCCATTCGGCGTCTTCGGGCTTTCCGCCGAGCGCCTCGCCTTGCGCCTGCTCCTGGTGCTGCGCTACGTCGAGGCGGCGCGCGGAAGCGGGCGCGATTGGCGGCACTGGCTTTCGGCGCCCGCCGAGGGGGGCGGCGAAACCGTGCATCTGACGCGCGAACATCCGGGCGCGGCGGACGCGGTCGCGTTGGCCGTGGCGGCCAGTCTACTGGCGGCAGCGCTGTGGTAAGAATCGCACTCGGCCTCGAATACGCGGGCGATGCCTTTGAAGGCTGGCAGAGCCAGCCGCACGGGCGCACGGTGCAGGACACCGTGGAACGCGCGCTTGGCATCGTCGCCGACGAGCCGGTGAGAACGGCGGTGGCCGGGCGTACCGATACCGGCGTGCATGCCACCGTCCAGGTCGCGCATTTCGACACCTCGGCCCGCCGCCCGGAAACAGCCTGGGTGCGGGGCGCCAACAGCCACTTGCCGCGCGGCGTGGCGATCCGCTGGGCAGTGGAAGTCGACGGCAGCTTCCATGCCCGCTACCGCGCCCGCGAGCGCGCCTACCGCTACCTGCTGTTCAATGCGCCGGTGCGTCCGGCAGTGCTGGCCGGGCGGGCCGGGTGGTTCCACCGGCCGCTCGACGAAGCAAAGATGGCCGCCGCCGCCGCCTGCCTGCCTGGCGAGCACGATTTTTCCGCCTTTCGCGCCGCGTCCTGCCAGGCAAGAACGCCGGTACGGATCATGTCCGAGGCCCGCGTTGCGCGCGACGGCGACATGGTCGTGTTCGACTTCCGCGCCAACGGATTCCTGCATCACATGGTGCGCAACCTCGTCGGCGCGCTGGTGGCCGTCGGCAAGGGATCCATGCCTCCGGCGTGGATCGGCGAACTGCTGGAAGGCCGCGACCGCAGCCGGGGCGCGCCAACCTTCGCGCCGGACGGGCTTTACCTGTGCGGCGTTTCGTATCAACACTATTGGCCGCTTCCCGGCGAGGGGCGTATGATCATTCGCCCACGCTTGACGCTGACCTGAATGTCCCGAACCCGAATCAAGATTTGCGGCCTCACCCGGCCACAGGATGTCGCCGCCGCGGTCGAAGCGGGGGCCGACGCGGCTGGCTTCGTCTTCTACCCGCCCAGCCCGCGCAATGTCTCTTTCGCCCAGGCGGCGGAACTCGCGGCGCTGTTGCCGCCTTTCGTCACGGCGGTGGGCCTGTTCGTCGACCCGCCAGACGATTTCGTTGCCGGGGCGCTACGCCATGTGCCCTTGCAACTGCTTCAGTTTCACGGCGATGAGAACAATGCCCGATGCGCGGCGCTGGCCGCCCTGGGCGGAATTCCCTGGATCAAGGCGATACGGATGCGCGCGGGAATCGATCTGTTAGAATCCTTCGCCTCGCATCCCGGCGCATGCGGACTGTTGGCCGATGCCTTCGCCGAAGGCGTCGGCGGCGGCGGCAAGACCTTCGACTGGTCGCTGCTCCCCGCCAGGCCGGGCCGCCCGCTGGTGCTGGCGGGCGGGCTTGATCCCGGCAACGTGGGTGAAGCCATCCGCCGCGTACGGCCATGGGCGGTCGATGTGTCCAGCGGGGTGGAAATCGCAAAAGGCGTCAAGGACGCGGCGAAAATCGCCGCGTTCGTCGCCGAGGTTCGGAATGCCGATGACTGACATGCAGCAATACTCGCTTCCCGATGCACAGGGGCATTTCGGCCCCTATGGCGGCGTTTTCGTCGCCGAAACACTGATGCCCGCCCTGGCGGAGCTGCGCGCGGCCTATGAGGCGAGCCGCGCGGACGCGGCCTTCATCGCCGAATTCGAGCATGAACTCAAGCATTACGTCGGACGGCCAAGCCCCATTTACTATGCGCGCCGGCTCTCCGAGAAGTTGGGCGGGGCGCGGATTCTCCTGAAGCGCGAAGACTTGAACCACACCGGCGCGCACAAAGTAAACAATTGCATCGGCCAGGCGCTGCTTGCGCGCCGCATGGGCAAGCCAAGGGTGATCGCCGAAACCGGCGCGGGCCAGCACGGCGTCGCCGCCGCCACCGTGGCAGCGCGGTACGGCTTCGAGTGCGTGGTCTACATGGGCGCCGAGGATGTGAAACGACAAGCGGCCAATGTCTATCGCATGAAGCTTCTGGGGGCGGCGCTTGTGCCGGTCGAGTCCGGCTCGAAAACGCTCAAGGACGCGCTCAACGAAGCCATGCGCGACTGGGTGACGAACGTCTCCAACACCTTCTACATCATCGGCACCGTGGCCGGGCCGCATCCCTACCCGGCGATGGTGCGCGACTTCCAGACGGTGATCGGCAGGGAATGCCTCGCGCAGATGCCGGAAGCCTTTGGCCGCCAGCCGGACGCGGTCATCGCCTGCGTCGGCGGCGGCTCCAACGCCATGGGAATTTTCCACCCCTATATCCCGCACGAGGGCGTGCGCCTGATCGGCGTCGAAGCGGCGGGAGAGGGCATCGCCACCGGGCGTCACGCCGCGCCGCTCACCGCCAATGCCAAACCGGGCGTCCTGCACGGCAACCGCACCTATCTCATGCAGGACGAAAACGGGCAGGTCGTCGAAACCCACTCCATTTCCGCCGGGCTGGACTATCCGGGCGTGGGGCCGGAGCATGCATGGCTCAAGGACAGTGGCCGCGCCGAATACGTGGCGGTGACCGATGGCGAGGCGCTCGACGCCTTCCATGCCCTCTGCCGTTTCGAAGGCATCATCCCGGCGCTGGAATCCGCCCACGCCGTGGCGCATGCCATGAAGATCGCGCCGACGCTCGGCGGGGACAAGCTCCTGCTGGTCAACCTCTCCGGGCGCGGCGACAAAGACATTCACACCGTGGGCGAGCGCTCGGGCATCCGGTTTTGAGCCAGAGCGGCCCAGATGGGGCTTTTATGTCCAGAATCCAATCCGTTTTCCATGAGTTGCAGGCTGCCGGACGCAAGGCGCTGATTCCCTTCATCACCGCGGGCGACCCCGATGGCGAACTCACCGTGCCGCTCATGCGGGCGCTGGTCGCGGGCGGCGCGGACATCATCGAACTCGGCGTGCCGTTTTCCGACCCAATGGCCGACGGCCCGGCCATCCAGCGCGCATCGGAACGGGCGCTGGCGGGCGGCATGAGTCTTTCCAAAGTGCTCGGCATCGTGCGCGCGTTCCGCGCCGGGGACGACGCGACGCCGGTCGTCCTGATGGGGTACGCCAACCCGATCGAGGCGATGGGCCACGGCGTCTTCGCCGCCGCCGCGCGGGACGCGGGCGTCGATGGCGCGTTGGTGGTTGACTACCCGCCCGAAGAATGCGCGGACTTCACCGCCGGGCTGCGCGCGGCCGGACTTGACCAGATCTTCCTGCTCGCGCCGACCTCGTCGGAACAGCGTTTCCGCGACGTAGCCAAAGCGGGCGGCGGCTATATCTATTACGTATCGCTCAAAGGCGTGACCGGCGCGGCCAACATCGACTTCGACGAACTTGCCTGCCGCATCCCGCGCGTTCGCGCCGCCGTCGACATGCCGATAGCCGTCGGCTTCGGCATCCGCGACGCTGCGAGCGCGAAAAAAATCGGCGCGCTCGCCGACGCCGTGGTGATTGGCAGCCGCATCGTCGAAGAAATCGAAACCAGCCCGCGTGAACGGGCCGCCGCCCACATTGAAACCTTCGCGCGCGGCATCCGCACCGCGCTCGATGAAGCAGCCGGAGCAACGCCATGAACTGGCTGCAAAAACTGCTTCCGCCCCGTATCAAGCGCAACGAAAACGCCGCGCGCGCCAACGCCATCCCGGAAGGGCTGTGGAGCAAATGCCCGGCGTGCGAAGCGGTGCTCTACCACTCCGACCTCGCAAGCAATCTGCACGTCTGCCCCAAATGCGGACACCATTTGCGCATCGGCGCGCGCGCCCGGCTCGACCTCCTGCTCGACCCCGAAGGCCGCACCGAAATCGCCGCCGAAGTCGTGCCGGTCGACGCGCTCAAGTTCAAGGACTCGCGCAAATACCCGGAGCGCCTCTCCGGCGCCGCCAATGAAACGGGCGAAGCCGACGCCCTGCTGGTCATCCAGGGCAGGGTGTTCGACGCGCCGCTGGTAGCGGCGGTCTTCGAGTTCGACTTTCTCGGCGGCTCCATGGGTTCGGTCGTGGGCGAGCGTTTCGTGCGCGGCGTCCGCGTCGCCATCGAACAACGCCTGCCATTCCTCTGCATTACCGCCTCGGGCGGCGCGCGCATGCAGGAAGGGCTGCTGTCGCTGATGCAAATGGCCAAGACCACCGCGGCCATCACCCTGCTCGCCCGGAACAGACTGCCGTTCATCACCCTGCTCACCGATCCCACCATGGGCGGCGTCTCCGCGAGTTTCGCCTTCATGGGCGACGTGGTGATCGCCGAACCCGGCGCGCTGATCGGTTTCGCCGGGCCGCGCGTCATCGAACAGACCGTGCGCGAAAAACTGCCGGAAGGCTTCCAGCGCGCCGAATTCCTGCTCGAAAAAGGCGCCATCGACATGATCGTCGACCGCCGCCAGCTACGCGAGCGCCTGGCCGGAATCCTCAACCTCCTCAACCGCCAGCCGCCCATCCATGCCTGACTCCCGCGCGCCAGCCTTGCCAGCGACGCTGGACGGCTGGCTGGGCCTGCTCGAAACACGCCACGGCGCATCCATCCGCCTCGGCCTGGACCGGGTCGCGCGAGTACGCGCCGCGCTCGGCCCCGGCCCGGAAGCCGTCGTCATCACCGTGGGCGGCACCAACGGCAAAGGCTCGGTCTGTGCCATGCTCGAAGCCATCCTGCGGGCGGAAGGCTACCGTACCGGCTGCTACGCCTCGCCGCACTTGCTGCGCTATAACGAACGGGTGCGCCTCGACGGCCTCGAAGCCGGCGACGGCGCGCTGGCCGGCGCCTTTGCCGCCGTCGAAGCGGTGCGCGGCGACACGCCGCTCACCTACTTCGAGCATGGCACGCTCGCGGCCTGGCAGATATTCCGCAGCGCCCAGCCCGAAGTCATCCTCCTCGAAGCCGGCCTGGGCGGACGGCTCGACGCCGTCAACATCATCGACCCCGACTGCGCCATCATCACCGGCGTCGCCATGGATCACATGGACTACCTCGGCGACACGCGCGAAGCCATCGGCTTCGAGAAAGCGGGCATCTACCGTGCCGGGCGGCCCGCGATCTGCGGCGATCCGCGACCGCCCGCGAGCCTTGTCGAACACGCGGCGGTCATCGGCGCGGATTTGTGGATTTCGGGGCGCGACTTCGGCTTCGGCGGCGACCGCCAACAATGGGACTACTGGCGTTTCGACGCCCCCCCCGCCCAGGGCGCGCGCCTGAAACGTGGCGGACTGGCCCATCCCGCCCTGCGCGGCGCGAACCAATTGTCCAACGCCGCCGCCGTCCTCACCGCGCTCCACACCCTGCGCGCCCGCCTGCCCGTCTCGATGCAGGCAATCCGCCAGGGCCTGATGTCGGTTGAATTACCGGGGCGCTTCCAGATCCTGCCGGGCCGGCCAACCGCCGTGCTCGATGTCGCCCACAACCCGCAAGCCGCGGGCGTACTGGCCGAAAACCTCTCCGGCATGGGCTTCTACCCCGAAACCTGGGCCGTGTTCGGCATGCTTGCCGACAAGGATGTGGAAAGCGTGGCCGCCCGCCTCGCCGCGCGCATCGACCGTTGGCTGCCCTGTACCCTGCCCGGGCCGAGGGGGCTTTCCGCCGGAGCGCTGACCGAGCGGCTGCGCGCGGCGGGCGTGGCGGACGAGGCCATCCGGGACGGCTTCGCCTCGCCCGCCGAAGCGTTCGCCTTTGCGCGGGAAAGCGCGGCGGCCAATGATAGAATCGTCGCCTTTGGTTCCTTCCTGACCGTGGCTGGCGCGCTAGCGGCGGTTCGACGCAGCGCGATGCACATGCACTGAAAGAGGTTTCCGGGTGAGCGATCTTCCTGCAAACGACGCAGATGAGCTTGAAATAAAAAAACGGGCGCGCCGCCGCCTCGTCGGAGCCTTGGCCCTGGCCTTGCTGGCCGTCGTCCTGCTCCCCCTGGCAATGGATAGCGGCTCGCCGCCCGCTGGGCCGGACGTGCAGGTTCTCATCCCGTCGCACGGCAACGCTTCCTCGACCGCCATCGATGCTGACGCAAGCAAAGTCAACATCGAACCCGATACCGTCATACCGGGACCGGCGGAATCCCCCCCCCCGCCGCCGCTCGTCATCGCCGATCCCTTGCCGCCCGCCGCGCCCGATCCGCTGCCGCCCGCCGTGCCCGATCCCCTGCCCGCACCGCCGTCCGCAACGCCGCCGTCCGCGCCCAAACAGAAAACCACGGATACCGCCTCCCGCGACGACGAAGCCACGCGCGCCCTTGCCCTGCTGAATGGCAAAACAGCGCCGCCCTCGGGCAAGGATAAAAACGAAGGCCGGAACAAAGGCAAGATCTACATCCAGATCGCCTCGTTCAGCGATACCGCGCGGGCGGGCGCGCTTGCCGCCAAACTGAAAAAACAGGGCTTCGCCGCCTATGCCGAAAAAGCGGGCAAGGTGAACCGGGTTCGCATCGGCCCGCTTTCCCGCGCCGACGCGGAACAGGTCGCGGCCCGGCTCAGGGCAAAAGGCCATGGCGCGTTACTGCTGTCACGCTGACCGTTGCCCATGACAACCTTCGACTATGTCTTCCTCGCCATCCTCGGCTTGTCCGCCTTTATCGGACTGTGGCGGGGGCTGATGAGCGAAATCCTGGCCGTGGCCGCCTGGGGGCTGGCGATTGCGGCGGCGTGGCGCTTTTCCGGCGACGCCGAACGCCTGCTCGACGGCGTGATCGCCAACCCGAACTGGCGCATCGCGGCGGCCTTTGCTTTGGTCATCATCGCCGTGCTACTGCTGATGGCCATCGTGCGATGGCTGCTGCGCCAGTTGATCCGCGCGGCGGGCCTGGGCGCGAGCGACCGGTTTTTTGGCGCACTGTTCGGCATCGCCCGCGGCCTGGCGATAGCATTCGTCGCGGTACTGCTCGGCGGACTGCTGCCAAGCGTGCAACGCGAACCGTGGTGGGAACAGGCATTGTTCTCGCGGCCTCTGGAGACGGCGGTCATCGCGGCCAAGCCGTGGCTGCCGGACATCGTGGCGGACAAAATCAGTTACAGATAAGGCGGGGGCCTTTCATGTGCGGGATTCTCGGAGTCGTGGCGGCCTCGCCAGTCAACCAACTGCTCTATGACGGACTGCTGGTATTGCAACATCGCGGCCAGGACGCGGCGGGCATCGCCACCGCCGAGGACGACCGCTTCTTCATGCACAAGGGGCCGGGCCTCGTGCGGGACGTCTTCCGCACCCGCAACATGCGCGCCCTCGCGGGCAACCGGGGCATCGGCCATGTACGCTACCCCACCGCCGGATCAGCCTTCAACGCCGCCGAAGCGCAACCCTTCTACGTCAACTCCCCGTTTGGCCTCCTACTGGCGCACAACGGCAACCTGACCAACGCAGAAGCCCTCAAGCGCGAGATGTTCCTTGCCGACCGTCGCCACATCAACACCAACTCCGACTCCGAAGTGCTGCTCAACGTCCTCGCGCACGAACTGGAAGCGGCGGCCAGCGGCATCAAACTCGACGACGCGGCGATATTCCGCGCCGTGGCGGGCGTGCACCGGCGCTGCCGGGGCGCCTACGCGGCGGTTGCCATGATCGCCGGTTACGGCCTGCTCGCCTTCCGCGACCCCTACGGCATCCGCCCGCTCGTCATCGGCAAGCGCGCCGCGCCCGGCGGCGAAGCCGAATGGCTCGTCGCCTCCGAATCGGTCGCGCTCGACACGCTCGGCTTCCGGCTCCTGCGCGATGTTGCGCCGGGCGAAGCCGTGTTCATCGACATGGACGGCAACTTCCGCAGCCGCCAATGCGCCGAAAGAACCCTCGAAGCGCCCTGCATGTTCGAGTACGTCTACCTGGCGCGGCCGGACTCCATCATGGACGGCGTATCGGTCTACGAAGCGCGTCTCAGGATGGGCGAATTCCTTGCCGAAAAGCTCAAGCGCGCCCTGCCGCGCGCGGGGCTGGACGTCGTCATCCCCATCCCCGACTCCAGCCGCCCCTCCGCGCTGGAGCTGGCGTTGCGGCTGGGCATACCGTACCGCGAAGGCTTCGTCAAGAACCGCTACATAGGCCGCAC
>JAIRMC010000042.1 GCA_031258965.1 Azoarcus sp. | reverse complement strand
GCCCATTCGCACATATTGGCCTCGAACGCCTTGTCGCTCATCCTCGGCGGGCTGGGGCTGAACAGCCCAACCTTCACGAATCCGCCCGGTTCGGGGTCTTTGAGCGAGACGATTCTGTCCCCGCCGCCTTGTTTCACCGGCGCGGGTTCGTCCGCCTCGCTGTCCGGCGCGGATTGTCCGCAGCCCTGCCGCCACAGGTTCCACCATAGCCTTTCCGGCAGGCCGCGATGAAGCGAGGCATCGCGGCGGCCTTTTTCCAGGCAGCGTTCGACGGCCAAACGCAACATCATGGGGAGCGTGTAGTCGGCAACCCATCGCCCTTCGAGCGGCATCTTGCGCCATGAAATACGGTCGTGGGGGTGGGGTATCCGGAAGCCGTCGAGATACTCTTTCGTTTGCCAGCGCAGCACGCAAGCCATCGGGTATTCCCATTCGCCGTCATGGACGAGGACGAAGGCGCCGTCGTCGATGCGCGCCAGCAGCTCGAAGACGTCTTCGCGCGAGTCTTCCGGCGGGTAAGGGTAAAGACCGCCGAAGGGGTAGCGGCATTGCCTGAACGCCTCCTCCAGCCCCCGAACCTGATAGGCGCGCGGCGACAATATGCCGGTGAAGCAGCATCCGATATTGGCGCGGGCGAAGAACGGCGTCTCTATCCTGGGCAGTTCATCCCATTCGATGTCGTGGCGGGGCTTGATCTTCACGGGCGCTTTTCCATGTCGAATGCCAGGCACGGTACAAAGTCACGGAGCATCCGTCAACGCCCGTAGCGAGCTTCGTATCTGGTTCATCTTGATACCTGCGGGTAGCCAAGGAGAAATGGACGGGCTTCGTCCCGCGCGTCAAGGATGGGATAATGCGTGCCCATTTTGACGACCTGCCTTGTCCATGCCTGCTGTCCAGTGGTTTCCCGGTCATATGAATGCCGCGCGCCGCAAGCTTGCCGAGACGCTCGCGGCAATCGATGTGGTGATTGAAGTGGCTGATGCCCGTTTGCCAGGGGCCAGCAGCAATCCGATGATCGAGACCTTGCGCCGTTTCCGGAACCGGCCTTGTCTCAAGCTGCTCAATAAGGCGGATCTCGCCGATCCGGCGGCAACGGCGGCATGGATGGCGTTTTACAACGCACAGCCCGGCATGCGGGCGCTGGCGATTTCGGCAAAAAAAGCGGGTGACGTGGCGCGCATTCCGCTGGCTGCGCGGCAGCTTGCGCCGCACCGCGATGATGGCGTCAAGCCTTTGCGGATGATTCTGACCGGCATTCCCAATGTCGGGAAATCCACGCTCATGAATGCGCTGCTCAAGCGCCGCGTGGCGAAGGTCGGCGATGAACCCGCAGTGACGAAGGGGCAGCAGACGCTTGATCTCGGCCCTGGCATGACGCTGACCGATACGCCGGGCTTGATGTGGCCGAAGATCGAGCATGATGCGGATGGTTTCATGCTCGCCGCGAGCCATGCGATCGGACGCAATGCGGTAATCGACGAGGAGGTCGCCGCGCGGCTGGGCGATATTCTGCTCCAGCGTTATCCGGCCCTCATCGCCGCGCGTTACCGTATCGAGACGGCGGGGTTGGACGGCGAGGCTTTGCTTGAGATCGTGGCCCGTCGCCGTGGCTGCATGCAAAAGGGCGGCGCACTCGATTTGGAGAAGGCAGCGAACGCGTTACTTACTGATTATCGCGGCGGAATATTGGGACGTATCAGCCTGGAGACGCCGGAGAGTCGGGAACGGATGCTGACGGCGAAAACGCCCAAGGAATCCGCCGATATTTCGCCGGGGGACGATGCATGAAAGAGACCGGCGAGCGCCTGGAGCGCCTTGAATCCCGGCTGATGCTGGCGGAAGATCAGATCGACGCGCTCAACCAGACCGTGTATCGCCAGCAGCAATTGCTCGACCGTCTGCGGGCGCGTGTTTTGCATCTGGCGCAACAACTCCAGGGCGCGCAGACGGCGGCGCGGGAACGGCCTGAAGATGAGATTCCGCCGCATTGGTAAGGCTGGCAAGTGCGCGCCGGAATGCGGCAGGGATTCCGAGTTGATATGAAATCAGGGTATTGCAATCACAGATGAAAATCGCGCCCATCCGTGCGATCATACCTGCCCGGCTTGAAGGAGAGAAGGAGATACGGTCGTAAATGGAATCCTCTGAGACGAGTTCCCCGCGTTACTGGCGAATCGGTTTGCCGCGCTTGCGGCGCTTCCTTCGTCCGTTGCTTTGGATTGTGTCCGCGTTGGCTGTGTATGCCGCGTTGGGTTTCGTCGTCGTGCCCTTGTTGGCGGAGCACTACGCGCCGCGCGTCCTGGGTGGGTTGCTCGGGCGCGAGGTGCTGGTGGAAGCGGTGGGTTTCAATCCGTTTTCGCTGTCAGTGGAGTTCCGCGGCGTGAAGATCATGCAGGCTGGGAAAGACGGCGAGGCCGTCGCGCCCGCCGTGGAATTGAATCGGCTCGCGGCCAATTTCGAAATATTGTCGTTGTTGCGCGGTGGGCCGGTAGTGCGGGAACTGGCGTTTGAGCGCCCGCGTATCAGGCTCGTGCGGCTCGATGCCGGACGTTATGACTGTTCCGACGTGTTCGAGCGCCTCGTCGGCAATCCGGCGAAAGAAGAAAACAGTGATCCGCCGCGGTTTTCGGTAGCCAACATTCATGTGGATGACGGCTTGGTCGAGCTGGATGACCGGATGACTGGCACGAAGCATCGCGTTTCCGAGCTGAAATTGGGTTTGCCGTTCATTTCCAGTTTACCGCTCGAAGTCGATATTTTCATCGAGCCGGATTTGTCGGCGAATCTCGATGGCCGCCCCTTGACGGCGAAAGGACATCTGAAGCCATTTTCTTCTGAAGGGAAAAGCGAGTTGAGTTTGTCGCTCAAGGGTTTCGATTTGTCGCCATGGCTGGTTTATCTGCCGTTCGAGCCGACTTTCAGATTGCCTTCGGGAACACTCAGCCTTGATCTGCGCCTGGAGTTTGTGCAGGGCAAGGCGGGTGCGGCGCCCACGAGAGAAACACAAAATTCATGTAGATCGTTTGCGTTGGGAAAAGGAAATGAGGCTCCGGCGATACGCTTTCAGGGCAGGGCGCGGATCGACAACCTGAACATTCAGGATCGCAGCGGCAAGGCGATGCTGGCGGTCAATGAACTGGAGGCCGAGTTTGCGGATATTCAACCCTTGCGCGGGTGCTACTATTTCAGCGTATTGCGTTTGCATCAGCCCGCGTTTGATCTCGTCCGCCTGGCTGGCGGCGATTTCAATCTGATGCGCCTGTTGCCCGCAAGCGCGCGGGAAACCGCGCCATCCGAGGAGGAAACGTCGAGAAACGGCCTGGGGAAAAAGACAGCCGAAACGCCATTCGATCTTTCGTTTTCCGCCGTGCGTGTGCGCGACGGCCTGATTCGTTATAGCGACAACGCGGTGGCGGGGGGATTCAGTACCCGGATTGAGGCGATCAATCTCGATATGCGCGATTTTGCCAGCAGCAGCGATGTGCCCGCCGTGATCCGCCTTGATTACGCGAGCGCGTCGGGAGAAAAGTTCAGTCATCAGGATCGTTTGCGCCTGAAACCGCCTTTCGAGTATGACGGCAATTTGATGGTGGAAGGCTTCCAGCCGACGCTTTACAGGCGCTATTACGCCGATTCGCTCTCTGGCGGCGAAATTCGCCAGGGCCGCGTCGATGGGATGTTCCGGTTCCGGGTAAAAGGCGGGGCGGCGGACGGCCCTCATGTCGAGATCGGCGTCGATAAGCTGGCTTTGTCGGATTTTGTGTTTGCGCTAGCCGGGCGCAAGAACGAATTGCTGAAATTCGGACATCTTGCCTTGTCCGACATGAAGATCCTGCCCGTGGCGCGTGAAATACGCGTAGGCGGCGCGAATGCGCAGAGAATGGCGCTGGCCGTGACCCGGCTGCGCAATGGCGAATACGATTTCATGTCCCTGATGAACAGGCCGCCGCGCGCCGCCGACCCCCCCTGGACGTTCCGCCTGGACAATGCTTCCGTCGCGGGCGGCTCTCTGCGTTTCGAGGATCGCGCCGCCGCCGAACCGGCGATGCTGAGCGCCGACGGCATCGAATTGCGCTTGCGCGATTTTTCGACGGCGAAAGGCGCCAAGGGCGCGGACATCGCCCTGGAGGGCCGCATCGGCAAGGAGGGCCGCTTCGCGCTAAAGGGGGCCGTGGTTCCCGAACCCTTGCGGGCCGAGTTGAATGTCGATCTGCAAGGTTTCGCTCTTTCGGCAATGCAGCCTTATATTGCGCGGCAGGCGCTGATCGGTATTCGGGACGGCAGTCTTTCGGCCAAGGGCTGGCTGAAGTTGCGCGAACGGCGCGGCGGGCTGGCCGGTTCCCTGGGCGGCAACCTTGCGGTCAATGGTTTCGATTCCGTCGACCGCCGCGACAATTCGGATTTCGTGCGCTGGCGCGAAATCGCCGTCAGGCGGGCCAGGGTCGACTTGGAGCCGTTCGCGCTCGCCGTCGATGAAGTCGCCATCGACGGCTTGCTGTCCCGCCTGATTCTCGATGGTGAAGGGCGGCTCAATCTGCGCGAGATACAGCGTCCATCCGATGAACCGACGCAGGCCGTCGGGGTCGGGGAGAGCGATAGCGCCGGAGTGGACAACGCCGAGGCCGCCGCGCCGCCGTCCTGGCCGCCGGTTAGCGTGAAGCGCATCGCCATCCAGAACAGCAACATCGCTTTCAGCGACCGCTTCATCCGCCCGAACTACAACGCCTTCCTGGGCAGTCTTTCCGGCGAACTCACAGGTTTGTCCTCGGATCAAGACACGCTGGCGAAACTCGACCTGCAAGGCCGGGTGAGCCGCACCGCGCCATTGACGGTCAAGGGCGTATTCAACCCTTTCCGGCAAGATCGCCATCTCGACATTGCGGCGGAGGTCAAGGATTTCGATCTGCCCGCACTCTCGGGCTACTCCGGGCGCTACGTCGGCTACGGCATCAGTCGGGGCAAACTTTCGGCAACGCTCGATTACCGCATCGAAAACCGCAAACTTTCGGCGGAAAACCACGTTTTCCTCGATCAACTCACCTTCGGCGATGCCGTCGAAAGTCCGGACGCGACGCATTTGCCGGTGCGGTTGGCGATGTCGCTGCTCAAGAACGCGCACGGCGAGATCAATGTCAACCTGCCGGTGAGCGGGACGCTCGACGATCCGGAATTCAGCGTTTTCGGTTTGGTGCTGCGAGCCATCGCCGGTCTCATCGGCAAGGCGATTACCGCGCCCTTTGCCTTGCTCGGGCGGGAGGAACTTTCGCGGGTCGATTTCGATCCCGGTACTGACCGCATTGGTACGGAGCAGGAAAAAGCATTGCACGATCTCGCCGCGGCGCTTGCGGATCGCCCCTCGCTCAAGCTCGACATTACCGGTTTCGCCAGCCTTGGGCGCGATACCGAAGGCATCCGTCGCGAGAAACTGCGCAGTATGGTCAAAGTCGAAAAGCGCCGCTCGTCGGGCGGTGGCAAGCGCGGGAATATCCGGTTGGACGATGTCGAACTCACCGATGAGGAATATGATTCGCTGCTCGGCGAGGTTTACGACAAGGCTGATATCAGGAAGCCGCGCAACTTCATTGGCCTGGCCAGGACCCTGCCGGTCGCGGAGATGGAGAAACGCTTGTTGGAGAGCATTGCCGTGAGCGAGGAGGACATCGCCGCGCTCGCCCGCCGCCGCGAGTCCGCCGTGCAAGGCTGGCTCGTCGGCGAAGGCGGGATCGCGCCCGAGCGCGTTTTCCAGCGCACGCCCACCGACGACGAGATCGCGGAAGGCGCGGAAAAGGGAACCGGCGTGCGGCTTTCCCTGCGCTGAGGCGAACATGAATGCTGGAGAGATTTTCATGCATGAGGCGCTTGCACTGGCGCGAGAGGCCGCCGCGATGGGCGAGGTGCCGGTGGGCGCGGTCGTAGTGCGCGGCGGCGAAATCGTTGGGCGGGGATTCAACCAGCCGATTGTCGCGCGCGACCCTTCGGCGCATGCCGAGATCATGGCTCTGCGCGACGCCGCCCGCGCGTTGGGCAATTACCGCCTGCCCGGCTGCGAGATTTACGTGACTCTGGAACCGTGCGCGATGTGCACCGGCGCGATCTTCCACGCCCGCGTCGCCCGCGTCGTCTTTGGCGCGAGAGACCCCAAGACCGGCGCGGCGGGCAGCGTGCTGGATCTTTACGCCGAGCCGCGCCTCAACCACCATGCGGCCATTGTCGGCGGCGTGCTGGCCGATGAATGCGCGACACTGCTTTCGGCATTTTTCGCCGCCCGCCGCGCCTTGGCGCGGCAGGCGTGAGCGGCGGTCCGGACATATCATGCATATCAATATCGACATTACCCGCCAGGCGCTTGAACTTTTCGCCGCCGATGGTGCGTGCGTGCGCCGTTATGCGGTTTCCACCGCCGTCAAGGGCGCGGGCGAGCGCGCGGGCAGCGAGTGTACGCCGCGAGGCCGCCATCGCATCCGGGCAAAAATTGGGGCGGGCGCGCCATTGGGCGCGGTTTTTCGCGGGCGGCGACCAACGGGGGAAATCTGGACGCCGCAACTAGCAGCGGCCAATCCTGGACGCGACTGGATTTTGTCGCGCATCCTGTGGCTATGCGGCGAGGAATCCGGCCGCAATCGCGGCGGCGATGTCGATTCCATGCGGCGCTATGTCTATATTCATGGCGTTGGCGATGACCTGCCCATGGGCAAGCCGCACTCGCACGGCTGTATCAACATGCGGAACCGCGAGGTGATTGAACTTTTCGACCTGGTCGACGCGGGGACGCCGGTCAATATTGCGTGATCGTCATACGGACCGTCAGGTAGCGGGATCGGCTTCCAGCCATTGCCGGGCTTCTTCCTCGTTGTCGAACACCTGGACATCCGCATCGACAAAGAATTGCGACAGCCACGCGCTCCACGTTACCCATTGATCGTCCGTCAGGATGGCGATGCGGCGGAAATCGTGGGCGTGCTGGCGGGAATGACGGATTTCTTCCACGGCAAGGTCGATGGTGAAACCAGCCATTTCCCGCAGGTCAAAAAGCAGATCAATGGGCGCCTCGAACTTGATTTTGTAATCGGCCAGTTCTTCGAACTCGCGGTAATCGGCGAGGGTGAATTCGCCGAAAACAGTGACGGCAATCAGGCTGCCGGTGTGGTCGGTGCTAATCATGAGAGTCTTTCCGCGTGGTCGTGGAGATGGCCCTTACTATACCTTGGCTTTGCGCCGTCAGCCGCGTGGCGCGCGCGGAAGGATCACCGTGGCGACAAGGCCGCCTTCGGGGTGGTTGTCCAGGCTTACGTTGCCATGCTGGACGTGCAACAGGTTGCGGGTAATCGCCAGCCCCAGGCCCGTGCCGCCCGTTTCACGGTTGCGCGAGGTTTCCGTGCGGTAAAAAGGCTCGAATACGCGCTCCCTTTCTTCCGCGGGCAGGCCGGGGCCGTGGTCGCGGATGAGGATGCGATGCGCTTCCAGCGTCTCCGTGATGTCGATCTCCACCGTCTCGCCAAACTTCACACCGTTCTCGATCAGGTTCCACAATGCGCGCCGCAGCGCCAGAGGCTGGCCCGTGAAAGGCGCCGACGCCTTCCCGCCCAGGGAGACCTCCCAGCCCATATCGACAGCGTCCCCGCAGAGCGCGGCAAGCAGGGCGGTGAGGTCGATCGGCTGTGGGGCGGCGCCGGCTTCCATGCTTCTGGCGTAGTCCAGCCCTTCGCGGATCAGGCTTTGCATGGCATCCAGATCGGACTGGATGCGTGTTTTCAGGTCTTCGCTGTCGAGCATTTCCGCGCGCAGGCGCAGGCGGGTGATCGGGGTTTGCAGGTCGTGCGAGATGGCGGCGAGGATGCGGGTGCGCTCGTGCATGTGTGCGGCGATGCGTTGTTGCATCTGGTTGAAGGCTTCCGTGGCCTGCACGACCTCGATGGGGCCGGTGGGTTCGAGCGGCGCGCGCTCGGGGTTTTCGCCAAGTGCGTGGGCAGCGGCGGCCAGCCGGGAAAGTGGCCGGGTGGCGATGCGCACGCAGACCCAGGTGAGGATGACGACGCCCGCCACGAGGGCCAGAAAGGCGCTCAGTGCGGAGCCATGCAGCGCGTGAGGAGGCGGGAGGGGGAATTTGCCGGGCAGGCGGGCGGTGAGGAAGGTTCCATCGGCCAGGCTGACGGCGGCAACCAGCGGCATGTATTCCAGGGAGCGGTTGTCGTCATCGTGACGATGGGATTCCGGGGCGCGGTCGTCGTCATGGCGCCGAAGGTCCGGGGAACGGTTATCGTCATTGCGGCGGACGTACAGGACAGGATGACGGTTGGGCATGATTGCCCGCAGTTCCGTCAGTAGCGGATGGTTTTCCGGGAATCGTTGGATGTGCTCGGGCAGCGCGCGCAACAGGCGCAGGCGCATACGGTCGTACCGGCCAAGCGAGCGGTTGCGTTCTTCCGGCGCAAGCGGGTCGAGCATATCGGCGCTGGAGGCGATCTCCTGGGCGACGCTCTTGAAAACCAAGTGCGAGCGCTCGTTGACAAAAATCGTGACGCTGATACCCAGGACGAGAACGATACCGGCCAGCCAGATCAGCATCAGGCGGGAAAACAGGCTGCGCGGCCAGAGGAATTTCACGATGCTGCTCCAGCGGGGGTGACTTCGCAGGCCAGGACGTAGCCTTCGTTGCGTACCGTTTTGATGATTGCGGGTTCGCGGGCGTTGTCGCCGAGGCGCTGGCGCAGGCGGCTGATCAGCAGGTCGATGGATCGGTCGAATACGTCGGCTTCGCGCCCTTGGGTGAGTTCCATCAACTGGTCGCGCGATAGTACCCGTTGCGGGTGGGCGAGGAAGATGTTGAGCATACGGAATTCAGCGCCCGACAGGGCGACGATGGCGCCGTTGCTGTCGATGAGATGGCGGGCAACCGTATCCAGCCGCCAGTGGGAGAAACATAGCTCGCGCGGCTGCGTGTCGGGCGCCGCCATGTTGGGGGGCAGGGCGCGGGCGCGGCGCAGAATCGCACGGACGCGGGCGTACAGTTCGCGCGGGACGAAAGGCTTCGGCAGATAGTCGTCGGCCCCCATTTCCAGGCCAATGATGCGATCCATGTCTTCGCCGCGCGCGGTCAGCATCAGGACCGGCGTGTTGGCGCTGTCGCCACTGGCGGCGCGCAGGTTGCGGCACAGAGTCAGGCCGTCCTCGCCGGGCATCATGATGTCGAGCACGATAAGGTCAATGCGGTGCGCCTCCAGTGCCGCGCGCATTTCGCGCCCGTCGGCGGCGGTGGTGCAGCGCAAGCCCTGTTTTTCGAGGTAGCTGGCAAGCAGAGTGCGAATATCGCGGTCGTCGTCGACGATGAGGATGTGATCCTGATTGGACATGATCGGTTTTCCATGGCCCGTGCTTTTTGTACAGCGTGCATCTTAGGCGGCTGCAAGGAAGATTTGTATCCTTGTGTATCCGGGCGGGCGTTTGAGACATCCTGCTTCAAAACGGCGATTTACGGACACCCGCCAGGCGTGCTCATGACGTTAAATGCGGCCATCGCCCGAAACGGCGGGCGGTGTTGACTGACGACTGACAGAAAGGAGATGGACACATGAAAACCTGGATCAAAACTTCGCTTGCCGCCGCGTTGACGGCTTCAGCCCTGTTTGCCGGAACGGCCGTGGCGGATTGGGATCGCGGCGGCCCCGACGGGTGCCCGGGCGGCGGCCTTCATGGCGGCGCGCCCGGACAGATAAAGGAACGTTTTGCCCAACATGCCGAGGAGCGGCTGGCACGCCTTGAATTGGCGCTGACGCTGACGTCGGAACAAAAACCGGCATGGGCCAATTTCAAGAAGGCAGCCAAGGTCCGCGCCGAAACTGTCTGGAAGGATCTGGAAGCCTTGCACAAGGCTGGAGTACCCAAGACCGTGCTTGAAAAACTGCAACGCGCGGAAGATGCTGGCAAGCAGCGCGCGCGCCTTCTGGCTGAGACGCGCAAGGATGTCGAAGCGTTCTATGGCAAGTTGAGCGATGCCCAGAAAACGGTGTTCGACGCCGAAGTCGACAAACTGTTGTCGCTTTGGGGCGCGGGCGGTCCGCATCGCGGCGATGGTAATCGCCGTGGCAATGAAAAGGGGAAACGGCATGGTAGGGGTTGATTGATGCCATGCTGCGAGGCCGGGCCATGCTGCGTCCCTCCTTGCCTTGAACGCCCAGCCGCCCGTGAGGGCGGCTGTTTAGTCTTGGTATTTGCGGGTATAGCCCCGCCTGCCCCCGCGCGCCGCCAGGAACTCCCGCAGATAGCGCCCGGTGTGGGAGGCCGCGGTCGCCATGGCGGCTTCAGGCGGCCCTTCCGCGACGATGCCGCCGCCCTCCGCGCCGCCTTCCGGCCCCAGATCGATCAGCCAGTCCGCCTCGGCGATGACATCCAGGTCGTGTTCGATTACCAGCACGGTGTGCCCCGCGTCGGTCAGGCGGTGTAGGACGCGAATCAGTTTTTCCACGTCGGCCATGTGCAACCCGACGGTGGGTTCGTCCAGGATGTAGAGGGTATGGCGTCCGGGCGGCAAGGGTTGGCCGTCGCCGCTGGTTTCACCCGGACGCGGACGCACCTTGGCAAGTTCGGTTACGAGTTTGATCCGTTGTGCTTCGCCGCCGGAGAGCGTCGGGCTTGGCTGACCGAGCGTCAGGTAGCCGAGGCCGACTTCCCGCAGCAATTGCAGCGGGTGGGCAATCGTCGGGTGGGCGGCAAAGAATTCCGCCGCTTCGTCCACTTCCATCGTCAACACGTCGGCCACCGATTTGTCGCGCCAGCGCACCCGCAGGGTTTCGGGGTTGAAGCGCGCGCCGCCGCAGGCTTCGCAAACCGCCTTGACATCCGGGAGGAAGCTCATTTCCACCGTGGTCTGGCCCGCGCCTTCGCAGACCGGGCAGCGCCCCGCCCCGGTGTTGAAGGAGAAGCGCGCGGCGCTCCAGCCACGGCTTCGGGCATCGAAGGTATCGGCGAAAAGTTTGCGGATGGCATCCCAGAATCCAACATAGGTCGCCGGGCAGGAGCGCGGCGTCTTGCCGATGGGGGTCTGGTCGACTTCGAGTGCGCGACCGATGGCCTGCCAGCCTGCCAACGCCCGGCAGCCCGTGACGGCGGCGGGCGCGGCGGACATGGGCAGGACTTCGCCGCGTCTGCGCGCCCGCGCCGCGTCCGGGTCGCCAAGCAGGGCGCGCAGGTTGGCCTGGATCACGTCGCGCGCCAGCGTGGATTTGCCCGAGCCGGAAACGCCGCTCACCACGGTAAGGCGGGCAAGCGGCACGCGCGGCGAGATGTTCCGGAGGTTGTGCAGGGAGGCTTCCGTCACGCGCAGCGCCGGATGGGCATCGTCTACCGGACGGCGCGGACGCATCGGGTGCGCCAGGGGAGTGCGCAGGCACAGGCCGGTGGCGGAGGCGGGCGCGGCGGCGATGTCGGCGAGCGCGCCTGAGGAGACGATTTCGCCGCCGCGCCCGCCCGCGCCGGGGCCGAGGTCGATGAGGTGGTCGGCGCGGCGGATGGTGTCGATGTCGTGTTCGACCACGACAAGGGTGTTGCCCCGGTCGCGCAGGGCTTCGAGGGTATCGAGCAGCAGGCGGTTGTCGCGCGGGTGCAGGCCGATGGTCGGTTCGTCGAGCACGTAGCAAACGCCGCGCAGGTTGGAGCCAAGCTGCGCGGCCAGCCGGATGCGTTGCGCTTCGCCTCCCGAGAGCGTGGGCGCGGCGCGGTCGAGGGCGAGATAGCCCAGTCCGACGCGCCGGAGAAAGTCGAGACGGCCACGGATCTCGCCCACCAGGTCGCGGGCGATGCCGGTCTCGCGTTCGTTGAGTTCGAGCGCGCCAAAGAACGCTGTCGCGCGTTCGATCGGCAAGGCCGCCAGTTGATGCGGCCCCAGCCCGCGGAATTCCATCGCGCGCGCGATGGGGTTGAGGCGCGCGCCCCCACAGACCGGACAGGGTTTGTCACGGCGGATCAGCCCTTCGACATTGCCGAGGTCGAGCTGGTCAGGGTCTTCGACGCTGGCCGCCGTTTCCAGGCCAGTGCCGAAGCAGGCCGGGCACCAGCCGTGGCGGGTGTTCCAGGAGAAAAGTTTCGGATCGGGTTCGGGAAAGCTCGCGCCACAGGACGGACAGGCGCGGGAAGTGGAAAACCCGACCGGCTTCGCGCCCGCCATGCCGAGTGGCAGGGCTTTCATTACGCCCTTGCCGTGTTCGAGCGCGGTGCGCAGGAAGCCGCGCAGCAAGGCTTCGTTTTCCGGACGCACGACAGCCATGCCGACGGGCAGTTCGATGTCGTGCTCCCGGTAGCGGTCGAGCCGGGGCCATTTCGCGGTCGGCAGGTAGCCGCCGTCGACCCGTAGTTGTTCGTGGCCCTTGCTTTTTGCCCATTTGGCGAGTTCGTTGTACAGCCCTTTTCGCGCTGTCACCAGCGGCGCGAGTATTTCGACCGGCATGCCGCGAAAGTCGCGCATCAATTGGGCGGCGATCGTCTCGAAGCTTTGCGGCGTTACCGCCGTCCCGCAGTCCGGGCAATGCTGGACGCCGAGCTTGACGTAGAGCAGGCGCAGGAAGGGCTGGATTTCGGTGAGTGTGCCGACCGTGCTTTTGTAGCCGCCCCGGCTGGTGCGCTGTTCGATGGCTACCGTGGGCGGGATGCCCGAGAGGCGGTCTACGTCGGGACGGCGGGCGGGCTGCACGAACTGGCGCGCGTAGGCGTTGAGCGATTCGAGGTAGCGCCGCTGGCCTTCGCCGAAGACGATGTCGAAAGCGAGCGTCGATTTGCCGGAACCCGACAGGCCGGTGATGACGGTAAAGCGTTCGCGCGGAATCGTCGTGCTGATATTTTTCAGATTGTGTTCGCGGGCATGGAAGATTTCGATGGCGGGCGCGGGCGCGGCGCGGTAGACGGCGCGCGGTTCGGCGGCGCGGCGCGCGGATTCCTGATATCCGATCCCTGATACCTGCTCGCGCAGGGCCGCGCCCGTGTGCGAGGACGGGTGGGCGGCGAGCGTTTGCGGGCTGCCTTCGGCGACCAGTTCGCCGCCCGCGTCGCCGCCCTCGGGGCCGAGGTCGACGATCCAGTCGGCGGCGGCGATCAGGTCGAGGTTGTGTTCGATGACGATCAGGGAATGCCCGGCGGCAATCAGGCGCTCGAAGGCTCGCAGCAACACCGCGACATCCTCGAAATGCAGGCCGGTGGTCGGTTCGTCGAACAGGAAAAGCAGGCCCTTGGCGTTGCCGCCGGGTTTATCCACGGGGTTATCCACCGTTTTCCCACCGCGCGCGGGCGCGGCGGCGGCGAGATGACCAGCAAGCTTGAGCCGCTGCGCCTCGCCGCCGGAGAGCGTCGGCACCGGCTGCCCGAGACGCAGATAGCCCAGCCCGACTTCGGAGAGCGGCGCGAGCGCCGCCAGCACTTTGGGTTCGTCGGCAAAGAATTGCAGGGCCTCGCTGACTGTCATTTCCAGCACATCGGCAACCGATCGGTCATGCCATTGCAGTTCAAGCACTTCCGGGCGGTAGCGGCGGCCCTCGCATTCCGGGCAGCGCAGCCAGACATCGGAGAGGAATTGCATTTCGACATGCTCGAACCCCGACCCGGCGCAGACCGGGCAGCGGCCATGCCCGGCATTGAAGCTGAAAGTGCCGGGCGTGTAGCCGCGTTGCCGGGCTTCGGGCAGGGCGGCGAAAAGCTGGCGGATGGCATCCCATGCGCCGACGTAGCTTGCGGGGTTGGAACGCGAGCTTTTGCCGATTGCCGCTTGGTCGACCATCACCACGCCGCCGAGCGATTCCACGCCGTCGAGGCGTCCGGCATCGTCGCCCGCCTGCCCGGCGGCTTCTCTGAAATGGCGCGCCAACGCTGGATAAAGTACGTCTTCGATCAAGGTCGATTTGCCGGAGCCGGAAACGCCGGTCAGGCAGACGAGCCTTTGCAGGGGAAAAGCCGCCGTGAGATGGCGCAGGTTGTGGCGGCATGCGCCGGTCACGGTGAGCCGTGGGGTGTGTGCGTCGACCGGGTGCGGCGAACGCGCTGCCCCAATGCGCTGGGTTCCGGCCAGCCATGGCCCGGTGATCGAATCCGGATGGGCGGCGATTTCGGCGGGCGTGCCGCGCGCCACCAGTTCGCCGCCGCGTTCGCCCGCGCCGGGGCCGATTTCGAGCAGTTCGTCGGCGGCGAGCATGACTTGCGGATCGTGTTCGACCACGACCAATGTGTTCCCGGCGTCGCGCAGGCGCGTCATCACGCCGAGGATGCGCCCGATATCGCGCGGATGAAGACCGATCGAGGGTTCGTCAAGCACGAAGAGCGTGTTGACCAGCGAGGTTCCGAGCGCGGTGGTCAGGTTGATCCGCTGCACTTCGCCGCCGGAAAGGGTGCGCGATTGACGGTCGAGCGTCAGATAGCCAAGACCGGCTTCGTCGAGGTAGCCGAGACGGCTGCGGATTTCGCCAAGCACCAATGCCCCGGCCTCATCGGCGAGGCCGGGCAGTTCCAGGTTGGCGAACAGTTCGCGCGCTCGCGCCGCCGGCAGCGCCATGAGTTCGTGTATCGCCAACCCCTTTTCGTCTTCCGGCGACAGCGGCAGACGCCACAGCAAGGCATCCGGTTTGAGCCGCGCGCCGCGGCAGGCGGGGCATTCGGTATAGCTGCGGTAGCGGGACAGCAGTACCCGGATATGCATCTTGTAAGCCTTGCTCTCCAGCCAGTCGAAGAAATGGCGCACGCCGTACCAATAGCGGGGCCATGACGAACGCCAGTCCTTCCAGCTTTCGTCGCCTTCGAGCACCCAGCGGCGATGTTCGGGCGGTAAGTCGCGGAACGGCACGTCGAGCGCGATGCCGTATCCGGACGCCATGCGCACGAGATCGTCCTGGCACTCGCGGAAGCTTTGCGTCTGCCACGGGCGGACGGCGCCCTCGGCAAGTGTTTTGGATTCGTCGGGTACCGCGAGGGCGAAATCCACCCCGATTACCCGCCCGAAGCCGCGGCAGGTTTCGCAGGCGCCAACGGCGGAATTGAACGAGAACAGCGCCGGGGAGGGATCGTTGTAAGCGATGTCGCAGGCGGCACAATGCAGTCCCGTGGAATAAGGCCAAGCTTCCTCGCCCGCCCCGGCGGCGGCGAACACGGTCAGGCGGCCATGGCCGCGTTGCAAGGCGGCTTCCAGCGCCTCGGCGACGCGGCCCGGATCAGCGTTCCCTAGGCGGAAGCGATCTTGTACCACCTGGAGCACATCACCGTCGCCGCTTTCCCGGCGCGAATGGATACGGGTATAGCCCTGCGCGGCAAGGAACCCGGCGACTTCTTCATGGCTGAAGTTCGACGGCGCGGTGAGCGGAAAGCACACTTCCAGACGCGGATCGCCCGCCGCCCGCGCGCGCCGGGCAATATCTTCGGCAATACTCGCCGGGGTATCGCGGCGCACCGGCTGGCCGCAGCGGCGGCAATACAGGCGGGCGGCGCGGGCATAGAGCAATTTGAAATGATCGGCCAGTTCGGTCATGGTACCCACGGTCGAGCGCGAAGTGCGCACGGGGTTGACTTGGTCGATGGCGATCGCGGGCGGCACGCCTTCGATGGCGTCGACGCGGGGCTTGTCCATGCGTTCGAGAAACTGGCGCGCATAGGGCGAGAAGGTTTCAACGTAGCGGCGCTGGCCCTCGGCGTAGAGGGTGTCGAAGACGAGCGAGGATTTGCCGGAGCCGGAAACGCCCGTCACCACCAGCAGGCGGCCAAGAGGCAAATCCAGTGAAAGATTGCGCAGATTATTTTGCCGCGCGCCGCGAATGCGAATGAAGTCGCGAGTCTCTGACATGATGTAGCGGCATGAAGTCGAAAGCCGGTAGGGGTTGCCTATCATTGCATGAAACAGCAAAAAATGCGCCAGACCGTGAAAAATCGCGAGCAGACGCATTTACTTGATACCATACTACATCGAACCTTCGCTTGCCCAATAAACAGACACCTATACCTTACACAAGGGAATATGGATTCTCGTTTCGGTCGGTTTCTTCGATATATATCTTCCGATCTGCAAATTTCTCCCGGACAAGTCTGGCAGTTACTCATTCCTTCCAGACGCACATCGTATGCCCGGCGTTATGCGGCCGCGCTCATTATTGCCCGCATCCAGCTTATTTCCGTTCTTTTCGCCGTTATTGTGCCTTCATGGTCGGTCGTCGATCTGGCAACTTATGACGCACCGCTTTCCTGGCAACTGACGCTATTGCGTTTCGCCTCGGGTCTGATACTTCTTGTCCTGGGCTGGCCGCGTCGCCTCTCGGATACCCGTCCCTATACCCACGCCATGGCCATGTTATTGGCGCTGATGATAGTGCCCTCCGCTTTCCACATGGCCTCGATGGCTTTACTGAACGCCAGCGCCACCAGCGGCGTCCAGGCGGTGATGACCCAGTTCTACATTTTCATTCCTATCGTCGTGCTTGCCGGTTTGGCGATCTTTCCCCTGAGCGCGCTGGAAATCATTCTGTTGTCCTTGCCCGCGTTCATTACCGCCATTTTCGGATTCTTCTACGATGGCACGCGCGTTTCTCTGGAAGAACACTTCATCGTTATATGGTGCATGCTAATGATGACCTTCGTGTCCATCTTTTCCGGCATGAGCCAATTACATTACATGGAAACGATGCTTCACCGGGCAATGACAGACCCTCTGACTGGCACGGCCTCGCGCCGTTCCGGCATGGAAACGCTCAGATTGTTGTTTCATTTATCGGCGGTTTCGGGAAAGCCCTTATCGGTCGCTTTTTTCGACATCGACCATTTCAAGCATATCAATGATACCTTCGGCCACGAGGCGGGCGACAACGTCCTGCAACAGATCACCGAACGCCTGCGCGGGCTGCTTCGGCACAGCGATACCTTGGTGCGTTGGGGAGGCGAAGAGTTCCTCGCCATTCTCCCGGATATTTCCGCCCGCCAATTGACAGCCCTCGTCGAACGCCTGACGGCGACCGGCCTTGGCATCAGCCCTGACGGCACGCCTTTGACCGCTTCGGTCGGCATTGCCGAAACCATGGCCGACAACGCCGAAAGCTGGCGCGCGCTGGTTGAACTGGCTGACAAACGCATGTACGAAGCCAAGCAAAAGGGGCGCGCCCGCGCCCTGTTGCCGGGTAATATCGTGATGAATCTCGGGCCGGACGCAAAGGCTTGACGGGAAGCTGACTTCGCCATGGCTCCCGTATTCCTGGCCTTTCAAAGTTGCACCGTGCCGCCTTTTGATCGGGCGGCATGATGCATAAGCACAGCGTTTCGTAAGGGGTGCGGCCATTGTTGCGATAACCCCAATGCGCCCGCTCGCGGTTGTAGCGCATGAGCCAAGCATCGAGGTCGTCCTGGAGCGTCTGGACCGTGACTGACATCACCCCGGTGCGTGGCAGTTTGCACGGTGTGGCCGATGTCATCGGCCTGTTGTGGGCGACGTCGGCAAAAATCCGGCAGAATCTGTTTCCCGCCTTTGTCTAGAATGATCGGGAATACCGCTGGTAGTCTCGGGGTTGCGATCAGGTTGGGGAAGTCCGCCAAAAGGGAGGAAGTCATGAGTGAAGTAACGATCAGGGTGGAAGGCATGACCTGCGCCAGTTGCGTCCGGAATGTAAGCAAAGTGCTGAAGGCCCTGCCCGGCGTGAGCGGTGCGCATGTGTCGCTCGAACGGGAGAGCGCCACCGTGGAGTACGACCCCGAACAAATCGATGCCGTGACGATGCGCCAGGCGGTGGAAGATGCCGGTTTTGACGCGCCGACGTGATTCTCCTTTTATAATCCGCCCTTTTCACAGGAGTCATCCATGGGGCTGGATCTCGTCAAGGCGGGCAAGGATGTGCCCAACGACGTCAACGTCATCATCGAAATTCCGGCGCAGGCCGATCCGGTCAAGTTCGAGGTGGACAAGGAAAGCGGCGCGATTTTCGTCGATCGCTTCCTGGGCGCTTCGATGCGCTACCCGCTCAATTACGGTTATGTGCCGCACACCATTTCCGGCGACGGCGATCCGGTCGACGTGCTGGTAGTGACGCCGTTTCCGCTCTTTCCTGGCGCGGTCATTCGCGTCCGCCCGGTTGGCGTGCTGAAGATGGAAGATGACGGCGGCGTTGACGCCAAGGTCATCGCCGTGCCGGTATCCAAACTCACGCCGCTCTACGACAAGGTAAAAAGCGTCGATGACCTGCCCGAACTGCTGATGAAACAGACCGTGCATTTTTTCGAGCACTACAAAGACCTCGAGCCGGGCAAATGGGTAAAAATCCTGGGATGGGGGACGGTCGAGGATGCCAGGAAAGAGATTCTCGACGGCATTGGCAATGCCCGCCGCCAGGCAAATAATTAGCGGCGTCGATTGCCGCCGTTCTTTCTGAAGGCGAATGAAAAGACGGTCTCCGCGGGAGACCGTTCTTTTTGGTGCGTCCGCGTGCGGGCGCACTGTGCAGTACAAAAGATTGGGCGTGAAATTGTTGCGCAGTGACATTAATGGCCGTATCATGGCACGAGTTTTTCGTGCGTAAGGCGGTTCGAGGCTTATGTTCCGGGTGCATGCCGGATTGCCGCGCCGATAAGCATCATTGGGGGAATCCGGCTGATTCCGGAATGACTTTCGGATCGTTCGGGAAATTTTGGTTATTGGAACTCATGGAGATTTCCGCGATGTATGCCTTGCCTTCCGTGTCTTTTGCCAAAAAGATACTTTCCGCGCTTGCCGGTGCCGGTCTTGCCATCTTTTTCGCGGGCGCCCTTCCCGCGTCAGCCGACAACACGCCGCCTCCGTTGCATGTCAATGACAACTATTATAGTGCTTTCATACGGAACGTCCTGATGTACGGCAACTATCCCTTGTATGTACCTTATGGTACAGCGCCAGTTGCCGGCGGATACAAGAATTTCCCGAAATATGGCATTCCCGCGGGTTCATTCATACGGGTACCGGGCATGGCCTCTGCCGTGCCGACATCGCCCCCTGTCGCGGTGCCGCTTCCGGCGCCGGTGCAGACCAGCCAGCCAGCGGTGGACTACCATATCGAGTACCGCTCCAAAAGGGGGGAGTTGTTCATGTATGTGGACATAGACCTCCTGAATGGGTTGTTGATAATCGAAACGCTTGTCAACAAAGTGGATAAGGACGCCGGGGAGAGGAGTCATCAGTCCTATGGCTGGATCAGCGTCGTAGACGGGAGAACAGGGGAAACCTGCGGGAAGATCTTTTCGACCGCAGGCGGCAACTGGACGGGGGGCGTGTTGCATTTATGCTCGTTCCATCCGGGCGACTACATAACGATTGGCCATCTCCATGTCCTGGCCGGGGAATTCGGGGACGGGAGAGTCTTGCGGGCCTATGAGACGGCAACCGGCGCTATGATTCCGTCGGGCAGGTATCTGGTCGGCGCTGACAAAAAACTGTATTTCCATCAAGCGACTAGAAGCAAAGACAGCGAGGCCTACACCCAATAATTCCTATTGATTCGCTCCTAAACGGTCCGGGCTTCGCGCCTTTCCCGCAGGCGGCTTTTGTCGGCGTTGGTTTTGCGATGAAGGCCGCCTGCTCATTACAAGTCCGGCGCGGTTTCAGGCCGCAGCCACTTCCGACAGACTGCACTTGGTGATGCCGTAGCGGGTGCGTACCAGCAGCGGATAATCCCTGCCGCTGAAAAGGCCGAAATGCCCGATGTTGTAGCCGACGATGTTGCCGTCTACCTGTCCGATGCGCACAGGGCGACCTATGCGGAAACCGGCGTGGATGGCGCTGCTGATGGCGTGTCCAATGCAAGGCGCGGGGGCGGGAGCGCCGTTTCGGCGTCCGCCCTGCACAAGAATGAGACGCGGCCTCTCCATGGTGATCTCTCTGTTGGGTTGTGATGTGTTTGTTTTTGATAACGGCTGCTTTTCGATAGTTTTTACCCTGCGCTGGCCGTCATGAACGGCGGGGTGTGATGCCTATCACAAATAGATGTGTTGGTTCCGGTTTCGCGTGTGGTGACAGGGGATTGAGTACACGTAATCCCTTACGCGATAACCGTGGGGTGTGCAAGCGAATAAAGTAGCGAGACTCGGCGCGAGCGATGTATGCTGGCAAATCGCTGCTGGCGGACGCTTGCGTTTGCCATACCGCGCGGGCCGGGGAGCGTGTTTCCTTTCCGACCGCCGTGGTTGGGATGCTGGTTTCCAGACTGGAGACCCCGACCTTTGCAACTTTTACGTCGCCCGCAAGGGCGGCATTTCATACACCGGAGTCAGTTTTGCGATGAAAAAGATCGAAGCCATCATCAAACCATTCAAGCTCGAAGAAGTGCGCGAAGCGCTGTCGGAAATCGGGATCGCTGGCCTCACCGTGACCGAGGTCAAGGGCTTTGGCCGCCAGAAAGGACACACCGAGCTGTATCGCGGAGCGGAATACGTTGTCGACTTCCTGCCAAAGGTCAAGGTCGAAGTGGTATTGAATGATGATGTCGTGGAACAGGCCGTCGAAGCGATCATCAAGGCCGCGCGAACCGGCAAGATTGGCGATGGCAAGATATTCGTCTCGGCGGTGGAGCAAATCGTGCGCATCCGTACCGGAGAAACCGGGGAAGCCGCCATCTGATCCCGCGCCGCCCGGAATGTCGAGTCTCGGCCTATCTGGGCGGCGTCCTGCAAACGTAGGGGCATCTGCATCTGGCATGGGCGTTTCCCCGCGGCGGAAAGTGGAATGGCGCTGGATACCGAGCGCCTCCCGCATATCGTGTTTCTTTGCTCGGCCTCGTCGAGAGAGGATAAATGCGATGACTTTGCTGGCGCGGTTCTGCCAGGGCTTCGCCCTGTTTGGGCATGCTAGAATTTTCAGCCGCTCGTTTCCGGCAGACCTTCACAGGACTCGTGCGGTTCTCCGGGTGCGCGCGCGCCTCAACCACTCATATTGGAGTTCCCATGTCCGCATCTTTGTTTGCCGCTGTCGAGATGGCTCCCCGCGATCCTATTCTCGGCCTGACCGAAGCTTTCAATGCCGATACCCGCGCGGGCAAGGTCAATCTCGGCGTCGGGGTTTATTACGACGACAACGGCAAGCTGCCCTTGCTGGCCGCTGTCAAGGCCGCCGAGGAGGCACGGCTGAAGGCGCAGCCCGCGCGCGGCTACCAGCCTATCGACGGCAATCCGGCCTATAACCAAGCTGTGCGCGATCTGCTGTTCGGCGCGGGGTCTGACTTGGCAGCCAATGGCGCTGTCGTGACCATCCAGGCCTTGGGCGGCACGGGGGCGCTGAAGGTGGGGGCGGATTATCTGAAGCAGTTGTTGCCGCAAACGACGCTTTTCATCAGCGACCCCTCCTGGGAAAACCATCGCGCCCTGTTCGTGACGACCGGATTTTCCATCGAAACTTATCCGTATTATGATCCGGCGACGCGCGGCGTGGATTTCGAGGCGATGAAGCTGAAACTTGCTGCCTTGCCGCCGCAATCCATCGTGTTGCTGCATGCGTGTTGCCATAACCCGACCGGGGCGGATCTGACCGATGGGCAGTGGCAGGAAGTCGCCACGCTCAGCAGGGAAAAGCGCCTCGTGCCTTTCCTGGATATGGCGTACCAAGGCTTTGCCGAGGGTATCGAGCAGGATACCGCCGCAGTGCAGGCGTTCGCGGCCAGCGGCGTGCAATTCCTCGTGTCCTCGTCGTTTTCCAAGAATTTCTCGCTGTATGGCGAGCGGGTGGGGGCGCTCTCCATCGTGACCGTGGGTAAAGAAGAAGCGGCAAGGGTGGCCTCGCAGGTGAAGCGCGTGATCCGCACGAATTATTCCAATCCGCCCACGCACGGCGGCGCGATTGTGGCGGCGGTTCTCGCCAGCCCCGAGTTGAGAAAGCTGTGGGAAGAAGAACTCGCCAGGATGCGAAACCGTATCCGCGCCATGCGCGCTGGTCTTGTCGAGGCGCTGAAGGCGGAAGGCGTCAGCCGCGATTTTTCTTTCATCGCCAGGCAGCGCGGTATGTTCTCTTTCACCGGATTGGGCAAGGAGCAGGTGGAGCGGCTCAAGGCGGAGCACGGCGTCTATGCCGTTGCGTCAGGCCGCATCAATGTGGCGGCCCTGAACGACAAGAATCTGCCCGTGGTGGCGAAGGCGATTGCCGCCGTGTTGTAAGGGGCGCGAATCTGGCCGTAAAAAAACGACGGGATGGCCGCTGCATGGCGGTCATCCCGTTTGTGTTCGTGCATCCGGCATGAGCGCACTCCTGCGGATGAAAGTCCCGCCGTGGCAGACCACGGCAAACGAAGCGAAGCGCAACTGCATGAGGGCGGCCGGATGCGGGAAGGAACCCGAACCAGTGGATCAGGGTCAAGCGGCTTCAGGCGGCGTGAGGAAGGGCGTTGTCTTGCACGCTGACCTCAACCATTCCAACCGCTCGGTGCGCAGCCGCATGCCGGAGGATGCGGGAGGGGTTGACCAGGTTTGCTGGCCAACCCCTCCCATGCCCATTCAGCAGTGGATCAGGCGCTCTTGTGCGTTTCGACTTGCTGCAAGGGTTCTTTGCTGATGATAGCCGCCGAACGCGGCTTGCGTCCGAGGCGAACGGGGTTTTCTGGCATGCCGTCGGTGAACTGGGTTTTTTTCTCCAGATCGGTTTCGATCATGACGAGACCTGCGCCCTCCGGTGCGCCGACAGGCGCGGTTTGTGGCGTGGCGTTTGGTTTGGGCGCTTCTGGCGGGGCAGCGGGCGCGGTCGACGTGGTAAAGACAGGGATCGGCGCCGGGGTTTGGGCAAGGCTTGGGGGCGCTTCGGTAAACGAGTCGGATACTTTCAGCAAGGGCAGGGGAACCGGGACGGTTTCGGCGCTTTCGGCTTTTTCCTTCGACTTTGCGGCAATGGGTGCGGGGTCGGCTTCCGGCTCAGGTTTGGACGGTTTGCCGACAGCGGTGGAAAGGGCATCCGGCGAAGCCGGTGGCGCGGCAAGCGCGGTGTCGATGGATGATGATCCCGCGACAACGGGCAGGGCTTCCACGACGGGCGGTATCGCGGGCGAGGGGTCTGCGATTTCCGGAACGTTGGCGTCCGCGGTTTCGCTTTCGGCGCTGCGTCCCCGGCGGCCAGTTCGACTGCGGCGACGGCGCTTTTCAGCGGCGGCTTCTGTTTCAGCCTCGACGGGCGCGGCGTTGGCGGCGTGATCCTGCGGTGCGGCAGCGGTTTTTTCCGTGGCGGCGCGGCGCGGCCTGGCGGTGGCTTCCTCGGGTAGGACAGGTTTTGCGGCGTCTTCGGCGGCTTTGTCCCGACCGCGGCGGCGGCGGGGGCTGTCGTTCGCCGCTTTGGCATTGTCGGTCTCGACGGTGGCGCGTTCCGGTGTTTCGGGGTGCTCGGCGCGCGGTTTGGACGGACGTTGCGGCTTGCCTTGCAGGGCGGGCATGTCGCTTTTTTCGGCGCGAGTATTGCCGCGTTCGCCGCGTTCGCCGCGTTGGGCGCGGTCATTGCGGCTGCCGCGTTCGCCGTTGCGGGAGCGCTCGCGTTCGTGTTGCCCGCGCGTTTCACGCGCCGCGGGTGCGGCGGGAATGGATTCCGGTTCGTCGTTTTGGTGCTCGCCGCCGATCAGCTCGCCAAACCAGCTTGTAAGGCGCGAGATGAGGCCGGAAACGGGCTGCGCGTGCGCGGGTGGCTGCGTTGGCGTGACGGCGCATGGTTCAGGGGCGGGCAGGGCGGGGCCGATGCCTTTGATGACGGCTTCTTTGCGCACGGCCTTGTCGTTGCCGTTGCGGTTGTTGCTGGTGACGATTTCTTCGCCGGGCTGTTGCACCATCTGGTAGCTGGCGAGGGTGATGTCGTCCTGGTTGAGCTGGTCGTGACGCAGCCGGGTGATTTCGTGCGCAGGGGTTTCCATGTGCCGGTTGGGCACGATGATGAGCAGTATTTTGTGACGGAATTCGATGCGCGCGATGTCCGTCCGCTTTTCGTTGAGAAGGTAGGTGGCGACATCGACCGGCGCTTGCAGATGCACCGCGCCGGTGTTCTCTTTCATGGCTTCTTCTTCGATGATGCGCAGGATGTGCAGGGCGGAGGACTCGGTGCTGCGGATGTGGCCGGTGCCGGTGCAGCGCGGGCAGGTGATGTAGCTGGTTTCGGCCAGCGCGGGGCGCAGGCGTTGTCGGGAGAGTTCGAGTAGGCCGAAGCGGCTGATCTTGCCGGCCTGCACACGGGCGCGGTCGTAGCGCAGGGCGTCGCGCAGGCAGTTTTCGACTTCGCCCCGGTTCCGGGCGGAATCCATGTCGATGAAGTCGATGACGATGAGACCGCCCAGGTCGCGCAGGCGCAGTTGACGGGCGATTTCCTCGGCGGCTTCGAGGTTGGTGCGCAAGGCGGTTTCTTCGATGTTGGCGCCTTTGGTGGAGCGGCCCGAGTTGACGTCGACGGCCACCAGCGCCTCGGTGTGGTCGATGACCACGCTGCCGCCGGAGGGGAGGTTGACTTGGCGGGAATAGGCGGATTCGATCTGGTGTTCGATTTGGAAGCGCGAGAAAAGCGGCACATCGTCGCTATAGCGTTTGATGCGGTTGACGTTGTCCGGCATGACGCGGCGCATGAACTGCGCGGCCTGTTCGTGGATGTCGTCGGTGTCGACGAGGATTTCACCGATGTCGGGTTGGAAGTAGTCGCGGATGGCGCGGATGACGAGGCTGCCTTCCTGATAGATGAGGAAGGCGCCGCTTTGGTCGCGCGCCGCGCCTTCGATGGCCGTCCAGAGTTGTGCGAGGTAGTTGAGGTCCCACTGTAACTCTCCGGCGCTGCGGCCAATGGCGGCGGTGCGCGCGATGAGGCTCATGCCTTGCGGCACTTCGAGTTGATCCATGGCTTCGCGCAGCTCGGTGCGTTCTTCGCCCTCGATGCGGCGCGATACGCCGCCGCCGTGGGGTTTGTTGGGCATCAGCACGAGGTAGCGCCCGGCAAGCGAAATATAGGTGGTCAGCGCCGCGCCCTTGCCGCCGCGCTCGTCTTTTTCGACCTGGACGATGAGTTCCTGGCCTTCGCGCAATGCGCCGCGAACGTTGGCGCGGCTGCCCGCGCCGGGCTGGAGGTAAACGGAGGAGATTTCCTTGAGAGGCAGGAAGCCGGAGCGTTCCGCGCCGTAGTCGACGAAGGCGGCTTCGAGACTAGGGTCGACGCGGCTAACGACGGCTTTGTAGATGTTGCTTTTGCGTTCTTCCTTGTTGGCCGATTCAATATCGAGATCAATCAGTTTTTGACCGTCTACGATTGCGACGCGAAGTTCTTCGGCCTGCGTCGCGTTGAAAAGCATGCGCTTCATTGTGAGTCATTCTCCCGCGCCAGATGCACACGGGCAGGAACGACCGGCGCGCGCCATCGCGCTGGTACGGGGGTCAGGAGCGGTTGTTTCGGGCTGCTTTCATCCGGTAGCGATATTGTCGTGATGGGTTGGCTGGTCGTTTTTCACTTGTCCTGCCAGGGCCGGCGGCGCTGGTTCCAGCGATGCCGGTCTGTACGGGCAGGTGCATTGGATCCTGCTGATGTGTTGCGCATCGCGCGTCTTGTATCCAGCCGCGAAGGCTGGATGGGTGTGTCGGAAAAGGTGTACTGCGCTACCATCGCCACCTTTCGGGGGCAGGGTTCGCGCAGGCGGCGGGCCGGGAACACGTGTGAAGCTCAAGCGTCGTCCATGATCCGGCGCCTTCTGGCGCTGGCACGGCGTCCACAACCGGCTCGTAGCGGGCAGGATTATATTCACGATGATGACGCAAAGCAAAATAAATGCGGCGCGGCGCGAACGGATTGACGAATCCGCCGCGGGGCAACGTATCGACAACTATTTGATGCGCACCGTGAAGGGCGTACCGAAAAGCCACATCTATCGCATTTTGCGCAGCGGCGAAGTGCGGATCAACGGTTGCCGGGTGCGGCAGACTTATCGCCTTGCCGTGGGTGACGAATTGCGGATTCCGCCGCTGCGGATGGCCGCACGCGCCGCGTCCGCCGCGCCGCCGGGCAAGTCCCTGCCCGCGGTGTTCGAAGACGATGCGCTGATGGTGGTGGATAAACCCGCCGGGCTGGCCGTGCATGGCGGCAGCGGCGTGAGTTTTGGCGTGATCGAACAATTGCGCGCTAGTCGTCCGGAACGCCGGACGCTCGAACTCGCGCACCGGCTCGACCGCGAAACTTCCGGCTTGCTGATCGTGGCGAAAAAGCGTTCCGCGCTCACCGCATTGCACGACATGATGCGCGAAGGCCGCATGGAAAAGCGTTACCTCGCGCTTGTCGTCGGACAATGGCCGAACCCCGTGCAGCACGTCCGCGCGCCACTCTTCAAATACCTTACCGCCGAGGGCGAGCGCCGCGTCAGGGTGTCCGACGACGGCAAGTCCGCGCACAGCATCGTGCGGTTGCTCAAGCGTTGGCGGGGATTCAGTCTGCTGGAGGTCGAGCTGAAAACCGGACGCACCCATCAGATACGGGTGCATCTCGCACATCTTGGCTTTCCGCTCGCGGGCGACGATAAATACGGCGACTTCGCGCTCAACAAAACGCTTGAAGGCAAAGGGCTGCGGCGGATGTTCCTCCACGCCGCGCGGCTGGTTTTCGTGCATCCGCTCACGGGCGCGCGACTTGCGCTCGATGCGCCGCCGCCACCGGAACTCCAGGGCTTCGTCGCCCGCCTCGACGCACAGGAACCCGCCGCATGAACGCAAGATTCGATCTCATCGTTTTCGACTGGGACGGCACCTTGATGGATTCGACCGCCGCCATCGCGCGCGCTATCCAGTCCGCCTGCCGCGATCTGGGTTTGCCCGTGCCCAACGACATCCGCGCCCGGCATGTCATCGGCCTCGGACTCACCGAAGCCTTGCAATACGCCGTGCCCGATCTGCCCATGTACGACTACCCGAAAATCGCGGCGCGTTACCGCCATCACTATTTTGCCGGAGTCGAAAAACTGGCGCTTTTCCCCGGCGTTGCCGCTTTTCTCGCCGACCTCCGGCGCGAGGGCCGTTTGCTGGCCGTTGCCACGGGGAAAAGCCGCGCCGGACTCGACCGCGTTCTTGAGCAATCCGGTCTTGGCCCGCTTTTCCACGCCACGCGATGCGCCGACGAATGCTTCTCCAAGCCGCATCCGGCGATGCTTGAAGAATTGATGGCCGAATTGGGCGTTGCGCCGGAAAAAACCCTGATGATTGGTGATACCACGCACGATTTGCAGATGGCGAAAAACGCTGGGACGGCAGGCATGGGCGTCGGCTTTGGCGCGCATCCGCTCGCCGCCCTGCGCGCCGAAGCGCCGCTCGCCTGCGTTGAAACGCCGGAAGAGCTAGCGGCGTGGCTGAAGGCCAATGCGTGACATCGACGTATAAGCGGGCGTCTGTTCCTGGGGGATCATTCTCGTCAATCGAAGCGGCTCACCCATTTTTTTGCTTCTTCCGCGCCGTTCAGGGATTCATCCACGCCAAAGAGGAGGCTTCCTTTTGGGTAATCCGTGAAGCGCACCGGCTTGGTGAGGGCCGCCACCTTGCGGTAGGGTTCGAGAAGTTCGAATGAACCCGGCACCGTCTACATCGCCCAAGCGGGGCGCTTCTCCGGCTTGGATCATTACGCCGCCCGGATAGGGATGGAGCGTGCATTCGGGTTCCAACGCGCTTTTTACCACGGCAAGCCCCCCAAGTTCTTCCAGAATGGCATCGCCCAGAACGGTGAGCCAGTTGATGCATTTGATGCGTTTAAAGACACTTTTCCCTTTCATGCTAAAGCGAAGAGGTTCCTGAATATCCAGTCCGATATACTTTTTCAGGGTCGGGTGGATATATGGCCCGTCAGTGGTTCTATCACTCATCACGACAGTCAAACCCGCCAGCCCGTGCGCGGGGCGTAGGCGTTTGGCCCAAGTCAGTACACAATCTCGCCAGATGTCGAAATGCAGTCCGCCGTTTCCGTCGGAAATAGGAATGGAAGCAGCATGATAGGATAGTTCATTTTCATCCTCGCTCTTGGCGAGGAACCCGCTTTCCCAAGCAAAGATGCGGAATTTGGACTTTTCAGGAAAATCCGGATGCTCGGGTTTGCAGTAAATCATATTTTCATACGCATCCAGGGGATTGAGATTCCCGATTTCTTGCCTCACCCAAGGAAACGGGTTTTCACCCTTTTTGAGACTGTAACGCTTTCCGTCAGGTTCTTTTTCCGACATGTAACCCATTCTGACTAGATGCGCGTTGAATCGCCGCCAGTAATCCTCCTGCACGTCCAGCATGTCAAGCCGCAATTGTGCCATCTCGCGCGGCGTGATATACAGCTCTGCGCCGAGGACAAACAATCCAGCAGAGCGGCCACCTTTGCCGTGAATGGCGCCATGCCTGTCCAGCGACGCATAGGCGAGTGTCTGTTCCGGTGTAATCATTTCCATCTCCCATGTGGTGTTTGTGGCGTGAGCATCGGCTCATATCGGTATGGGCGGCATGCCCGGTAGCGGCGGCAATACCGGTGGCGTGGAAGGTGGCTTGGGTGGAGAACCGCCCGGGCCGATGGGAGGCTTCTCGGGAAGCCTGTCCCAGTCCTTGAATTGCTGCCACAGGCTCTCGGATTCTCCCTGCGTAGCCTGTTCTGGCTGCCGCTGTTCCTGTTCCTGTTCCTGCTTCTGGCAATCACCTTGTCATTTTTGCTTGAGTGTCTCTTCGTTCATCGTTTTGTGCGCAATGCAATCAATCGAAGCGGCTGACCCACTTCTTCGCTTCTTCCTTGCCAACCAGAGGCTTCTCTACCCGGAACAGGCTGCTCCCGTAGTCCATGAAGCGCACGGGTTTGGTGAAGCGGGCGACCTTGCGGTAGGGTTCAAGAAGTTCGGAGGAACCCGGTACGTCCAAATCGCCCAAGCGGGGCGCTTCGCCAGCCTGAATCATCACGCCGCCTGGATAAGGATGGAGCGTGCATTCGGGTTCCAGCGCGTTCTTTACCACGGCAAGTCCCCCGAGTTCTTCCAGAATGGCATCGCCCAGAACGGTGAGCCAGTTGACGCATTTGATACGGTTGTGGACGCTTTCTGTTTCCATGGTGAAATCAAGGGGCGTCTGAACATCCAGCCCGATATATTTCTTCAGGGTCGGGTGGATATATGGGCCGTCATTGGTTGTATCACTCATCACGACAGTCAAGCCCGCCACTCCGTGTACGGGACGCAGGCGTTTGGCCCAAGTCAGCACACAATCCCGCCAGATGTCGAAATGCAGTCCGCCTTTTCCGTCGGAGACGGGAATGGATGCCTGATAATAGGACAGTTCATTATTGCCTTGTTTTTTGACAAAAAACCCGCTTTCCCAAGCAAAGATGTGGAATTTGGACTTTTCAGGAAAATCCGGATGCTCGGGTTTGCAGTAAATCATGTTTTCATACGCATCACGGGGATTGAGATTCCCGATTTCTTGCCTCACCCAAGGAAACGGGTTTTCACCCTTTTTGAGACTGTAACGCTTTCCGTCAGGTTCTTTTTCCGACATGTAACC
>JAIRMC010000018.1 GCA_031258965.1 Azoarcus sp. | reverse complement strand
AACAACCCAACGCCGCGCTGACTTGGGCCTTGCCGCAACAGCAGCCTTTCCGCAGCGATGATGGGCAAAAGGAAATCGAACTCCTGTTCCTGCCGGACGAAGACAACGGACAAAAGCTGGTCCTGTATCGGGTTCACGAGAATGGGCACGGACAGCGGAAGCAGAAACCTTTTATACCCATAGAGATTTTCTCGTTGAAGCGCATCAATCTTGAATGTTTGCCGCTAGGTGCGCGGATTTCCCTCTGGGGGCAGAATGATCTGCAAGCCTTGTTACAGGAACAGTCGGAAGCACAAACGCTCTCGCTGTACGACGCGGCTTCACGCTTCACGGTGGCAAGCGTGCCGGACAATGGCGTGGAAGGCTGGCAGTATCACCCGGCACTGGGGTTTGCTAAGAAAAGAATGTAGAATGACCATGGTTGGTTACAACAGGAGCGTATTTATGTCAGCGCGTTCACAAGCAATACGCGATTTTCTGGAGAAGTGCATCCAGAATCGTCGCAAAGATTTGCTAAAAAAACTGGAAGGGAAGACAGACGCTGGCTCCCGGAAAAAACGCAGAGAGATTCTCGATAAAATTGTGCTCCCCGTCATTTTGTCGGAAGGAGCGGAGGTTGCATCACAAATTCAAATAGCGACACATGTTGCCAAAGCGACACATCCTAACATACATATTAAAAATACAACGAATTTGTTGTATACCAGCCCGAACGATTTTACGCAACACAAAGAAGTTGGAACGCATTCTCTGAGTGCTCCGAATTTAGTGGCTGATGCGACAGGCGATGGCGCGAAAAACAAGAAGGCGTATGAAGCTTACCTGCTTTTACAGCGTAAGTTCGAGGAGAAGACAATTCTCCAGATGCTGAAAGAAAAAGATCGGGATGCTATCAATGCACTGGATAACGATAAAAACAGGGCGGATGAATTAGCTGATAAATTGATTGAAATTGACAGCCCTAAAATTACAAGCCCTGCTTCCCATTCATTGATGAAACAGGTGTATTGGTTAGTTGGGAGGGACGCAACGAATAATGAAGAATATCATTTGCTTTCCCCATTGTTCTCCAACCCGCTGGTGCATGCCATGCATGCGGAAATCACCGATGCCCGTTTCGGCGAGGCAAATGTCGCAGCGCGCCGCAGCCGTTGGAACAAGAACGAAAAACCGCAAGAAGGCGCGGCTTATCGTGATTACCCCAATCTTATCGCGCGCAAGCTGGGCGGCAAGAAACAACTCAACATTAGCCAGTTGAATAGTGAACGAAGTGGTATCAATTATTTGTTGGCATCATTGCCGCCTCATTGGCAGGAACAGCCCAAAAGTTTTCTGAATATTAGTTCAGCGTTGGATCACTTTCGCAATTACAATAATGTAGATCAGCACGTAAAGAAACTCTGCCAATTCCTAATGGCCAATCCAAAATCGACAATGAAGCCTTATGCCAAAAGGGAACGGATCGAGCAGGCGTTATACCAGCTATTTGTGGAATTTGGCTTTGAAATCCAGGAACAGTATACGCCGGGATGGACACGGAATGCGGACTGCAAGCTCCAGCGTTGTGAGCGGCTTTGGCTGGATCCAGGGCGCGCTTACCTGCCGCCCCACCCAGATCACAAAGAAGATGATCAGGCTTTCACCCGTGAATTCGGACAGAAGGTCTGGCCGGACAGCGTTGCAACCCTTTTCGCAAAATGGTTGTATAGCATTTTGTATAAAGCCGGTTTACCGGTTGGGGATAATGAAATCCAACGTTGGAAAAAGCAGGCCAGGCATGTCATCGTTTGCGCCACGGATTGGCCCGCAACCGCCAGATATCGGGCGCACATACCCGGTAAAGTTTCCGAGGAACCACATTCATGACAGAATGCCCAAAATTTGAACATTTATTGGTGATCCCCCATGTGCGGGTACAAAACGCCAATGCGGTTTCCAGCCCGCTGACGCACGGCTTCCCCTCCATGACCGCATTCCTGGGATTGATGTGGGCGCTGGAACGGAAAACAGCGGCTTCGGGACTGGATTTACACTTCACGGCAGTGGGCGTGGTTTGCCACGATTATCAGGAGCAGATTACCGACGGTGGTCATGTCCATGCTTTTTGCCTGACGCGCAACCCGGTCGACAAAAGCGGCAGCACAGCCGCCATCGTCGAGGAAGGCCGGATTCACCTGGAGATCAGTCTGGTTTTCGCGCTGCGAAGCAAAACACTGACAAGAGAGTTTGAAAACGCCCAAAAACAGGAAAGGATCGCTGCCGATGTCCGCAGGATTTTGGACAGCATGCGAATTGCGGGTGGAAGCGTTCTGTATTCGTCGGCCACGACTCCTCGCCAACGACCCTATTTTGTGCCTATGACCGGCACGGATCAAGACTGTGAGCAATACTTCCATCGGCTCAAATACCGCTTGTTGCCCGGGTTTACACTGGTTGCACGTGACGATTTGCTGGAAAAACGCCATAAAGAATTACAAGCGACAGACCCCAAGTCCAGCCAGTTGGATGCATGGCTGTCCCTGTCGCGTATCAACGCATGCTACACGGAAAAAGCTGGCTGGGAAAACGATCGGGATGCCTGGCTCGTACCCATTCCCGTTGGTTACGGCGTCCTGAGCGGCCCGCATGAAGCAGGTACGGTTGCCAATGCGCGAGACAGGCAAACGCCTTTTTGCTTCGTGGAAAGCCTGTATTCCATTGGCCAGTGGTTGGGTCCACACCGATTGCGGTCTCCACAGCAATTGTTATGGTATGCTGATCATCAGCATGACTCTGGTCGTTATCGCTGTTGCAATGACTATATGTATCCAGCAGGATCTGACAACGACCACGATTTCGATTAATCATTCACCTGGAAAAAAGGAGCTACACCATGCCTCTATCCCACCCCACTGTCCTTGCTTTTGAACGTAAACTCGATCCTTCCGACGCCCTGTTCTACGCAGGCGACTGGAATGATAAAGACTGTCACAAGCAATGGCGACCCATCTCGCTTCAAGAAAAAAACGTGCGGGGAACCATCTCCCATTTTCTTGGAAATAATAACCCAGAAGAAGTCGAGAAAGAAGTTCAAAAATCTAATCCACAAAGAGTGGATGTGGCGATGCTGCCTGCAGATGCGGATACTTTGAAAGTGGCATTCACGTTGCGCGTGCTTCCCGGAACTGGTACGCCTTCAACTTGCAATAATCTCGCTTACCGAGAAAAACTGGAAAAAATCGTGGCCGATTGGCATAAACAGCCTGAGCATGGCTTTATCGATCTAGCCCGGCGTTATGCCTACAACCTTGCCAACGGTCGTTTTTTGTGGCGCAATCGAATTGGGGCGGAAAAGATTGAAATCCATATTGAACGGCTGCTGGAAGGCAAGGCGGAAAATAAGTGGGTTTTCGACGACGTTCTTTCATTTTCACTGAGAAAGTTTGAATTCAAGGAACCAGCAGTGAAAAATCTTGAAGAACTTGCACAAGTTTTACATTCTGGTTTGAAAGGCCCAAAACATGTCCTTTTGCAAGTTACCGCTTTTGTACGGATAGGCGCAGGGCAAGAAGTCTTCCCTTCGCAAGAATTCATTCAAAGTGACGATAAAAATAAAGTCGATCACAAAAGCAAAACATTGTATCATGTTAATAAAATCGCTGCATTCCATTCGCAGAAAATAGGTAATGCCATTCGTACCATAGACACTTGGTACCCGGAAAACGAAGGTATTTCCATTGCTGATCTCGGCCCGATTCCGATCGAACCCTATGGTTCCGTGACTGTACAAGGCAAGGCATATCGTGCGCCGAACAATGGCAGCAAGGATTTCTACAATCTGCTCGACAATTGGGTGCTACGTGATCAAGACCTCAATCTTGATGATCAAAATTATGTGATCGCAGTGCTTATCCGAGGCGGCGTATTCGGAAAGAAAGGAGGAAATTGACGATGAATCACTACATCGATCTCCGCATTCGTCCCGATCCGGAGTTTCCGGTCTCGCAACTGATGGGCATTCTTTTTACCCGCCTGCATTTGGCCTTGGTAGCCTTGAAAAGCACGGATACAGGCATCAGCTTTCCGGATGTCATCCAACTGGATATGGCGGCAGGAACGGACAGGCAAAAACAGACCTTGGGTTCCCGTTTGCGTCTGCACGCGGAGGCCAGCCGTTTGCGAACCGTCCTGCAACACCTCAACCGGAACGATTTGCAGGACTATCTGCAAATCAGCAACATCCTGCCTGTTCCCGAACAGGCACAACACTGCCGGGTATCCCGGGTAATCCCCAAAAGCAGCCCTGAGCGTCTCTTGCGCAGACAGATGCGTCGCCACCCCGACGAATATCGCAGCCTGGAGGATGCGCGCCAGGCAGCGATCCAGCGTCTCGTCGAGGAGCGCGGCATGGACCTGAAAGCCGCGAGCAAGCAAGTCGACCGCATCCGGAAATGCGAACTCCCTTTCATGAGCCTGAAAAGCCAGAGCACCGGCCAACCCTTCCGCCTTTTCATACGGCACGACCCGCCTGTATCCCAGCCACAAGCAGGTTCTTTCAACAGTTACGGCCTGAGTACATCCGCAACCATTCCCTGGTTTCGAACCCTTTTTTTAGAGGGAAATGAAATCCATTGAAAATCAACCAGTTGCCAACAGCGGATGGAGAAGGGAGAAATCGTAGTTTTCCCTGAAAAAGTTTGTGGATTCAACTGGGTACAGGAGTTTTGGGGTTGCTCATAGCCGTATAGGCTGCTCAGAAACATGCAGCGCCGCGATCCAGCAGCCACTGGATGCTCATAGCCGTATAGGCTGCTCAGAAATCTCTGAACACGTCCAAGCGGCGACGCAACAAGCTCATAGCCGTATAGGCTGCTCAGAAACTGATTGTATGAAGAGGCAATTTCCCCGGTATTGCTCATAGCCGTATAGGCTGCTCAGAAAGAAACAGGTAGCACGGATGGAGCGCGAGAGGGGCTCATAGCCGTATAGGCTGCTCAGAAAACATCCGGGCCAGTGTCAGCGCCGGGCGCATTGCTCATAGCCGTATAGGCTGCTCAGAAAAGCTGCGGGAACTCGCCCGGAAACTGCGTTTAGCTCATAGCCGTATAGGCTGCTCAGAAAGCGATCAGCGTCTCTGTGTACCGCGGCGCCAAGCTCATAGCCGTATAGGCTGCTCAGAAAATGGGGACGTGCTTGTAGCACGTCTTACAAAAGCTCATAGCCGTATAGGCTGCTCAGAAAGTCAAAACACGCCTCGCTTCCAGCAGAAGCATGCTCATAGCCGTATAGGCTGCTCAGAAAATGACATCCGGGGAAACCGTGATCATTGTTCTGCTCATAGCCGTATAGGCTGCTCAGAAAATCACGTTGCCCTGGGGAAAGGCGCGCGGAAAGCTCATAGCCGTATAGGCTGCTCAGAAAGTGCTCGTCGACCGGTTCGATGTGCGCAAGTCGCTCATAGCCGTATAGGCTGCTCAGAAATTGTTGAGCAGTTCGCTGCCGAACGGTATGCGGCTCATAGCCGTATAGGCTGCTCAGAAAATGATGAAGGCCGCATCGTGTTGACCCTTACCGCTCATAGCCGTATAGGCTGCTCAGAAAAGAAGGAGGCGATCTCGCTCGTCGCGCCCTGGGCTCATAGCCGTATAGGCTGCTCAGAAATGACCCGCTCCACGTAGTAGGGGTTCGCCCCGGCTCATAGCCGTATAGGCTGCTCAGAAAAGGTCTCGGGCCGGGCAAAGAAGGTCGGGTCAGCTCATAGCCGTATAGGCTGCTCAGAAAGCCGGATCGGGGTCGAAGCCCGTCACCTCCGCGCTCATAGCCGTATAGGCTGCTCAGAAAGGGGAAGAACTGGCCGCGCGTCTGCATCAAACGCTCATAGCCGTATAGGCTGCTCAGAAAGCAGGACGTGTTTGAGTCGGCGTATTTGTTCCGCTCATAGCCGTATAGGCTGCTCAGAAAAGATACGTGTCGTATTCGCCCTGCGTGAGTTTGCTCATAGCCGTATAGGCTGCTCAGAAAATCATCCCCGCCGAATCGCGCACTTGTTTTGTGCTCATAGCCGTATAGGCTGCTCAGAAAAACAAGGCCGCAACTCCTCCGTCAGCGTCAGCGCTCATAGCCGTATAGGCTGCTCAGAAATGGTCGATAAAGAGCGGGTCTCGATACCCCGCGCTCATAGCCGTATAGGCTGCTCAGAAACGGGCGGGCGCGCCCGAGGAGATTCTTTATTTGCTCATAGCCGTATAGGCTGCTCAGAAATCGTAGGCGGCAGCTACACGGGCACTATCTGGGCTCATAGCCGTATAGGCTGCTCAGAAAACTGTAAAAATCAGCCCGCCCGCTACGGTGACGCTCATAGCCGTATAGGCTGCTCAGAAAGGCATGGCCGGAATCGAAATCGAACTACTCAAGCTCATAGCCGTATAGGCTGCTCAGAAAGTGGAGCCGAAGGCCAACTGGTGAAAGCCGAAGCTCATAGCCGTATAGGCTGCTCAGAAATCTGTGACGGTGGTCTGTGCCCAGACGACGCTGCTCATAGCCGTATAGGCTGCTCAGAAACTCAACTGTTCGTCTTGTGGTGCGTGGTAACGGCTCATAGCCGTATAGGCTGCTCAGAAAGTCGGACTGCCGCCGGTTGCGCATGGTACTGGGCTCATAGCCGTATAGGCTGCTCAGAAATACGTCCGCATGCTGCGTGCCATCCACGCCGCGCGCAAAGCCGTATAGGCTGCTCAGAAACGTGTCACAAAAAGTGGCGTGGCCGCACAACTGCTCATAGCCGTATAGGCTGCTCAGAAAAGACGTTTTTGATGAAATGCGGGGCGCTGGATGCTCATAGCCGTATAGGCTGCTCAGAAACGGAGCCGGGTAATCGGTTCGTGTCCGAGTATGCTCATAGCCGTATAGGCTGCTCAGAAAACGGTCTATTGGGGCAAGTCCGTCGCAGACGGGCTCATAGCCGTATAGGCTGCTCAGAAAATAGCTGGAGGGAGGGTGAGTTCCACAGCCCCGCTCATAGCCGTATAGGCTGCTCAGAAATACGGAGACGGCGGCTCCGGTATTACGTGCGAGCTCATAGCCGTATAGGCTGCTCAGAAAACAGTAGAACTCCAAGCCATGGTGCGCGACGGGCTCATAGCCGTATAGGCTGCTCAGAAAGCCTCATCGGGCGCGGGAATGCTGACGGCGCTGCTCATAGCCGTATAGGCTGCTCAGAAACTTGATGCCGCCCCCGCGCCTCCCGCGCCCGAGGCTCATAGCCGTATAGGCTGCTCAGAAATGGACGAAGCCTGGTTGATGCTTGGACACCCGGCTCATAGCCGTATAGGCTGCTCAGAAAGCTGCTGACCTCCGCGATAGCTGCGTCGGCATGCTCATAGCCGTATAGGCTGCTCAGAAAGTCAAGAACAAGCAACCGCGGTTGCGTGACGAGCTCATAGCCGTATAGGCTGCTCAGAAATTGCGATAGACCGCAAACTGCACCGAGGACGGGCTCATAGCCGTATAGGCTGCTCAGAAACTGGTTGATGGATTTCGACCACGCCGCGATGACGCTCATAGCCGTATAGGCTGCTCAGAAATCCACGGTTTCGGAAGCCCATTCCACCTCCACGTTCATAGCCGTATAGGCTGCTCAGAAACAAGAAGCGAGACCGCTACATCACGGCGGAAGAGTTCATAGCCGTATAGGCTGCTCAGAAACGAGTTAGCCGCGTCGGAAAGGCTTTGCGTTGGTTCATAGCCGTATAGGCTGCTGGCCGTTTTGTTTAGTCCCGGCAAATACGTGCTAATCCATTGCGATAAAAGGTCTTTTAAAATCAGGGAACACTCCCTACAAACGGGATGTACTCATATAAACGTCATTGCAGAAATCGATACGACGTGGCAATCCACACGGCGCATGGATTGCTTCACCCCGCTCGCAATGACAACAGATTTAACACGAGATACGCCAGACCAACTTCCTGTAAATAGTACTCCACGTTTACGCGCCTCAAGTCCCGCGTTCGCGTTCGTCAATCCAGATAGGCTATCATCGCACATCCGGCGCGCCTGGCATTCCCCGGACAGGCATTCCCGTACCGCTCGCCAACCCCATAGCACGATTCACAGCAGAACGACCCCCATGGACAAGCAGGATATCTCTACCCACACCCCCATGATGCAGCAGTACCTAAGCCTGAAGGCGCAATACCCCGGTATGCTGCTTTTCTACCGTATGGGCGACTTCTATGAACTGTTCTTCGACGATGCGGAAAAAGCCGCCCGCCTTCTGGACATCACCCTGACCACGCGTGGCAAATCCGCCGGGCAGGCCATCAAAATGGCGGGCGTGCCCTTCCACGCCGTCGAACACTACCTGACGCGGCTAGTCAAACTCGGCGAATCGGTCGTCATCGCCGAACAGGTTGGCGAACCGGGTGCGACAAAGGGGCCGATGGAGCGCGCCGTCAGCCGCATCGTCACCCCCGGCACCATCACTGACGCCGCGCTTCTCGACGAACGTAAGGATGCCCTGTTGCTCGCGCTCAACATCCATCGCGGCGTCCTCGGGCTGGCTTGGCTCAACCTTGCCAACGGCGACATGCGGCTCACCGAATGCCCGCCCGAAAAACTGCCTGCCCAATTCGAGCGCCTTTCCCCGGCAGAAATCCTCATCCCCGACGGACTCACACTCCCGTACATCGAAAACATCGCCCCGCCGCTACGGCGGCTCGCCGACTGGCAATTCGCCCCCGACACTGCGGCCCGGCTCCTTGCCGAACACTTCGGCACCCGCGACCTGGCTGGATTCGGTGTCACCGGCATCACCGTCGCCCTTGGCACGGCAGGCGCGCTCCACGACTACGCTCGCGCCACCCAGCGCCAGAACCTTGCCCACATCACCAGGCTCGTCGTCGAACGCGACACCGAATATCTGCAAATGGACGCGGCCACCCGACGCAACCTCGAACTCACCGAAACCTTGCGCGGCGACTCTGCCCCTACCCTGCTCTCGCTGCTCGACACCTGTATCACCGCCATGGGCAGCCGATGGCTCCGGCACGCCATCCACCATCCGCCGCGCGCCACCCGCCTCCCCGCCGCCCGCCACCGCGCCATCGCCGCGTTGCTCAACGGCATCGACGACACCAGTGGCCCCCGCAACCGCGCCGATGCTGTGCGCGCCCTGCTCACGGGCATCGCCGACGTCGAACGCATCACCGCGCGGGTTGCCCTCAGAAATGCCCGGCCACGCGACCTCTCCGGCCTGCGCGAAAGTCTCGCCCAACTTCCTGCGCTCATCGCCGCGCTTCACGGCGCGCCCGCCGAACTGCTCGACAAACTCGCCGCCAGCCTCGACATCCCCGCCGAACCACGCGAACTCCTGATCCGCGCCATCGCCGCCGAACCCGCCGCCCTGCCCAGGGATGGCGGCGTCATCGCCGAAGGGTTCGATGCCGAACTCGACGAACTGCGCAGCATTCAGAACCACTGTGGCGATTTCCTCCTCGCGCTGGAAGAACGCGAACGCGCACGCACCGGCATCGCCAGCCTCAAGGTCGAATACAACAAAGTACACGGCTTCTATATCGAAGTGAGCCATGCCAACACGGCGCGGGTACCCGACGATTACCGCCGCCGCCAGACCCTGAAAAATGCCGAGCGTTACATCACCCCTGAGCTCAAAGCCTTCGAGGACAGGGCGCTCTCCGCGCAGGAACGGGCGCTCGCGCGCGAAAAAATGCTCTACGAAACCGTTCTCGACGGCCTCGCCCCCCACATTCCCGCTTTCCAGCGCGCGGCGCGCGCGCTCGCCGCCGCCGATGGCCTGGCCGCCTTCGCCGAAGCAGCGCGGCGCTACGACTACATCGCGCCGGTATTCACTCCCCAACCCGGCATCCGCATCACGGGCGGACGCCACCCGGTTGTAGAACGCCAAGTCGACACCTTCATCCAGAACGATGCCCAGCTCGCCCCCACGCGCCGGATGCTGCTCATCACCGGCCCCAACATGGGGGGCAAATCGACCTTCATGCGGCAAGTCGCCCTCATTGCGCTGCTTGCCCATATCGGCAGCTTCGTCCCCGCCATCGACGCCGAAATCGGCCCGCTCGATGCCATCTACACTCGCATTGGCGCATCCGACGACCTCGCCTCGGGCCGCTCCACCTTCATGGTCGAAATGACCGAAGCCGCAGCCATCCTGCACGGCGCCACCGAACAAAGTCTCGTGCTGATGGATGAAATCGGGCGCGGTACTTCCACCTTCGACGGCCTCGCGCTCGCCTTCGCCATTGCCCGTCATCTATTGGAGAAGAACCGCAGCCTGAGCCTTTTCGCCACGCATTATTTCGAGCTGACCCGCCTCAACGCCGAGTATCCCGAATGCGCCAACGTCCATCTAGACGCCGTCGAACACGGCCACCGTATCGTATTCCTGCACGCCCTCGAAGACGGCCCAGCAAGCCAGAGCTATGGCATTGAAGTCGCCTCGCTCGCGGGCATTCCCACGCCCGTCATCCGGGAAGCGCGGCGGCGGCTGCGGGCGCTGGAAAACCAGGCCATTGACGCGGGACCGCAAGCCGATCTCTTCGCCGCGCCGCTCTCAATAGACAAAGAAGAATCGCCCTCGTCACACCCGGCGCTGGTTGAACTCGCCGCTATCGACCCTGATACGCTCTCCCCGCGCGAGGCGCTGGAAAAAATCTATGCGCTCAAGCGGCTGCTGGCGCGGGAAACCGTAGCGCGTGATACGCCGCCTGGAGCGCCCCGCCCAACAATTGTCGGCATGCCGCCGTAACGGATTCGGATGTATTCCCAGTCCAGTCGCGGCAAGCGTAACCCTCACGGCGTCAAACGAAAGACGGGCAACTTCAACCTCTGAAGTCAAGTAGTCAGCAACATCAGATCCGAAGCTTCGCGGATCACCCTGCCCGTTCGCATCATCGCCCCCGTTTCCTTGCTTGCCGCCTCGTAACCCTCCGGAAGATGTTTCATCAGTTGCCGAATGTTGTCCTCATTCATCCCATTTCATTTCTCTAGATTCGTCATCGCAGCGCGCGGGCGAGCCGCTCAGTGCGCATTCTGGTCTGTCAGCGCCACAATAGCGGTTTTTACGATGATCCACAAATCCAGGCTCAAAGACCAACTACGCAGGTATTCGAGATCGTATTCGATGCGTTTTTCCATTTTGTCTACGGTTTCGGTCTCACCGCGATAACCGTTGACCTGCGCCCAACCGGTAATGCCCGGTCTGACCTTGTGGCGAACCATGTAGCCTTTTATCAGCTTTCGGTAAGTTTCGTTATGCGCCACCGCGTGCGGACGGGGGCCGACGATGCTCATGCGCCCCTGGAGCACGTTCAGGAATTGCGGCAGTTCGTCCATCGAGGTCCGGCGCATGAAAGCGCCAAAGCGCGTAATGCGCTGGTCGTCTTTCGTCGCCTGCCTGATGACCGCGCCATCGTCACAGCTCGTCATCGAACGGAATTTGTAGACCAGGATTTCCTTGCCGTCCAGGCCGTAGCGCCGCTGCTTGAAAATGACCGGACCAGGGGAAGACAGTTTGACGCCAATTGCCAGTACCAGCATCACCGGCAACAGCAATGTCATGATGAGAAGCGAAAGCACGATGTCCGCAGTGCGTTTGATGACGCCGTTAAAGCCGGTAAAAGGCGTTTCGCATACCGCGACCACCGGCATGTCTCCGACGCTGCCGAGACGTCCCTGGATGAGATCAGTCACGAAAATATCCGGCGCGAAATAAATCGAGGCTGTCGTGTCCCTGAGGTCGTCGAGCAGATGCAGGATGCGGGGCTGCGTCGCCATCGGCAGGGCAATATAAATGGTCTCGACATGGTTCTGCTTGATGAAACCCGTCAGATCGGACAAACGCCCTTTTGTCGGGATCTGTAGCAGACCGGCTGGCGAGGCGCCGCTTGCCATCTGGAGGCGCGCGGAACTGCGATCATCAAAGAAGCCGATTATGTGCGTGCCGAGATAGGGATTGTCGATGAACTGCTGCGCGAGGCGGATACCTATATCGTTGCGCCCGACGATGATGGCGCTACGCTGGTAATTTCTCATGGAAATCATGCGCGGAAGCACGGATTTCAGAACGAAATAGGTGACAGTATAGGCGATGGGGGTGGCAACGAACCAAGTCGTCAGCACCGGCAGGGGGTAATAATAGATATAGCCGGTGGCGATGCCAAAGGCGCTCATGATGCCCATGAACATCAACCAGCTCAACGCCAGCTTTCGCAATACGCGCCTGGGCTGCTCATGAAAGCTGCCGTCGCCGGGGAAAGCCAGCGCGAATGAGAGTGCGGCCAGGATGACGTACTGGGAACCGAGCCTGTCATCGTGATAAACGGCAACCAGCAGCAAGGTTGCGATGACTGTAAACGGGTAAAGAGACGCTTCGATGGTCGAACTCAGCGTAAAACTGCTGCGCCAAAGCACATTTCTCTTTGCTGATCGGTCTCTGAGGAGGTTCTGGGACATTTCCTGCTTGTTTGCGTTATGGTTAATAATACCGAACTGCAATGGAATGACTTGTTCATATTGCTTTGTCTCCCCGGACAGTTTGTTTTTATGGATTGATTGCATTTTGTGCCAGGCATGACAGCATAACACAGCCGCAAGGACAGGGAAGTTCTGACTACCGCATTGTGAGAAGCAATCAGGTATCGGATGTGGTCTGCGTCGTCGTGCCCAAAATCGTCATTGCGAGACTTGATGCCGTCGTGGCAATCCAGCAAATGCCGTGACTAAACATCCTACGGCGCGCATACCACGCCGTTCCACAATTTACCGCCAAGCGTTGGCGCGTTTACCAGCCCGAATATACCAAAGCCCAACACCAGCAGGCCCGCGAGCATGCGCACCTTGCCATTGCGGGCAAACTCGCGGAAACGCCCGAGCAGCAGACCGGCGAGCAGCAAATTGGGCAGGGTACCGAGGCCGAAAGCCAGCATCAGACCCGCGCCGCGCCCGGCAGAGCCTGTCATGAGGGCTGTGGTCAGCGCCATGTAGACCATCCCGCAGGGCAGGAATCCCCAAAGCGCGCCAAGCGGCAGGGCCTGCGCCACCGTGCGCACCGGTAGGAAACGGCGCGTCGCGGGCTGGATGCACCGCCACACTACTTGCCCGGCGCGTTCGAGCGGGGCCAGGAAGCGGGTAAAACCGGCCAGATACAGGCCAAGCGCAACCAGCATCAGGTTGGCGAGCACGTAGAAGACGATTTGCACCGGCATCACGCCGTCGTAGAGCATACCCAATGACCCTAGCGCGCCCAGTGCGCCGCCAGCGGCAGTATAGGAGAAAATGCGGCCGAGACTGTAAGCGAGATGCAAGGGCCATTGCCTGCCGCGCACCCATCCGCGCGCGGAACCAGCGGCAAGCAATGGCTGCTCCACCTGCATGGAAAGCGCGCCGACGATGCCGCCGCACATCGACACACAATGGACGCCACCCAAGAGGCCGATCAGGAATACGGCGAGATAGCCGGTTTCGGGCATGGAACGCTCACAAAACGCACGACTGGAACGGACGCCAGATCAGATCACGCGGGAGTAGCGCTTACGCTCGCGGTCGGTACGCAAATAGCGGTCGAACACCATGGCAATTGCGCGCACCAGAAGCCGCCCCGCCGGTAACACGGTAATCCAGTCGTCCTTGATCCTGACGAGTCCGGCGGCTTCCATATCGCCGAGATCGGACAGCTCCTCGCTGAAATAATCCTTGAAGTCGATGAGGTGTGCGATCTGTATCGACTCTATCGACAGGGAAAAATGACACATCAGGGACTGGATGATCGAGCGCCGCAGCAGATCGTCCGCAGTCAGCTCGACGCCGCGCAGCACCGGCAATTCGTCACAGTCGAGCGCGTCGTAATATTCATCGAGCGTCTTGCGGTTCTGCGCGTACACCGGGCCGATCTTGGCGATTGACGACACGCCGAAAGCCAGCATGTCGCATTCGGCCTGCGTCGAATAGCCCTGGAAATTGCGATGCAATCTCCCCTGCTGTTGCGCCACGGTAAGTTCATCGTCCGGCTTGGCGAAGTGATCCATGCCTATATAAACGTACCCGGCAGCCGTCAGATGGTCGATCGAATGGCGCAGGATTTGCAGCTTGGCGTCCGGCCCCGGCAAGTCGACCTGCTGGATGCGCCGCTGCGGTTTGAAAAGGCCAGGCAAATGCGCGTAGCTGTAGAGCGAAATGCGGTCGGGCGAAAGCGCCACCACCTTTTCGAGCGTGCGGCCAAAGCTGGCAAGGTCCTGCCGAGGCAACCCATAGATCAGGTCCATGCTGATCGAGCGGAAACCCGTGGCGCGCGCCGCTTCCATCACCAGCCGGGTTTCGTCGAAGCTCTGCACGCGGTTGGTAGCGATCTGCACATCCTCTGCGAAATCCTGCACCCCGACGCTCATGCGGTTGAGTCCCAAGGTAGCGAGCAATTCGACGGTATCGAAACCGACCTTGCGCGGATCGACTTCAATCGAATATTCGCCATTGGGTACAAGCTCGAAATGGGCGCGCACCGACGCCATCAGGCGGTGCAACTCATCATGCGACAGAAAGGTCGGCGTCCCGCCGCCCAGATGAAGCTGCGTCACCTGCCGCGCCCCGCCCAGCGCCGCAACCTGTAGACGAATCTCCCGATCTAGATAATCCAGATATTTCGCCGACTGCCCGTGATCCTTGGTGACAATTTTATTGCAGCCACAGTAATAGCAGACCGTGTTACAAAAAGGGATGTGGAAGTATAATGAGAGCGGTCGGCTGACACCGCCAACCGCTCGCTTCCTTAGCCAATCAGCCAATGTTCGCGCGTTGAACGCTTCGATGAAGCGGTCCGCCGTGGGATACGATGTGTAACGAGGCCCGTTGATGTCGAAGCGACGAATCAGTTCGGGGTCAAAAATAAGCTCGTGATGGCTGGTCATGGATGTGCTGCTCAGAGATTCTGACGATGGCAGAAAACTATCGCTCTCTGGTTGACATGGATCAACCGCGCGAATAACGATAACGCTCCCAACCGGAGAGAGTGTACCGTCAAATGATGGCAACAGTGCCCGTTACCGTCGCAGGACTCAAAAAGGCCTGTTCCCAATGCAATCTGCTTGAATTGTGTCTCCCGTTCGGGATGGTCGACTCGGACATCCACCGCCTCGACGAACTGGTGGGCGCGCGGCGCAAGATCAAACGCCAGCAGCCGCTCTACCGTACCGGCGACCCGTTCGAGGCCATATACGCCATCCGCATCGGCTCGTTCAAGACCGACGTCCTGCTCGAAGACGGGCGCGAGCAGGTCACGGGTTTCCAGATGACCGGCGAAATCCTCGGCCTCGACGGCATCAGCACCGAGTTGCACTCCTGCAACGCCATCGCCCTCGAAGACAGCGAAGTCTGCGTGATTCCCTACGCCAAGCTCGAAGAACTCGCTCGCGTCATTGAAGGGCTACAACACCAGTTCCACAAGGTCATGAGTCGCGAGATCGTACGCGACCACGGCGTGATGATGCTGCTTGGTTCGATGCGCGCCGAGGAACGACTGGCCGCTTTCCTGCTCAATATGTCGCAACGCTTCACGGCGCGCGGGTTTTCGGCCTCCGAGTTCCATCTGCGCATGACGCGCGAAGAAATCGGCTCCTATCTGGGACTCAAGCTCGAAACTGTTTCGCGCGCCTTTTCCCGCTTCCAGGACGAAGGGCTGGTCGCCGTACAACAAAAATACATTCGCATTATCGACAACAGCCGCCTCAGGAGATTGATCCAGCATCAGCCCAGCGCACGCTGACTCCAGGGTATCGGGGGGGCGGGCCTGTCCGGTCGAACACCTCCATTGCGCGCCGCGAGGCTTTTCGCATAATGCATGCCATTTCACGCCATGCCGGAAACAACCCATGCCCCACGAAATCCTCAAACCTCGCAATGACACCGTTTTCAAGTGTCTGATGAGTGACAGGCGCCTGCTGGTCAGATCGTCGACCCGCATCTGCCGGGCGGGCGCCCCGGGGACAAACTCGGTATCCTCGACGTGAAGATCGTTACCGCCCAGGGCAACATCATCGACATCGTGCGACGTGAAGTCGCTTGAGTGATTGTTCCAATGGGTTCCCCCATGGGGAACCTGATGTTCCGCCATCAGTAGCCTAGCGGCACATGCTTGTTTTACCGCGCATATCCGTGCGGCGAGGCGAGGCGGCCCAGACCATCAAGCGGAAGGCTGGATTCAGGGCACGGCGCTGCTTCGCCTTCGACATTATTACCTGGCGGGCAACGATCCTGCTGGGATGGCGGCGGCAGGGCCGCGAGAATGTTGGCGGTTTCAGCATCGCTCAATTCGTAGTCGTAGAAAAGCCGATAGAAGCGGCGCGTTTCGGTGGCGAGGTCAATGTCGGCGAAACGGGAGGGATGCAAGACCCTGGCCGCCCACAATACTTGCAGGGCGCTTTCGGCGGCGCGGGTGCACCAGGCGTTGACGCCGTTCGGATTCACAAACACGCGCTTGTCCCGCACGGCGCGAATGCCCTGCCAGTGCGGATCGGCCAGGATGGCGTCGCGGGTGCGGCGGTTAATAGCGACGATGATGTCATGATTCCACGCGAGTACATATTCCAGATGCACGGCGGTGCTCCCCGCGAGATGCGGCACAGCGACGTTGATGCCGCCGCTCACCCGGATCCAGGCGTCGACCATCGACTGGCGGCCTGCGGTCAGGAGCGGGGAAATGGAAGCGTAATAGACGCGCGGACGCTGGCCATCCATCAGATCTCGCAAGCCCCGCGCCACGCGGCGCAAATTGTCCTCGTAATAAGAAATAAAAGCCTCCGCTCGCCGGGCCTCGTCCGTGCCCAGGGCCTTGCCCAGCAGGCGCACGGCGCTCTTGAATTCATCGGGTGTGGCGTAACGCAGGGTAAAGACGGGAATGCCCGCCGCTTCGATACGCGCCGCGCTGGCGTCATTGCCGCGCCAGAGCGTGACCAGTTGCGGGCGCACGGCGAGGAGCGCTTCCAAATCGACCCCGGCGGGACGGGTAAACGGCGTCGCCATGGATGAAGTGGCGGGCAGGATACGTTTGAGCCAATGGTTGCCGCGCACTTCCGGCGTCACAGCCTTGAGCTTTCCGCCCGCGCTCAGCGCCACGACAAGCGATGCCATGGAAATGCCGGGCGTGCCCACCGAAGAGACGCGCGCGGGCAGCCGCAGGGAGTGTCCGAATGGATCGGCGGCGAACCGCGCTGCTTCCGGCGGCGCATCCGCCGCCCCCATGCCGCCTTGCGGCAACAGCAGCAACCACGCCAGCACGAGGAACCGGCACGCGCGGATCATGCTAAAAGTCCAGCGTGGCCGAAAACGACACCATGCGCGGATTGCCGGAATACAGCATGCCGGAACGCGTCGCCCAGTAACGCTTGCCGCCGACATTGCCCACATTGAGCCGCCAAATCACGCCCGCATCACGCAAACGGTGCTGGTAACGCACGCCAATATCGCCCACGACGACTGAATCGACATACAGGGTATTAGCCGCATCCACGGGAACCTTGCTTGTATGGGACAGACCGCCATTCACAAAAAGGCCGGGCGCGAACGGCAATTCGTACTCGATAAAAAGGCGCGTCATTCTCTCCGGCACGCCCTGGGGCGATTTGCCGTGAGTGGCCGCGCTGGCGGCTTTTTCCACTTTTGCCTCCAGCGCGGTGAAACCGCCCCAGAGCGTCAAACGCGGCAACGGTTGTCCGGAAAGAGAGAACTCCCAGCCCTTGTGGCGAGCGCGCCCGTTGTCACTGGCGATGCCGTCCTCCACCATCATGTTGGCCTGCGTGATGTCGAAACGGGCCAAGGCGGCATCCACCCCGCCCAGCGTGGCCTTGATGCCGATTTCCGTTTGCCGCCCGACATAGGGCGCGAAAATCTCGCCCGCATTGCCGGACGCCGTGGAGACGCCACCTTGCTGCAAGGCTTCGGTATAGGAAACATAGGCCGTGAGCGCGCGCGTGGGCTTGAACGAAAACGCGACGGCAGGCGTCGCCTTTTGCTTATCGTAGCGGGCGCGGGTCACGCCGCCTGTAACGCTTCGGGTTTTTGTCTCGTCCTCCACCTGGGCCAGCGTCCCGCCCAGCATCAGTTCCCACTGTTCGCCCAACCGGAGGCTATCGGCTAGAATCCATATCGTATATATGCTGTCCTGCGCTATTTCGTTCCCCGAATCGGGTGCATAGACCGGGATGACTGGATGGCGGTCATGAAGATTGCCGGGGTGCGTTCCCGCCATCGTGCTGCTCATCTGACCGTTATAAGCCTGCGCGAAGATGTCCCGCGCGCCGCCCAACGTCAGTTTGTGGCGCACCGGGCCGGTGGCAAAATCCGCATCGAGAAAAAGGTTGAACTGGACCGCGCGGCGGTGGTGCCGTTCCTGCCCATCCATGCGCCATCGGTAATCCAGATTTACGTTTTGCTAATTCTGGCGGGACATCAAATAGCGGCGTTCACCGCCGCTGTGGCGCGCCTGGGCGCGCAAGGTGAAAACATCGCCCAGGCGGCTTTCCAACCCGAAGCCGATCCGCCGCGTCACGTCCAGCGTATTGCCATTCTCCGCGCCAAAATTGATCCGGGTATCCGGCGGTTTGGGAAGGCCGCTGGCCGCGTTGACGACGAAAAGCGCTTGCGGCTGCTCGATCTCGCGCCGCGCCGCCGAAAAATCGAGATCGATCCGGGTATCGGCGTTGACTTTCCAGGCCAGCGCGCCGGAGAGTGCGTAACGTTCTTGCGTCATGCCCTTGACGCCGGTACGGCCCTGGTCGCCATAACCCAGATTGACACGATAACCAGCCTCCTCGCGCCCACCGGCCAAGCCGCCGAAATCCACGTGCGTATAAAGCTGACGGTCATAATGCCCTAGGGTCACGCTCGCGTGCGCGCCAAACAACGGCCTTTTGAGCGCGTAATGAAACATGCCGCCGGGCGAGGTTATCCCATAAAGAAAGCTGGCCGCGCCGCTCATCACCTCGATGCGTTCCTTGTCTTCCATCGGCTGCCAGATATCGAAGGAGCGCATTCCATCCAATGCCATATTGTAAGTCCACGTCGAAACGGAAAAACCGCGCACGGTGAAATAAAGCGTGATCTGGCCACCGCCCGTATTGCTGTAGACCATGGGCGCGTACTTCAATGCTTCGGTGGAGTTGCCAGCCGCCGTATTTTGAATGAATTGCGCGGAGATACTTTGCACGGAAAATGGAATTTCCTGCGCCGCCCTTTCGCCCAGGGGGCCGAGTCGCGCATTTTCGACGCGATACCCTTCCGCCGCCCCGCCCGCCGGTTCGGCGCTTCCGCCGACGCGGACTTCCGGCAAAACCGGCGCGTTTTCTTCCTGTGCAACCGCAGCGGACGCCATCAAAACCGCCAGCAGCAGTCCAATATGAGGCACTATTTTTTGCGAATTCATGAAAACTCCCTGAAACACGGATTTCATGAAAATAAACGCAAACCTTATGCCAATCCGCTCCTGGCGCGCAAGGTTGATGTCGTGGAACAAAAGCGTCCGAATATTCCAAAAGGAGAGGGCCATCCACATATTTTTTGCAGCCCGACTTTCAGAAACGTGCGAAATCAGGGAATGATCGGACATTTTTGTCGCACGGCTCACCGATGAATATTTCCGTTTTGCCGATGGGTGGGCAGTTTTCCCTTGTTTTATGCGGTAAGCATTGGTTGTCTGGTCCAACCGTAGAGCGCCATCAAATCTTTCATGTACCTTGGCATTGGCCTTCCAATGCGCGGTACATCACGATTTCCAAACGATAGAGATAATGCGGGGAAATCCCTTTCTTCATGGCAGTATAGCTGGGCGTGGCAATTACACTTGATATTCCGGATCGTGGGCATGAATGCCGAGCGCCTTTTTGAGCCAGAGCGGCGGCCTTGCCATCATCCCTTGCAAGGAAAGAATGACCTCGTCGATTTCGCGGCGGCGTTCCATTTTGACGGGAAACACCTTATTGGCATGGATGCGCACGGCGGCGGGATCGCTCAGGCCGCGGGTGAAAAGAATGCCGCAGCCTTCCAACGCCTTCACGCGGGCGGTCAATGGGTCGGTGCCGTCTTCGCTTTCTTCTCCCAATTCTTCCATCCAGCAAAAACCGCCATTGGCGCCCTTGCCGCCGCCGGTGCCTTTTCTGGCGCGGCTGCCGCCCTTGAATTGCATACAGTCGAGAAATTCGGCACTCTTTTCCGTCACGTCGTAGAACACGACCTGGCGGGCCGCCTGGAAATTAGCGTCGACCGTGATGAGGTCGTTCGAGGTGAGGGCGATTTTGACGTGTCCGGAACCGGGCATGGCGTTCTCCTTGGAGAAAAGTCAAAAAGACGAATGAAAGATCAGCGCATCGACAAGCCGGGATTTTGGTGAATAACTCGATCTGCCGGAATTCCGGCAAGGGCAACGGCTGTGTGGCAAAGCTGGCGAGCGGGGAGTGAGGCGTCTTCATGCGCCCGTCTACGCATTTTGTGTGCCATGACCAAGCGCTGGGAAAAACGCCGCGGCGGGCGTTCGCGGCGGTACGTTTTGGCGGAAAGTGTTCCAGGCGGCTTGCCCAAAGCAGGAAAGTCCATGGGGGCCATGGGCAATTCTCAGTTGTTCATCTCGTTTATCCGCTTGCCATCCGGCCCCTTGCCTGCCAGCATCAAGTCCAGCTCAATGCCACTCAGCGTGTAGCGGTAAAAACGGGCATAGTAATCGCGGATTTCCTTGCGCACGTCCAGATCGGGAAAACGCTCCGGATAAAGTTCCCTGGCGAGATACAGCATCAACAGCACGCCTTCGGTAGAACCGTCCCAATAAAAAACGCCTTCCGGCAATTCGTGCACCCGGCCATCGCGCACGGCGCTGGTCTGTACCCAGTTGGGGTCTTTCAGTACCAGATCAGCGGAATAGTGGCGGCCGATATTGATGACCTGGGGATCCCAGTCGATGATCTCTTCCAGCGATAAATCGCCCTTGCCCGCCAACGCTGTCTTGCCGACGACCATATCGGCGCCCGCGATGATGCCGTACCAATAGGTATGCGATGATTTGCCCTGGGTATGAACGGCAGCTGGTCCGCGCACATGGTAGAGGCGGACACGTTGTCCCGCTGGAATGTCCACCGTGCGGACACGCACCATCCTTACCATCCGGTCGTGATAAGCGCACCATTCCTCGGCCCTGGCCTGATATTCCGGGCCAAGCGCTTGCGCGAAAAGGCGCAACATCCTGTTGCGGGAATCGACAAAGGCATCAATACCGTCGAGCCTGGCCCGATTTTGCGAAACCAACACGGGAATACCCGTTTGTGCGAGTTGCTCCATTTTGGCTGGATTCGGGTAACCATGGGTGCGAAACACCACATCCACTTCCTGCCGCAGTAATTCTTCCACGGGCGGATCCGGCAGCAATTGCTGGATTCGATGAATGGCCGGATTCGTCCGGCGCATCCACGGCGCATTGGTGCGCGTCATCATGACTACCCGGTCGCTTGCACCCAGGAGAAAAAGTTTTTCATAGCAAAGCACTTCCAGGCAGCCGATGCGGCGTATTTTCTCCGGCGCGGGCAAGCGCACTTCCCGCCCGGCCATATCCACGACCAGCCGCAACCCGTCCGGGGATTGCGGGGACAGGAGAGATGGCCGGTCGCAGGCACAGAGAAAGAGCGTCAAAACCAGTGCGAGAAAAACAGCCGTCCGCCGCCGGTTTGGATGTATCGCCATATGCTCACCATTCGGCCCTGGCCGAGAAGGAAATGACACACGGCGCGCCCAGAAACAGGCCGTCTCCAGAACGATAGTAGCTCCAATATGCCTTGTCGAACAGGTTGCTTACATTCAAGTTGAATGTAATATCTTGACCGGTGACTCTAGCCAAATAGCGTGCGCCCACATCGAAAATCGCCGCCTCTTCCAGAGAATCATTATTCATGTTATCCACGAACCGTTTGCCAAAATAGTTAGCCCCTCCGGAGAAAAAAAGACCGGGTATGCTCGATAGTGCGTATTCCAGATACAGGCGGGCCTGACGCTCTGGAACATTGACCGGCGTTTTGCCTTCGATGGCGATATTGTTGCGTGCCTTTTCGATTTTGGCATCAAAGACGGTAAATCCGCCAATGGCCGTGAGTTGCGGCGTGAGTTTGCCGCTGGCGGTGAATTCCAGACCCTGATGCACTTGCCGCCCATCCTGTTTGTAGGTGTTGTCCGCGGGGTCGATGTATTCGTTGATCTTGTCGATACGAAACAGGGCAGCGTTCAAATCCATGTTTTCCAGCGTGGTCTTCACCCCCAATTCGTATTGCCTACTGACAGCGGGCGCAAGCGTTTCTCCGGCATTCCTGGCCGAATCGGGCGCCGCGCCGCCAGTGGCAAGCCCTTCCATGTAGGAAACATAAGCTGTCAGTGCGGGCATGGGTTTGAACATCAGGGCATAACTGGGCGTAAGCTTGCGCTGGGTGTCATTTCGTATTGAAAGCGCCGTGCCGGCGCCATGTGAACGTTGGCGCAGGGATGCCCAATTGAAACCAACCAGCGCTGCCCACTTTTCATTGAATTGCAGACGATCGCCGATGAGCCAGTTATCATGATAAGAGCGTGTCCAATAATTGGTCGGCCCGATTGTGAAATGGGGATTGGTGAATTCGATGGGATGATTCACATGCGAGAAGCCCAATGCGGCTTTTACATCGTCACCGCGCGTATAGCTGAACATGGTACCGTTATAACCAAGGGTCAGTTTATGGCCGACCGGGCCGGTATTGAAATCCGCATCGAACAGCGCGTAAGCGGAACGGGTCTTTTCATGCTGCCGGGTACTGCCGGTGGCTTGTTCGCTGTATGTGCCGTCGTTATCGGCCAGGTTCGCCCCCACATACAGGTAATCCCGCCACATCGTGCCATGGCGGTACGCGGCGCGAAACCTGAAGGTATCGTTGAGCCGGGATTCCATCCCCAGTCCAGCCAGGGTTTTGTTCCCCTTGTTATACGTCCAGTCTTGTCCATATTGGGTTGCCGCATCGAAATGATCCGCGTCGGGCACAGGGATGCCCGCGCCGGGGTTCACATTGATATAGCTTTGCAAACCTTTCATTTCAAATTCCTGATGCCAGATGTCAACAAAAAACCGGGTATCCGGCGTCAGGCGAAATGTCAGTACGCCGGAAAGCAGGCTGCGCTTCTGGCGACTGTCTTCGATATAAGCGCCTCCGTCTTCATGGTAAAGATTGACCCGATAGCCCCAACGACTGTCAGTGGAAATGGAACCGCCAGCATCGCCATGCAGATAATGGATCCCTCCTTTGTATTGACCTGCGGAAAGGGCGAAATACGGCGCAGCGGTTGGCTGCTTGCTCACATAATTCACCGAGCCGCCCAGCGCCGAAAAACCATGCAGGAAACCGGAAAACCCATTCAGGACTTCGATACGCTCCACATTTTCCAGCGGCACCACGGTAAAGCTCCGGTCAACCAGGCCATCGCGCAGATCGCTCTGATCCGCTGCCGTAAAACCCCGCACCATGATCCTGGACATGGAAGAATAGCCGGCCGATTCCATCAGGGTAGAAACCGTCGGATTTGTTTTCAGCGCATCGGAAACCGTGTGGGCATGATTGTTTTCAAAGAGTTCCCTGGAAATGACATTGAGAGAATAAGGCATTTCCTGAAGGGGCGCGTTGCCAAGGGGGCCAAACTGGCCCGTGCTGTTCCGATAGCCGGTTTCGGCACTGCCCTCGGGAAGTTCCCTCGGCGCTGTGACGCGCACTTCCTGGAGCGCCTGTATTTCCGGGCCATCTTCCGCTCTTGCTTCGCAGGCAAGGACTGTTCCCGAGCAGGCAAGCGCCAGGAACAAACGATGGAAAAACAAATGAAAAGTGCAAGATCGAAAGGGCTGAATACCTTGCATGCCATCTGTTTGCGTGTACATGGAAACTCCCTTGTGGATAGACCAAAGAATATCGGGCAAGGGCATATCAGCAGATAACGTGCCACCACATCCATGTCAGGCAAAAATAAACGGCCAGGTACAAATATCCAGACCCGGAACAAAAATGTGTAAACTCAACGCGATATATCGCTTATGAATACACGGGAATGTCAACCATCCATGACCGAAAGTACACAGGGGAACGACAGTAAATGTTTACGAAAAATGTGTTTACCAGACGAGGCCGAAATTTTTCTTGAAGCGCTGCGCGAACGGCTGGCGCATGAACTGATTGACACGGTTTGCGATATAACATGCATTGCAACCTGGGCCGCGCCTACGAATACCTGCTGCGCAAGTTCGCCGAAGGCTCCGGCCAGAGCGCGGACGAGTTCTTCACGCCAACCGAGGCGGGCTTCCTGATGGCGTACATCCTGCGTCCGCGCCCCGGCGAAACCTGCCACGACTACGCCTGCGGCTCGGCGGGCCTGCTGATGAGCGCGTATGTGCCGGGGTGGCAAGCGATGGAACGCCAGTCCGGATATTTCGCCAGGGGAATATCAGCGCCTTCGTAACGCTCGCCGCGCCTGCCTACCGCCGGATTGCGCCGCGACCGACGTCGAATTCCGATGCGTCGGGCAACAATGACGAACAACGCCGCGGGCAAGATAACCGCTCCCACCCGCATGAAAGAAAGCGCGTTTTCCTCCCCTGCCCCGCTCACCACGTATTCAAGATCCACTCCTTGTTCCGGGTGTATTCCATGTGCGCGAAAAGGGCATTGGCGCAGGTTTCGGCCAGTTCCATCGCGCCCTTGTAGCCCATTGCCGGATGGCGGTAGCAGCCGGCGCGGTCGAAGGTAGGGAAGCCGACGCGCACCATGGGCACGTTGGCGTCGATGGCGACATAGCGGCCTTTGGAATGGCCCATGATGAGATCGAGCCTAAGACCCGCCTTGATGCGCTTTTCCAATTCCCACAGGTCGGCGTTATGGACGATCTCCATGTCGAAATGGGCTTTCGTTTTCAGCGCCTTGATGCGGGCGTCCTTCTTGTACTGCGAGCCTTTATCGTCGCCGATCAAGAGCAAGACCGGCTCCATTTCCAATTCCAGGCAGAAATCGGCCAGGCCGAGAACGAGATCGGGATGGCCGAAAATAGCGACTTGCTTGTTAGCGAAGAACATGTGCGCCAGATCGGCCATGGCATCGAGCGCGATGCCGCGTTCGCGCACGAGCGAATCGGGAATCGGCTTGCCGGTGACGCGGGAGAGTTCGCGCAATAGTTTGTCGGTGTTCTGGATGCCATAGGGCGTATCGACCGGGTGGAAAGGCACCTCGAATTCATTTTTCAGGAATTTGGCGGCGGCATCGCCTTCGTAGCGCGCCAGCGACACCGAGGCGATGGCATTGGCGCTGTCGCGGAGATCTTCCACCGTGGTGCACCCGTGGGTATCGATTTCCTTGGTGGGCAGCATCGGGGAATCGAAATCCTCGGTGTCCATGAAAATCGTGCCCTCGATATCCATTTCCTTCAAGTAATGCTTGAGAAGCACGACATCGCCCGGATTCACCCAGCCGGGAAAAAGATTCAATTTGCCGCTGGGCGCGCTTTTTCGCGCGATAGCCTGGATGACCGAGTTCACGCATTCGGCGTAGCCGCTCACATGGCTGCCCTTGAAACTCGGCGTATGCACCGGCACGAGATGAATCTCGCGTTCGGGGAATTCCGCTTTCAAGGCTTTCTGGCAATTCTTGATGGTGCCTTCGATATCGTCGCCGATCACTTCGGTGGAGCAGGTGGTGATGATGGGGATGACCCGCAGGCCGGGATAACGCCGGGCGAGCACCATCACGCCTTCCTCGATGCGCTTGACGCCGCCGAAAACGGCGGAATCCTCGTGCAGCGAAGTGGAAGCCACGTCGAAGTTTTCCTTGAAATGCTGCGCGAACAAAAGCCGCACGAACATCGTGCAGCCCTGGCCGCCGTGAACTAGCGGGATGCAGTCCCTGATGCCGATGCCCGCGTATTGCGCGCCGGCGGGCTGACAGTCGTACATCGGGTTGATGATGCCCGCGCGCTCGCGGGCGATGAGTTTGACTTCCGCCGCATGCGGCGCGGGGGTTTCGGCTTCGCAAGTCGTCATTGCGTTCTCCTTTGCGCGGGCGATGCGACAAACCGCCGCCCGGCCTGAATCAGTAAAGATGGTGCTTCAGTTCGCGGTTGGTAGATTTGGTGATGACCGTTTCCACGAGACGCGATTTGAGACCGTCCATGAGCTGTTTGACTTCTTCCGGCGAGCTTTCCCGAATCCATGGGAAACGCGCCCTGAAATCGTCGACCATGGTCCTGGCATCGACGTAGAAAAGTTTCTCCATGGGCGTACCGCGCGCGGGCGGGTTGCCGGACAAGATCGCTTCGGCCTGCCCGAGCACACCGTCGATGTTTTCCTGCCGATCCCAGGAGCGGGAGAAGAATTGCCACAAGCAACGCTCCTGCACATAGCCGTACAGGTCGTCGAGTTTGTCTTCCATCATGCCGCCTCCCGGATTTTCTCCGGTAGCTCCGCCGGGTTTTCGTCGCGGATGTCGATGGCGGCGAGATGGCGGATCGGGTTATGGACGGCGTTGTACATGTCGCGCGCCAGATTGACGAAACCCTCGAAACCCATATAGGGGCCGTTGTGGTAGGCATGCCCATTCACATAGGGAATGTGCAATTTCTTGATGAGTTCGCCGACGCGCGGGCCGGTAAAGATCACGTCTGGTTTCACGAGTTCGAGGATCTCGAAGAATTCCAGTTCATTGCCATCGTCGATGTAATAGGTGCCTTCCTGCCCGCGCGCGATGACTTTCTCGAAATCTTCTTCGTGGCCGAATTTGGAAGACATGGCGACGACCTGCACGCCGAGATCGTCCTCCACCGACTTCGTCCAGTGCCACAGGCGCGGGCCGCCCGTCCAGATCGCCATCTTCTTGCCCTTCAGGCGCGCCTTGTACCAATCGAGTTTCGGTTTCCAACGGGCGTACTCCTCCGCGATCAGGGCTTCGCCTTTTTCTTCGATGCCGAAAAACGCGCAAATCTTACGGATGCCTTCCGCCATGTAATTGAAACCCCAAGAGTCGATATCGAGGCGCGGGATGCCATAACGCTTTTTCAGTTCATTGGCGATATAGCCGGAAGAACGCGCGCAATTGACCACGTTCAATTGCGCCTGCTGCATGCAGCGCAAATCATCGTAAGTGCCATTGCCGGTAAAGTGGGCAATCACCTGGATACCGAGGCGATCCCAATAGGTCTGCAAAAGCTGCGTGTCGCCCTGGATATTGAAATCGCCGATGAAATTCATGGTGTATTCACTGGTGATTTCCTTTTCCATCGTCGCAACCTTGTCGTTGATCCAGCCGATGTTGAGGACATGGTGGCCCTTGGATTGCGACACCCCGGCAAATCCCGGACATTCGACGGTAAAGATATCCACGTCCGGGCGCTCGTTCATCACCTTCCTGACCACAGCGCGGATGTCGTCGCCAATCAATGCCGTCGGACAAGTAGTGTAGACGATCATGCGCTTGATCCCGGGCATTTCGTCGAAAGCCTCGTGGATACTTTGCTCCAGGCGCTTTTCGCCGCCGAAGACGATATGGCTCTCCTTCATATCGGTCGACCAGACATATTTCATGTTGAAATGATCATTGTCGGTCGGATAGCGTTTGGTGTGCCAAGTATCGTAGGCACAGCCGAGCGGGCCGTGAATCATCTGGATCGTGTCCTTCAACACCCCGCCAATGACGAGTTTCGCGCCGCAGAACGCGCAGCCGCGCTCCGAAAGCGTGCCGGGAATCGTGGCGGCGTTGGCGATGGGCAAGAACTCGCGCGTATCCTCATTGGGCGCTTTCAGATAAATGTGCTTCTCGCGCTCCGGAATGTCCTTGTCGCATTTCAGCAGTACCATGGGCATGATATTTCTCCTTCATGAATCGTCGGGATTGGGGGTTTTACCGTCAGGCGGCCAGTTCGGCGGCGGTCTTGCCGACGATGGATTCGTCCTCCGCCTCCATGATGCCGAATTCCATCAGCAGGTCTTCCAAGTCTTCCATCTCCAGCGGCGTCGGAATCACGA
>JAIRMC010000136.1 GCA_031258965.1 Azoarcus sp. | reverse complement strand
AGCGGACGACTCCACGCTCTTGTCGAACAAATAGAGCAGGAAAGGCAGCAGCAGGAAAAGCCCCGCCCCGCTGACCCGATGCAAGATGGACACGATGCTTGGCAGTGGAAATCGTATTTTGACGATATCCAGATGTTTCGGCCTGGGCTTCGGCGCCGGTTTGTTGATAGTCGCTTCCGTCATGAAAAACTCCCTCCTCCAGCAAGAGCGGTATCCCCGCTACGAATTCAAAACAAAAACAGCCCCTTGCACAAACCAGCGATCACGCCGACGGACACATCGTCAGGTCAGGTCATTCAGATAATAATGCCCCGCCGTCGAATACACCCCGCGACGCCATTCCACAGGCTTGTCGTCGTAGGTGTAAGTCACCCGCTCGACCGACAACAGCGGCGTGCCCTCTTCCACCTGGAGCAGCGCGGCGGCGTCCCGGTCGGCGGCCACGGCGCGGATACGCTCCTGGGCACGGATCATGCGCAACCCGAAACGGGTTTCAAACAACGAATAGAGCGAACTGTTCCAAGCTTGCAGCATCTCCAGGTCAAGCCCCTGGAAAATTTCTTCAGGCAGATAGATTTCATCGGCCACAATCGGTTTTTGCTCGAACTTGAGCACCCGGCGCAGGATGATGATCGGCGTGCCCGGATTGACCGCCAACAGACGCGCGGCCTCCTGCCCCGCCTTGGCGCGCCAGCAGTCGATTGGCACGCTCTTGGGATGAGTGAGATCCCCCTCTTCCGGCACCAGGCGCAAAAACCGGTACATCTGGCGAGGATCGTTGTGCGAGGCCACGTAAGTGCCCTTGCCCTGCTTGCGCACCAGGATATTGTCCGCCGCCATCTCGTCGATAGCCTTGCGAACCGTGCCTTGCGAGACATTGAAGCGCACGGCCAGCTCCTGCTCACTGGGAATGACCTGTCCAGGACGCCACTCCCCGACTTCAAGCGCCTGTAGAATCAGGGACTTGATCTGCCGGTAAAGAGGACTGAAAGTTGGCGATACGCGCGACATACACGAATTTGAGCACAAAAAATCGCCATCGTCCATGGGGCATTATTTGTCTTACACTATATATAAGACATCAGTTTGACCTAAGAGAGTATCTCCCCTACCATCCCTGGGCTTCGATTTTCGTGCGCGCGGGCAGGCCCGCGCGTACAGTACAATCCGCAGCCGTAGCACAAAAATGGATTCATCCACCAACGTCACACATGAATGAGAGGGAGGAGCACCCATGAGTAAAACCCCCGTGCGCGTCGCCGTAACCGGTGCCGCGGGCCAGATCGGCTATGCCCTGCTGTTTCGCATCGCCAGCGGCGAAATGCTGGGCAAGGACCAACCCGTCATCCTGCAACTGCTCGACCTGCCACAGGCGCAAAAGGCCGTCCAGGGCGTCATCATGGAGCTGGACGATTGCGCGTTCCCGCTCCTGGCCGAGGTGACCGCCACCGACGATCCCGGCGCTGCCTTCAAGGACGCGAAAGTCGCGCTTCTCGTTGGCGCCCGCCCGCGCGGCCCCGGCATGGAACGCAAGGATCTGCTCACCGAAAACGCCAAGATTTTCACGGTGCAGGGCGCCGCCATCGGCCAATACGCCGACCCCGGCTGCAAGGTGCTGGTCGTCGGCAACCCATGCAACACCAACGCCTACATCGCCAAGGAAATCGCGCAGAAATACGGACGCGTCCCGGCCAGGAACTTCACCGCCATGCTGCGTCTCGACCATAACCGCGCCCTGTCGCAACTGGCCGCCAAATCGGGCCGCCCGGTCGCCAGCCTGAAAAACCTGGCGATCTGGGGCAACCACTCGCCGACCATGTATGCCGATTACCGCTTCACCACCGCCAGCGGCGACAGACTCAAACCTCTCATTGGCGACGAAGCTTGGAACAAGGATGTTTTCCTGCCCACCGTCGGCAAACGCGGCGCGGCCATCATCGAAGCGCGCGGCCTGTCGTCCGCCGCCTCGGCAGCCAACGCCGCCATCAACCACATCCGCGACTGGGCGCTCGGCTCGAAGGGTGAATGGGTGACGATGGGCGTGCCTTCCGATGGTTCCTACGGCATCCCCGAAGGCATCATCTTCGGCTTCCCGGTCACCACTGAAAACGGCGAATACAAAATCGTCCAGGGTCTCGAAATCGACGAATTCTCGCGCGAACGCATGACCAGGACGCTGAACGAACTGCTCGAAGAACGTGATGGCATAAAAGACCTCCTGGTCTGACACCGCCGCCTCCAGCGCGGAAGGCGCGCGACGGCCAATCGCACGCCTTCCGCCGGAATCCCCTCATGAATGCCTCGCCGCCCCGAACCGCCCGCGGCGGTCATCCGCGCGACGTACTTTTCGCCGGAGAAAAACCTTTTCCCGCGCTACCGGCGGTCGACCATTACGCGGGAGCCGAAAAATTCCTGCGCAAGGCGTTCGCCTTGCAACAAGAACTCGGCCCCGTATTCGACATCACCGGCGATTGCGAGGATGGCGCGCCCGCTGGCGGCGAAAGCGAACACGCGGCGATGCTGGCCGCGCTCATCGCCAGCCCCGGCAACCGCCATGGCCGCGTCGGCGCGCGCATCCACGACATCACGCACCCGCACTGGCGGCGCGACCTTGAAATCCTGCTCGCGGGCGCGGGCGCGCGGTTGGCCTTCATCACCCTGCCCAAGGCGCGCGGCGCGGCGGACGCCGCCGCGCAAATCGCGGCGCTGCGCGAACTCGAAGTGCGCCACGGACTCAAAACGCCCATCCCGGCGCACGTGCTCATCGAAACCCATGGCGCATTGCGCGAAGTCTGGCAGATCGCCGCCCTGCCCGGCGTGGAATCGCTCGACTTCGGCCTGATGGATTTCGTCTCCGCCCATGGCGGCGCCATCCCCGGCACCGCCATGGACAGCCCGGAACAATTCAGGCACCCCTTGATCGTGCGAGCCAAGACCGAAATCGCCGCCGCCGCGCTCGCCAACGGCCTGGCGCCGACACACAACGTCAGCACCCGGATCGACGACCCGGAAGCCGTCGCCAGCGACGCCCGCCGCGCCCGCCTGGAATTCGGCTACCTGCGGATGTGGAGCATCCACCCCGCGCAAATCCGCCCGATCCTCGCCGCCATGCAACCCGGCCACGACGAAGCGGAAGCCGCCGCCGCCATCCTCATCGCCGCCCAGGACGCCTCATGGGGGCCGATCCGGCATCACGGTCGCCTGCACGACCGCGCCTCTTACCGTTATTACTGGACTTTGCTCGAACGCGCGCACAGCACCGGCATGGCGCTTCCTGGCGACGCCGTGCAACGTTTCTTCGGCCCGGCGCGATAAAAGCCGGGCTTCACGGAAACGCCCTTGCCCAGTTGGAGATAGCCGTGCCGCGGAGTGCGTACCGAACTTAACGAGTACGCCGCCGTCAGTCGAGACCCCGGCGTTCTACCCTGTTCTACCCTTTCCCGCCTTGTAGCCGCTCCGCCTCGGCGTCGGCGGCCTGGCTGCTTCCTCATCGCCCGTTGGCAATGCCAGCCTGACATCCTTCTTTTCCGGCGCCGCCGCGCCCGCGTGGTAACGCCTTACCGTGGCGTCCACTTCCAACCCGCCGCCCAGCCCGCCGGGCAGCGATGCGCGCAACATCACACGAACAGCATTGTCATCGCCATGATCGGGCGGCAGGACCTGCGCCTCGATCCTTGGCAGCCAGGGCAAGAAAAAAGCGATGGATTCAGGCTGTCCCTGCCGTTCTTCCGCCAGGGCGGGCATCCAAGCCGCAGGCATCGCCGCCACGGACTCCAGCCAGCGCCGCCACGACCCCGACCAATCGCCCCACAAGGTATTCCAGTCCCCAAACATTTCCCATGGCCGCGCCCACGCCGACAACCACAGACCCGGCAACCCGGCCGCGCCGGACTCGTCATATCCGAAGAATCTCATCGCCACGTCTCGCTTTTTCGCTGGAAACCAGGGCCACAGGATACATCCGCAAAAGCGGACCGCCACATCCGCATCCACGAGAACATGCAAAATCGCACGCACGCGACCCACGCCCCGCGCCGCGTATGACACGCCGCGACGCATCGAGCCTCGCGGACATTTGTTCGGCGTTTACTCACAGTTTCCCGAACCAATCCCGCCAACTTCGCCACACAAGCGCCCAACCCACGCCATATACTGCCCGAGGCCCTTTTCAACCGAATACGCCCGCGCGCTTTGCCGCGCCGCCGCGCGCAGAGCCGCCGTCACGGGCGGAGCGGCGAGCGCCTGCAACACATGCTTGACCAGCGCCCCGCCGTCGAAAAAATCCACCAGCCAGCCATTCTCACCGTGGCGGATCGCCTCGCGCACCGGCGCGGTATCCGAGGCAACCACCATGCAGCCGCTGGCGAGCGCCTCCAGCAAGGACCACGACAAGACAAACGGATAAGTCAGATACACATGCACGGCGGAAACCTGCAAGGCGCGCCGGTAGTTGGCATAGCTCACCTTGCCGAGAAAATGCACGCGCGCCGGATCGACCGGATTTTCGCGCAGCAGCTTGGCGCGCCAGTTGGGCGCATCCTTGGGACGGCTGCCGTAGCTCACATCGTCGCCGCCGATGACGACGACCTGGCAGGCGGGATGCGCACGCAGGATTTCCGGCAAGGCGCGCATGAAACGGTGAAAGCCGCGATAGGGTTCGAGATTGCGCGACACATACGTGATGACAGGCTCACCCGCGCGCAAGATTTTGCCGCCGGGCAATTCCAGCGTGGCGGCGGGGTCGGGGCGCAGGATCTCGACGTCGATACCTTCGTGGATGAGCGCAATCTTGCCGTGATAGATGGGCGGAAACAGACTGCGCTGCCATTGCGTGGGCGCGACGGCGAGATCGCATTGCTCCAGATTCAGCAAATGCATGGCATTACGGCTGAAAATCGCCGCCGCCCCGTGCGGCGTCAGCGGAAACTCCGGGTCGAAACCCGCATCCGCCCCTTCGGTATGGTAGTAATACTCGCAGAAATGAATCAGCTTCACGCCGGGAAACGCCTGCTTCACATACAAGCTCTCGCCCCAGCCCGGATGAGCGATCACCACATCGGGCCGGTACCCCCGGCGTTTGAGATCAAGCAGCATGCGCAGCACTTCCTGTCCATGCAACACCCCTTCCTCGAACGTCCGGGCATACGGGTGCGTGGCTTTGTTCGGTCCGCGATGCGGACGGTAGCGGAGCAGGCGGACAGATTCCATGCCCGGTGCGCGGTCACGGCCAATGGCAAGCACTTCGACGCCGGGCCGCCGTGAAAGATGCATGGCCAGATGGCGAAACTGGCCGGGAAAATTTTGATGAATAAAAAGAACTTTCATGTCCTGCCTTGAAGATCTTGCTGCTTCGAAGAAATAAAGTTGGGCATGATAGCGCCTCGAAGATGCGCCTCCCGGTTTCTTGTATTTCCGGTTTTCATCAAGAATCACAAACTCAGGGCGATGCCCGATAATCGGCGTTTCATCCGGAACCGGCCCTGCCCGCACCGCTCATGGCATCGCTTTCACCCTGGCATCCTGTAACCGTTCGGCGGCGTTGGCTGCTACTGCCCGCGCTCGCCCTCCTTGCCGCCCTCC
>JAIRMC010000110.1 GCA_031258965.1 Azoarcus sp. | reverse complement strand
AGTTCGCCGACCGAGCGCACGCGGCGGTTGCCGAGGTGGTCGATGTCGTCGATGTCGCCGCGGCTGTTGCGCAGTTCGACCAGCACGCCGATGACGGCGAGGATGTCGTCCTTCGACAGCACGCCGGAGCCTTCCTCGCCGCGTTCGCCGATCCGGGCATGGAAGCGTTTGAGCCAATCCGGCGCTTTTTCGTCGACGGCGGCCGGGTAGGCGCGGCGGTTGAATTTCATGCGCCCGACCGCGGAAAGGTCGTAACGATCCTCGGAATAGAACAGTCCGTGGAACAGGTTTGCGACGGCATCCTCGGTCGGCGGCTCGCCGGGGCGCATCATGCGGTAGATCGCCACCTTGGCCGTCCACTCGTCGATTGTCTCGTCGATGCGCAGGGTCTGCGAGATATACGCGCCACGGTCGAGGTCGTTCACGTACAGGGTGACGAGTTTTTCCACCTTGGCCGCGCGCAGTTTGGCGAGCAGGTCTTCGGTGATCTCGTCATTGGCTCGGGCAAGCAGTTCGCCCGTGGCGGCATCGGGAATGTCACGGGCGATGACGCGGCCCAGGATGAAATCGTCCGGCACCGTCATGCTCGTGATCCCGGCCTGATCCAGTTCGCGGATATGGCGGGCGGTGATGCGCTTGTCCTTGGCAACGACCAGGCTGCCGTCGGGCGCTGTGATGTCGAACCTCGCCACTTCGCCCTTCAGGCGCTCCGGCACGAGATCGAAGCCGACATTGTCGGCGGCAAGATGGAACTCGTCGAAATCGTGGAAGGTATTGAGGATTTCTTCCGGATTCATGCCGATGGCGCGCAGCAGGATCGTCACCGGCATCTTGCGGCGGCGGTCGACACGGAAATACAGGTAGTCCTTGGGGTCGAACTCGAAATCGAGCCAGGAGCCGCGATACGGGATGATCCGCGCCGAAAAGAGCAGCTTGCCCGAGGAGTGCGTCTTGCCCCGGTCATGCTCGAAGAACACTCCCGGCGAGCGGTGCAACTGCGACACGATGACGCGCTCGGTGCCGTTGATGACGAAGGAGCCGGTATCGGTCATGAGCGGAATCTCGCCCATGTAGACTTCCTGCTCCTTGACTTCCTTGATGGTTTCCTTGGGCGCTTCGCGGTCCATGATGACCAGGCGCACGCGGGCGCGCAGCGGCGAGGCGAAAGTCAGCCCGCGTTGCTGGCACTCTTTCACGTCGAACACAGGTTCGCCCAGCATGTATTCCACGAATTCCAGCCGGGCGTTGCCGCTGTGGCTGGAAATCGGAAAAATGGATGTGAACGCGGCTTGCAAGCCACGGTTCTCCCGTTTCCCCGGCGGCGTTTCCGCCTGCAAAAAGTCCGCGAAGGAATCAATCTGGGTGGCCAGCAGGAAAGGCGCGTCGGGCACGGCCGCGCGTTTGGCGAAGCTTTTGCGGATACGCTTCTTCTCAGTGTAGGAATACGCCATGGATGCTCCGGCTAGAAGTGTGACGTCGAAAAGACAAGACACAGCGCCTCACGCGGGGAACCGAACCGGCTTTCCCCGCCCTGCCCGCCGCGTAGACGCTTTGTGCTGTCCTCATCGCTTCGTACAAAGCACGAAAGGGCTGGCACCCGAAGGGGAACGCCAGCCCTGCCGCGAAAACAGGATTACTTGATCTCGGCCTTGGCGCCAGCGTCTTCGAGCTGCTTCTTCAACGCTTCGGCATCGGCCTTGGGCAAGGCCTCCTTCACCGTCTTGGGCGCGCCATCGACGAGATCCTTGGCTTCCTTCAGGCCCAAGCCGGTCGCCGCACGCACGATCTTGATGATTTCGACCTTCTTTTCGCCCACGGCGGCAAGCACCACGTCGAACTCGGTCTTTTCCTCGACGACCGGCGCCGCTGCCGCGGCACCCGGCGCAGCCACGGCCAGCGAGGCGGCAGAGACGCCAAATTTTTCCTCGAACGCCTTGACCAGATCGTTCAGTTCCACGACAGTCATCGCGCCGACGGCGTCGAGAATGTCTTCTTTGCTGATAGCCATTTCAAATCACTCCACAATCGAATGTTGTAAAACCGTAAAACAGAGAGGTTGGTTCAGGCAGCCACGCCCGCCGTTTCTTCCTCGCGCTTCCTGGCCAATGCGGCCAACGCGCCCGCAAAACCGGAAACCGGCGCCTGCATGACGCCCACCAGGCGGGCCAGCAATTCCTCGCGGCCCGGAATCGAAGCCAGCGCCTGCACGCCCGCCTTGTCGAGCACCTTGCCCGCATACACGCCCGCGCGCAGCGTCAGTTTGTCGTTGCCCTTGGCGAAGTCGTTGAGCACCCTGGCGGCGGCGATCGGATCGACCGAAATGCTGTAGATCAGCGGCCCGGTCAGTTGATCGGCCAATCCTGCGAACGGCGTCCCGGCCAGCGCGTGGCGAACCAGCGTGTTCTTGAGTACACGCAGATAAACGCCCGACGCCCTGGCCCTGGCGCGCAACACGGTGAGATCACCTACCGAGATACCGCGATACTCGGCCACCGCGATCGTCTGGGCATTGGCGACCTGCGCCGCCACCTCGGCTACTACGGCTTTTTTGTCATCGAGATTGAGACCCACGGGTCTTTCCTCCTTTCAAGTCCATACACGGCGGGCAATCGACGCCCGCCGCACCCACGGCGACCTGGACAGAAGCACGGTCATTACAACCAGAATCCTGTTCTGGGCACACCGTCTGCGCAGGCCGTTTCCACAATTAAATGGCCGCCCGGAGACGCCCATGCCTACGGTCTTTGACGATCCGTCCGGCTTGTGCGCCGGACGGCCCAAAGTCTTTGCTACCCTTAACCCGACACCCCGGCAGTATCGACCTTCACCCCCGCGCCCATCGTGCTGGATAGCGCAATGCGGCGCAGATAGACGCCCTTGGCCGCGACCGGGCGGGCCTTGACGAGTGCATCGACAAAAGCCCTGAAATTCTGTTCCAGCGCCTCGACCCCGAAAGAGGCGCGGCCAATGGTGGCATGCACGAGTCCCCCCTTGTCTGTGCGGTATTGCACTTGGCCCGCCTTGGCGTTCTTCACCGCCGTGCCGACATCCATGGTCACGGTGCCGACCTTGGGATTCGGCATCAGGCCGCGCGGGCCGAGAATCTGGCCAAGCTGGCCGACGACGCGCATCGCGTCCGGCGTGGCGATCACCCGGTCGAAGTCGAGCTTGCCGCCCTTCACCTCCGCCGCGAGATCGTCGAAGCCGACGATGTCCGCGCCCGCCGCCTTGGCGGCCTCGGCCTTTTCGCCCTGCGCGAACACGGCCACCCGCACCGTCTTGCCGGTACCCGCCGGCAGCACCACGGAGCCGCGCACCACCTGGTCGGACTTTCGCGCATCGACGCCGAGATTGACCGCGACATCGATCGACTCATCGAATTTCGCCGTTGCGCATTCTTTCACCAAGGCCAGCGCCTCGCCGACCGGATAAACCTTGCTGCGATCGACTTTCGCGCGCAGCGTCTGGACCCGCTTGGAAATCTTCGCCATGCTCACTCCCCTTCCACGATGATGCCCATGCTGCGGGCGGTACCGGCAATCGTGCGCACCGCCGCGTCGAGATCGGCGGCGGTGAGATCAGGCTGCTTGGTCTTGGCGATTTCCTCGGCCTGCGCGCGCGTGATCGTGCCCACCTTGTCGGTATGCGGCTTGGGCGAACCCTTGTCGATCTTGGCCGCCTTCTTGATGAGAACCGTCGCGGGCGGCGTCTTCATCACGAAGGTGAAGCTCTTGTCGGCAAAGGCGGTAATCACCACCGGGATCGGCAAGCCCGGCTCCAGACCTTGCGTTTTGGCGTTGAACGCCTTGCAGAATTCCATGATGTTCAGCCCGCGCTGACCAAGCGCCGGGCCGATGGGGGGACTGGGGTTGGCCTTGCCGGCCGGAACCTGCAATCTGATGTAACCGATTATTTTCTTCGCCATGACGGCTCTACTCCTTCAATGAGTGCAAACGCACCGGCTGCCCGGCGCTCCTCGTTACGGCCCCGGACGGGCCATGACGGACACGACTATCGCAGCGGCCCGCCCGTTCATGCTCAGGCTTTTTCGACCTGGGCAAAATCCAGTTCGACCGGCGTCGCGCGGCCAAAAATGGTCACGGACACCTTCAACTTGCTTTTCTCGTAATTGACATCCTCGACCGTGCCATGGAAATCGGTAAACGCCCCTTCCTTGACCCGCACGACCTCGCCGACCTCGAACAGCACCTTGGGCCGAGGCTTTTCCACCCCTTCCTGCATTTGTTGCAGGATTTTGTCGACTTCGCGCTGCGGAATCGGCATCGGCCTGTTGGCGCTGCCGCCAACGAAGCCCGTCACCTTCTGCGTGGACTTCACCAAATGCCAGCTTTCGTCGTTCATCTCCATCTCGACGAGCACGTAGCCGGGAAAAAACTTGCGCTCGGAGACGTTTTTCTGGCCGCTTTTCATTTCGACCACTTCTTCCACCGGCACGAGAATCTGCCCGAAGAAAGCGTCCATACCCGCGCGGGTAATCCGCTCGATCAGCGTGCGCCGCACGGATTTTTCAAAGCCCGAGTAGACGTGAACGACATACCAGCGTTTAGCCATGATTATTATTTCCAGCCCAGGACGAGGTCGTACACCACCCACTCCAGGCTCTTGTCGGTCAGCCAAAGGAAAATCGCCATCACCACTACAAATACGAAGACGATGCCGGTCATCTGCGTCGTTTCCTTGCGGGTCGGCCAGACCACCTTTTTGGTTTCGACAATGGCCTCCCGCACGAACTCGCCGAAGCGGCGTCCCGGCGTGGAAAACCATGCCACCAGGCCGCCCAGCGCCAGACCAGCCATTACGCTGAGCACGCGCACCACCAGCGGCCACTCATCGCCCAAGGCGTAAAAGCCGACCAGCCCCGCGACAACGCAGGCAATAGCCAGAGTGAACTTCAACTTGTCGATCATCGGGACAACGATTTCCGGAAAATGGCAGGGGCAGAGGGAATCGAACCCCCAACCTTCGGTTTTGGAGACCGACGCTCTGCCAGTTGAGCTATACCCCTGCGGCAAAAACCACAAAACGCACCCTTTCGGGTGCGCCCCTGGATCGGCGATCGCCTAGGGCGATCATTCGATGATTTTGGCGACGACGCCGGCGCCCACCGTGCGACCGCCCTCGCGGATGGCGAAGCGCAAGCCTTCTTCCATCGCAATCGGCGCGATCAGCTTCACCGTGATCGACACGTTGTCGCCCGGCATCACCATCTCCGTGCCTTCCGGCAGCGAGATCGAACCCGTCACGTCCGTCGTCCGGAAGTAGAACTGCGGACGGTAGTTGCTGAAGAACGGCGTGTGACGCCCGCCCTCTTCCTTCGAGAGTACGTACACCTCGCCCGTGAAATGCGTGTGCGGCGTGATCGAACCCGGCTTGGCCAGCACCTGCCCGCGTTC
>JAIRMC010000012.1 GCA_031258965.1 Azoarcus sp. | reverse complement strand
GTTTCTCGTCGTTTTTGAGTTTGCCATCCAGCGATGCCGCCATATCCAAAGCATCGAAATAGCTTTCGTGATCGTCGCGGTCGAATACGGCGAAGACCTGTTCAAAAGAACGGGGCGAGATGGTTTTTCCCAGCCTGATTTTTCCCTGGCTTCCCGATTCAAATATTTCTTTGGCGCATTCGACGACTTGCCTGGGGGCTGTGCCCAACTTACTGGGTAGAACGATTATGTTGGCAGTGGGTAAACGGTGAGTTATGCGAATTTCTCGAAAGTAGTTTGGCTCGGTTTTGCTGCCTTCACAGACGATCAAGATGCGATCATAAGGGGCGCGGCAGCCTTGCTTGCGTTCAAGCTGCCGGTATTTGGGCTGATGGTCGCGCCCCATTATCCATCTCCAAGCACGCCGCCGAATATGGGCACCGCGCCATAGCGGCCTTGCAGATAGCCGCGCCCGATCGCTTCGTTCTTGCGTGGGCTGAATTCGAGCAGGCTGTAAAGCGTGCTGCTTTGATCCGCTTTTTTTTCCACGAGCCAAATCTGGTCGCGGCGGAACAGAGCGTCATCTTCGAGTAGTGAGGTGTTGTGCGTGGTAAAAATGAGCTGCGCACCGCCAGCATTGGTTTCTGGACGATAAAACAGGCGCACCAGTTCCCGCACCAGATGAGGATGCAGGCTGGTGTCGAGTTCATCCATGACAAAGATTCCCCCACGGCGCAAAACCTTCCGCACATACCCCGCAAGGAAGAACAAGCGGCGTGTTCCGCTGGATTCGTCCCACAGGTTGAATACTTCCTGGTTTTGCCCGGCTGTATGGGTAAAGAGGAGTTGCTGTCCCTCGACTTCCTTGATCTGTATTTTCTCTTTTGAATCGGTTGTTATGGGATTGTTTATTGGATGGTCTTTATCGACTTCGATGTTTGTGATGCCGGTGTCGGCGGGACTGAGAAAATCGCAAAGCCATCTGCGCTCATCTTCATCTTGCATGAGCTCCTTGATCGAACGCTGTTTGTTGATTGGTCTATATTCGTCGAAAGCGAACAGATTGAGCTTGAACCAGTCGAACACCGGCTTCAACGCTTTACTGTTGAGTTGTTTCGCTGTCGACAGAAACAACGCATCGGGACGAGTGGCTTCTTCCCATACACTTTTTGCGCCTTTCAGATGGGGGCTAAAAGTATAGATATCTTTCCCCGCGCTTTCGTCGAAGCGGCGATCAAACCAGCATTGCGGCTTGACTGTTTTATAAACAAGCAGGCGCTCGGTGACGATGCGTTGCTGCGTCATGGCGAAGCCATACTGATGGCGCACGCCATCCAAGATAAAAGTGACTTTGAATTCGCTGGGCTGCGCTGAAGACTCCTCGTCGAGACGGAACGGTTGAAGGTTGGACCGAGGAGTGTTTTCCAAACCGAGCATTACCCGGCGCATATATCGCAACGCCTTAATGAGATTGGACTTGCCGCTGGCGTTGGCGCCGTAGATGACGGCGCTCTTGAGCAGATGGGGGGCCGCCTTGATGCCCGTGGGCAGCGTGTGCGTGTCGAGCAATGTCTTGTCTTTCGATGCAACAAGACTCAACACTTGCTCGTCACGAAAACTGCGGAAGTTCTTGACGCGGAACTCGACAAGCATGACGCGGCCTCTTTGATCGAAAATATTGCCTGATTTTGCGCGAAACCCGCAAAAAGTCAATCAATTTTCCACCCAAAACCTCATTTCACCCTCATGCCGGGCGTCGCGCCGCTATCCGGCGACAGCAAGTAAATGCCGCCGTTTTTGCCGTCCGGGCTGGAGGCGGCGAGCGCCATGCCTTCGGAGAGACCGAATTTCATCTTGCGCGGAGCGAGGTTCGCCACCATCACGGTGAGCCGTCCGACGAGGGCTTCCGGAGCATAGGCTGATTTGATACCGGCAAACACCTGGCGCGGCTTTGCCTCGCCGATGTCGAGCGCGAGGCGCAGAAGCTTTTCGGCCCCTTCGACATGGCTGGCGTCGATGATGCGGGCGACGCGCAGGTCGACCTTGGCGAAGTCGTCGATGCTGATCGTGGGCGCGGCAACCTCGGCGGCGTTCGCGGCGGGCGCGAGCGAAGCGCGGTTGGCTTCGAGCAGGGCGTCGATCTGGGCGCGCTCGATGCGGGCCGCCAGATGACGATAAGCCTCGATGCGATGCCCGGCGGGCAAGGGCTGCCATTCGCCCCGCCAGTCGAGCGGGGCGATGGCGAGGAAGCTTTCTACTTGCGCCGCCAGCGCGGGCAGCACCGGCTTGAGGTAGCGGGCGAGATCGCGGAACAAGGTGAGCGCGGTGCTGCACACGGTGTGCAATTCGGCTTCCCTGTCGGCTTGTCTGGCGAGTTCCCAAGGTTTGTGTTCGTTGATGTATTGGTTGGCGAGATCAGCGAGCCGCATGATTTCGCGCAAGGCCCGGCTGTAGTCGCGCGCCTCGAACGCGGCGGCGATGTCGCCCGCCGTCCAGGCGGCGGCGAAGGCTTCCGTCGCGGAAGCGTCGAGACCGCCCAGCCTGCCGTCGAAGCGTTTGCCGATGAATCCGGCGCAACGGCTGGCGATATTGACGAATTTGCCAACGAGGTCGGCGTTGACGCGGGCGATCATGTCGTCGAGATTGAGGTCGACGTCTTCCATGGAACCGTTGGATTTGCCCGCGAAATAGTAGCGCAGGGCTTCCGGATCGAGTTTGCGGTCGAGCCAGGAACGCGCGGTGATGAAGGTGCCGCGGCTCTTGCTCATCTTCACGCCGTCGACGGTGAGAAAACCGTTGACGCAAAGCTGGCTGGGCGTGCGATAACCGGCGAATTCCAGCATCGCGGGCCAGAACAGGGCGTGGAAATAGAGGATGTCCTTGCCGATGAAATGCACCATTTCGGTACCCGCGGCGGCGGCCTTCGCGGCGTCGATGTAATCCTCGACCGCAATGCCGCCGCGCCTGTCCGCGAGGTGTCTGAAACTGGCGAGATAACCGACCGGCGCATCCAGCCAGACGTAGAAATACTTGCCGGGCGCGTCCGGAATCCCGAAGCCGAAATAAGGCGCGTCGCGCGAGATGTCCCAGTCGGAGAGTTTGTTTTCGCCTTCCTCGCCCAGCCATTCCCGCATCTTGTTGGCGGCTTCGAACGGCAGCCGCCGTACGCCGGGGCGGCTCTCGCCCCGCGTCCAGCCGCGCAGGAAGGCCGCCGTGCGTTCGTCGGAGAGGCGGAAGAAATAATGTTCCGATTCGCGCGGCACGGGGGTCGCGCCGGAGACGGCGGAACGAGGGTTTTTCAGCTCGGTCGGCGCATAGGCCGCGCCGCAGGCTTCACAGTTGTCGCCGTATTGATCCGCCGCGCCGCATCTCGGGCATTCGCCCCTGATGAAGCGGTCGGGCAGGAACATTTCCTTCACGGGGTCGTAGAACTGCTCGATGGCGCGCGCCTCGATCAGCCCCGCCGCCTTGAGTCTGGCATAGATGTCTTCGGCGTAATGGCGCGTTTCCTCGCTGTGGGTAGTGTGGTAGTTGTCGAAAACGACGCCGAAGTCGGTAAAGTCGCGCAGATGCTCGCCGTGGGCGCGGGCAATCAGCGCCTCGGGCGTCAGCCCTTCTTTTTCCGCGCGCAACATGATCGGCGTGCCGTGGGTGTCGTCGGCGCAGACGTAATGCACGGTGTTGCCCCGCATGCGCTGGAACCGCACCCAGATATCGGCTTGGATGTAGCCTACCAGATGGCCGAGGTGGATATCGCCGTTGGCATAAGGCAGGGCGCTGGTGACGAGAATCTTGCGGGGCATGTCGGAACGTTTTTTCATGGAAAGCATCGATTCTAGCAAAGCCGTCATGTCCGCCCATGACTGTTTCGCCTTTTGCCGCTTGCCGTTTGCCTGCGCCGGGCGGACGTTTTACTCTTTGGCGCCTTTTCTTCCCTATCGAACCGGAAACCATGCAAACCGAACCGCTTCTTAGCTGGCCCGACAATATCCATGCCGTAGACGCCGGTTACGTGCGTCCGGGGCTGGCCGCCGTGCATTTGATCGTTGAAGATGGCCGCGTCGCGGTCGTCGATACCGCCCACAATGCCGCGCTGCCCCGCTTCCTTGCCGCGCTCGCGCAACTCGGGCTGACGCCGGAGGCCGTGGATTACGTTTTTCTCACCCATGTCCATCTCGACCACGCTGGCGGCGCGGGCGCTTACATGGCGCGCTTGCCGAACGCGAAGCTGGTGGTGCACCCGCGCGGCGCGCGCCACAT
>JAIRMC010000010.1 GCA_031258965.1 Azoarcus sp. | reverse complement strand
GTGGTCGCACCAAGAGGGCGACAAGGTGACGCTCTCCAGCGGCGACCCGGTGGCATTCGGCGATGTGGATTCCCACCGCGCGCGCCTCGGCGCGCGGCTGGCCTGGCAGGCCACGCCGGCGATCAGCCCCTATGCCGGATTGGCCTATGAGTATGAGTTCGACGGCAAGGCCAAGGCCAGCGCCTACGGCCAGCCGATCGACGCGCCGAAACTCAAGGGCGGCACGGGCATCGGCGAAGTGGGCGTGCGCTTCCAGGCGGGCAAGAACGCCGTCCTGGACACGGGCGTGCAAGTCTATACGGGCAAACGCGACGGCGTCACGGGCAGCCTGAGGTTGAATGTCGCGTTTTGAGGCGCTGCCCCATCTCCCCGCCCGTCCCGCCCGAAAATGACAGCACTGATTTTTGAAAACGATGGCACGCATTTTTGGAAGCCACTGGAATGCCGCGTCCACCCCCGCCAAATCGACCGCCTTGGCCCCATCCCGTTGCGCATCTCCCGCCACGTTCCGCAATTAGCGGCGAGATGCTGATCTTTCTCGCCGCCCGCCCGAGGTCAATGAATTCGTCCGGATCAGTCGATCACGTCGATATTTTCGGTCGGCGAGAAAAATTCCAACCGCGCCCGCAGCGCGCGGGTGACTTCGATTCGCCCGTCCGCCGCGACGCGCAGCGCATGGTCGATGGCGAAATGGCGCGTTTGTTCGCGCCAGCCGTCGCCCGCCAAATAGGCAGGCTTGCTTGCCACATCCGACAGTACGCCGACGCCCGGGCGCGGCGTTGCCAGCACGGTCAATGCCTGGGTGGCGTGCGCGGGTTCTCCCGTGCGCGGGTCGAGCAGGTGAGCGTAACGCACGCCATCAAGCTCGAAATAACGCTGGTAGTCGCCAGAGGTGCCGGTCGCTTCGCCGTCGTAGAGCGGCATCGTTGCCAGCGGCATGGGTTGGCGCGGGTGCTGGATGCCGATCCGCCATGGCTGCCCGCCCTTGCTGCCCAGAGCAAGGATGTTGCCGCCGATATTGACGAGCGCATCGCGGATGCCTTGCTCGCGCAGGATGGCGGCGGCGCGGTCGAGCGCGTAGCCTTTGGCGTAGCCGCCAAGGTCGATGCTTGCCGCCGGGTTGCGGCTGGCGATGCGCTGGCCGTCGATGAGGATGTCGCTCATGCGCGGACGCGCGGCCTTGAGCGCGGCCAGTTTTGCCGGGTCGGGCAGGCGCGGCGCGAAGGCGTCGGTGTGAAAGCCCCAGAGTTCGATCAGGGCGCCCAGGGCGGGATCGAACAATCCGTCTCCTCGAGCGGCCATTTGTTGGGCATCGCGCAGCATGGCCGCGAGTTCGGGCGAAATCTCGCGGGGTTCGCCGCGCGCGAGCGCATCGTTGAGCGCGGTCAGTTCGGAGGGTTCCCAGGCGTGATAAGCGCGGTGCAGACGGTCGAATTCACGCAGCACAGCGGTGATGGCGGCATCGGCGCGTTCGCGTTCGCCGCCGTAAACGGTGATGTCTACCCGCGTGCCAAAAACATAGGCTTCACGCTGGAAAACAGGTTGCCGCACACATCCCGCCAACAGCGCGCCGCAAAGCAGCAGGGCAAATGCGCACCGGCCTGCTAGGCGCACAGACGCTCCAAAACGTCGATGACCTTCCCCGCAACGTCAAAACCTTGCTGCGCGGCGATCTCTGCCATGCAGGTTGGGCTGGTGACGTTGATCTCGGTCAGATGCCCGTCGATGATGTCCAGCCCCACGATGAGCAACCCGCGCGACCATAGGATGGGCGCAAGGAATTCGGCGATTTCCTGCTCGCGGGCGGTCAGCGGCATGGCGACGCCGCGCCCGCCCGCGGCGAGGTTGCCGCGTGTTTCGCCTTCGCGCGGAATGCGCGCCAGGGCGTAGGGGATGACTTCGCCGCCGATGAGGAGCACCCGCTTGTCGCCATCGCGGATGCCCGGCAGGTAGCGCTGCGCCATGATCGTGCGCGCGCCATGGGCGGCAAGGGTTTCGACGATGACGTTGCGATTCGGGTCGCGGGCGCTCACGCGGAAAACCTGGCTGCCGCCCATGCCGTCGAGCGGCTTGAGCACCACGTCGCCCATTTCGTCGATGAAGGCATGCAGGCATCCCGGTTCGCGCGCCACGAGCGTGGCGGCGGTGAATTGTGGGAACTCGGCAATCGCCAGCTTCTCGGAATGGTCTCGCACCGCGCGCGGCGCGTTGAAAACCCGCGCCCCGACCGCGACGGCGCGCTCCAGCAGCCAGGTTGCGGCAATGTATTCAAAGTCGAACGGCGGGTCCTGGCGCATCAGCACCGCGTCGAAGCTGGAAAGGGCGCGGAATTCTTCCCGGCCCGTTTCGTACCAGTCATGGCCGTCGTCACACAGGGTGAGCGGCACGGTGCGCGCCGCGACAAGACCGTCCCGCCAAAGGAGGTCTGCGCGCAGGATTGCCCACGACGTGTGGCCGCGCGCGGCGGCGGCGCGCATCATCGCCACGCTGGAATCTTTATAGGCTTTCAGGGCCGGGAGCGGATCAATGATAAAGGCAATGTCGCGCCTTGCCATGATGGCTGTCCGTCAGAGCGCCAGGGCGGTTTCGATAAGCGCGGCGCATGTGCGGTCAGGGTCGGTTTCTTCGATTTCGACCGAGGCCGCGAGCAGCGCCAACCGCGCCGCCACGCCGTAGACATAGAAGCGATTGGGGGCCGCGTTGGGGGACTGGCGGCAATCGGGGGTACAGCACGGCGTATCGAAGGCCTGCGAGCGGAATTCCATTCCCGGCGCGTTGAGATTCTCATCGCTGCCGCGCGCCGTATGCACGCGGTAGAAACCGCCGACCACGTAATGATCCATCATGTAGACCACCGGCTCGGCGGCGGCGCCATCGAGGGTCTCGAAGGTGTGTACGCCTTCCTGGATAATGACTTCCTCGACCGCCAGTCCCTCTTTCACCACCGCCATTTTGTTGCGCTGGCGGCGGTTGAGGCCCATGACTTCGGAGGCGTCCCTGACCGTCATCACGCCCATGCCGTAGGTGCCCGCATCGGCCTTGACCACGACGAAAGGCTCGCCGTCGATGTCATATTCGCGGTATTTGCGCCGGATGTCCGCGAGCAGGGCGTCGACCTGCGCAGCCAGGCATTCTTCCCCCGCGCGTTCCTGGAAGTTGATGCCGTTGCAGACGCGGAACGCCGGGCTGATGCGCCAGGGGTCGATGCCGATGGCCTCCGAGAACGCCCGCAGCACCCGTTCGTACACGGCGGCATGGCGCGATTTGCGGCGCGCGTGCCAGCCCGCGTGCAGTGGCGGAATCAGCCATTGTTCATCCAGCCCCTTGAGGATGTCGGGCACGCCGCCGGAAAGGTCGTTGTTGAGCAGGATGGCGCAGGGGTCGAACCCTGATACCCCCAGGCGATTGCCCTGGCGTTGGAGCGGCTCCAGCGTGAGGCTGGCGCCGTCGGAGAGCATCAGCGTGGTGGGCGAGGTGATTTCCGGCAGCAGGCTGCCGAGGCGCACTTCCAGACCGGTCAAGCGCAGGATGGTCGCCAGCCGCGCCACGTTTTGCAGGTAAAACCGGTTGCGGGTGTGGTTTTCGGGGATCAGCAGCAGGCGGTTGGCATTGGAGCACAAGCGCTCGACCGCCGCTTGCGCGGCCTGCACGCACAAAGAGAGGGAAACGGGCGCGAGGTTGTTGAAGCCGCCGGGAAAGAGGTTCATGTCGATGGGCGCGAGCTTGAAACCGGCATTGCGCAGATCGACCGAGCCGTAAAACGGCGGCATGTGGCCGCGCCATTGCTCGCGGAACCATCGCTCGATGGCGGTAGAGTGATCGAGGAACTGGCGCTCCATTTCGAGCAGGGGGGCTGAAAATGCGGAGGGAATGCGAAGATCCATGGATGCCTTCTTGCCTGGGCTAGCCGTTATCGTTTAAGCAGATAATCTTATTACAATAAGGGCGATGCGTCCCCTTTTATCTCCCGTCCCGCCAGGGCCAAAGTGTTGGATCTTGCTTGATCGAAGAACGGCGGCGCAAACATTCCGTGCTTTCCTGCCAGCAATCGCGCCGCCGGAAAGCAATCCAGCATGGATTGCCCATTGCGCTGGCTTTTGGCGAAGGGGCAGGTTCTCGAATTGCGCCGAAAACATCAATGCGAATCCGGCGGCGCGCCGACTACTTCCGCCAGACTCGCCGCTTCCAGCACCGCATCGGCCCAGGCTTGCCGTTGCGCGGCATCGGCCCGATGCAGACGCTCCCGCGCCCATGTCGGCAACGGCCCGAAGCGGCGCGTCAACTGGCGAGCAAGCACTGCCGCTTCACCTGCCGCCTCGCCCGCTACTTCGCCTTCCTCCCAGCCCCTCATCCGGCCTTTTTCCCAGCCAATCCGCTCTAGTTGTTCCGCAATTGTCATCATCTTCTCCCTGTGTTCATCGGGCGAGAGGTCTATCAGCCGTTGGGTAAATATCTCGGGATCGGCTGTATTACCCGCTTGCAGCATGTAGTTCAGCAGTGTTTCCAGTTGTTCGCCGGTCGCGTGGGCGATCCGCAGCAGGTGGGCGAAGGGTTCCAGCAACTCCAGCAAGTCCCGCTGCCAGATGTGCTTCTGCACCAGTTCGAGCAGCGCGATCCGTTTGTGGCGCAGTATCTCATCATCGGGCATGGCGGTCACGTCGACCAGTGGGAAGGGATTACCATAGAGCACGCGCGCGGTGCCGGGGTCGGCGAAGTTCTCCAGCCAGCAGGTGCCGTGGGGATAGGGGCGAACCTGGCCGTGATAGAACAGGATGGGGATGACCAGCGGGAGCGTTCTGTCCTTGTTTTTGCTTTTGTCTTTTTTGTCGAGATGGCTTTGCATGGCGAGGATGCTGTAGCGCATGAGCCGGAAGGCCATGAGGGGGTCGGGCGTGCTCTGGTGCTCGATGACGCAATAGATATAGCCGTCGCCCCGCGTGG
>JAIRMC010000141.1 GCA_031258965.1 Azoarcus sp. | reverse complement strand
CCCAAACCAATCAACCGGTTCGCCAGGCGGTTCGATCGTGCGTTCAACTCCGCGTAGCTCAGTTCCTCCTCGCCGAACACCAGCGCCGTGGCCTGCGGACGCGCTTTCACCTGGGATTCGATCAGACGGTGCACAGGACGTGCTTCCGGGCAACGTTCTTTGTTGACGCCCCAGCCGGTCAGCTCTTCCCGTTCCCGCTCGCTCAGCAGGTTCAATTCGCCTATGGCCTGTTCCGGAACCTCGGTCAGCGCGTGCAACACCGCCATGTAATGGCCCGCCATCCGCTCGATCGTTGCAGGCTCAAATAGTTCTTTCGCGTAGGTAAACCGAAGGAATACCCGGCCTGTTTCATCCTCACGGCAATTCAATGTGAGTTCGAACTGTGCGGCGACATCTCCAATCGCATATTCGTTTACCTCCACTGACTGCAATTGCGGAAAGCGACCAAGATCTTCCTTCTCGTAGTTGAACATCACCTGAAAAAGTGGTGTGCGATTCAATGTCCGTTCAGGATGAAGCGCTTCAACCAGCATCTCGAACGGCAGATCCTGATGAGACTGTGCAGCCAGAACTTCTGCCCTGACATTCCCAAGCACAGTATCCAATGACTGCGTAGGCATGACCTGCCCACGCAAGACCAGCGTGTTCACAAAGAAACCGACAATATCCGCCGTTTCGGCCCGGTTCCGATTCGCAACCGGTACGCCGACTCGAAGGTCGTCCTGGCCCGTATAACGTTGCAGAAGAGCTTCGAATGCTGCGAGCAATCCCATGAACAAGGTAGCGCCAGCGCCTTGGACCGTTTTCCGCAAAGAACTGACCAAGGAAGGGGGAATTTCCACGGCATGATGCGCGGCACGGTAGCGCCCATTTCGGGCCCCCGGATGATCAACCGGCAGTTCCAGGATCGGATGTTCCTGCCCCAGATGCTTCGACCAGAAGCCGAGTTGCCACTCTGCCTCACCGGCTTCCAGCCAATTCCGTTGCCAGATCGCATAGTCCGCATAGCGAATTGGCAGTGGTTCGAATTGGGGTATGTGGCCCCGTATCCTTGCGTTGTACCCATTGGCCAGCTCGCGCAGGATGATCTGCATGGACCAACCGTCCGAGACGATGTGATGCATCGCTACGATGAGGACATGCTTATCTTCGGTAAGTCTTGCCAGGGAGATCCGATAGAGCGGGCCATTTTCCAGATCGAAAGGCTGCTCCCAGATATTCCTGGCAAGCGCGGCAAGCTCCGTTTCACGCTGCGTAACTTCCACAGCCTCGAAATCCACAACTGGGAATTTGACATCCCAGACGGGGAAAATTACCTGCTCTACCGCGCCTTCACCCCTTTCCCGAAAAACCGTCCGCAACGTCTCGTGCCGCGCCACGATCGCGGCGAAGCTGGCCCGGAGCGCCTCGACATCCAGTGGACCGTTCAAGCGTAGACCACCGGTAATGTGATAGGCAGTACTGGCCGGATCGAGTTTCCACAAGAACCATTGGCGCATTTGCGCGTAAGACAAGATTCCGCCCGATGCCTTGGCGATTGGCACAATGGGAAGGCGACCGACGTTGACGCCTTGCTCGTTCAGTTGCTTCAACTTGCTCCGGCGCACCGACTCGCTTGTGGAAGCCAGTTGCACCGCAACCGCCAACAGACGTTCTCGAACGTTCTTGTCTTCCTGGTTCATTACTACGCCCCCACCTCGGCGCTGATACGCTCAAATAGCGTGAGATCGCGTGTCAAGGCGTCCATGCCTTCATCGATCTTCGCGGCCAGATCGCGCAGGCGGGTTGATGTGAAGACATCCTGAACGGGAAGATCAACGGAAAGCTCTTGGCGGATTTTGGCTACTACCTGAGTCGCCAGCAGGGAATGACCGCCAAGAGCAAAGAAATCGTCATCCAACCCGACTCGATCAACCTTGAGAACCGCTTGCCAGATGTTTGCGAGCACTTGCTCGACAACGCTTGTCGGCGCCACAAAGGGCGGACGGTGATAGGCATAGGCCAGTGTCGATAATGCGTTTCGGTCGATTTTTCCATTCGGCAACCTGGGAAGCTCACTGGAAACCGAGATCGCCACGGGAACCATGATTGCCGGCAGCCGATCACGCGCGAAGGCCAAAATGGATTCCCCGGCGGCATCAGCCCCTCCCGCATCGGCGCCTCTCGACAAGGCTGACACATAGGCCACGATCCGCCCGCCCGTAGCAGTATCTTCCTGTAGCAATACCGCGGCTTCCTGAACCGCAGGATGCCTGACCAGACAATCCTCGATCTCAGCCAGTTCGATGCGATGCCCGCGCAGTTTCACCTGCCGGTCGATCCGTCCAAGGCAGTCGATTTCGCCGTCAGGCCGATAGCGTGCACGATCACCGGTGCGATACAGGCGTCCACCAGGCGCCAGAGGATCCGCCACATACCGTTGAGCCGTGAGACCGGGCCGATGGAGATAGCCGCCTGTCACACCTGCTCCGCCAATGAACAATTCGCCTGCCATGCCGATGGGGCACAGGTTCAAATCGGCATCCAAAATCAGGGCCCGCATGGTTGAAATCGGCCTGCCGATCGGTATACCGTCCTCGACGGCATGCTCCGGTCGAACCCGGAAGGCGTTCGACCACACCGTACCCTCGGTCGGGCCATATTCATTTACGAGTTCGGCAACCTGCGCGCTTTGGCGATGGCTCGCTACGACTTCGGCATGGCAAGCCTCGCCCGCCACGATGGCGCAACGCAGACTGGCTGGATTGTGCAGGTACTGCAAAATCTGCTGATAAAAAGACGGCAAGGTCAACACATGGGAGATGGCCGCCTTTTCGATCTTCTGGGCCAGCAACTCAGGATCGTTGTACTCGATCAGCATCGGAAGATGCAAAGTGCCGCCTTGCGTCAGTGTCCAGAAAATCCCCGCTACGGAACTGTCGAACGAAAACGAGGACAGCAGCAGATAGTTTCGTACAGGTTCGGCGTAGAACTCCCTCCTGGCCAACGTCGATGCCACGGCATTCCTGTGGGAAACCATCACGCCCTTGGGTTGCCCAGTGGAACCAGACGTATAGATGATGTACGCCAGCGCATCCAGCGGCACGTCCACTGCAGGACGGGAGGGGCGACCTTCGAACGAGGCGTCTGCGGCAACAACTTGGCGCCCCTGTTCAGACAAACCGGCAAGGTCTGCGGAAAGCGCGATCAGTATCGGGATACCGGCGTCACGCAACATGAAATCGACGCGTTCTTTCGGGTAATCAGGATCGATCGGGACGTACGCCGCGCCTACCTTGAGGACTGCCAGCATCGCGGCAATCGCATGAACCGACCGACCGATATAAACACCAACCACCATCCCAGGCTTCGCGCCTATCGCACGGAGTCGCTGGGCCAAATGGTTTGCGCGCACATCGAGATCCCGGTAACAAAGGCTTCCCCCTTCGCCGACGACAGCCAGTCTCTCCGGATAGCGGGCTGCCGCCAGTTCGAACAATTCGTGCAAGCGCGCCACCGAATACGATTCACGTTTATGGTTCGTCCCGATCCCGGCAATGTCAAAGACATTTTTGCGCTCCGGTTCGCTCAGCAGCGAAATCTCACTCCAGCGAAGTTGCGGGCCAGCGACAGCCGATTCAACGAAGGTCGCAAACTGGCGACCAAAGACCTGAAGGGCTTCGGGCGCGAAGTGTCCGTTGCTGATCCACTTCATGCTGACGCTTGTCTGATACACGACGCACAGGCATTTCAACCAAGCAACCCCCGGTGATACATCGACGGCCCGCCACGTCCAACCGGTCGGAAGCGCTTCCAGTTTCACGTACTCATAGGCCACCGCCGCAACCGGTATGCCATCTCTCGCGACCCGTTCGAAATAACGCGCGACATCGAAACATTCTGACCATTCCGCAATTTCTTTCAATTGCCCGGCGATCGTGGTGATGTGCTGCGTAGTGCTTGCGCCTTCATCGAGGCGAGCAACGGCCGGCAACAATGTCGCATAGTTTCCAATCGCCCCCTGGATTTCAGGCGAACGATCGCCGCACACCCAGGCAAAGGAGAGCACATCTGACTGTGCGATGCGGGCAAGATAGGCAATCCACAGTGCAAGGAGCGTGGTCTCGATGCTCGTGCCGCAATGCGCCGCGAGACCCGATAACGCATCGACGCCCGGTAACACGGTTTCGATGACTGTTATCTGGTTTACAAGCGGCGTCGAACGACGAAAGGGCAATTGGGGCGGTTCCACCTGCTCCAATAATTTTGCCTCCCAGAACTGGGCGCCTTCCTCGCCCAATCCGCTCCCGAACAGTTCGTCTTGCCAGGCAGCATAGTCTGCATATTGAAGCAGCTCATTCGGTTGAGGCGGTTCATCCGACTGAAGCGCCCCATCCAACGCGCCAACCGCCGATGCAGCGACACGGCAAGCGTTCAGGCACGCGATGGCAAGCGTCTGGGTACTGAAAAAATCCAGACTGATCTGGGCGGCAGCCAATGCCCATCTCATCCGTCCGTCCGAGACCGATACCACGGAAGCCACCACCGCGCCAGCATACGCATCGATAAGCCCCCGCGCCGCATCGGTGAGAATGGCGTCGTCTACCGGCCCCTCGATCACTTTCCACGCAGGCGACAGGTGCGCCAATACCTGCTGTACGGGATACCGCACATCGGGGACAGTCCGGTAACGGGTACGCAGGATTTCATTCCGTGCGACTTCCCGCTCGAGTGCGGCGCGAACAGCGCCCACGTCGATCTCACTTGCCGGCCCTTCGAGCAGGATCACGATACTTGGACTCGTTCTTTCGGGAGCGGCCAGATGCGCAGCGCACTGCTGTGCGGAGAGCCGGTATTCATCAACCCGCGATATATCGTTCATTGTGCTTGCTCCTCGATCCTCAGATCTTCGGCACGGCATGCCTTGGCCATCGCCACCAGAACACGGCGCGGCCCCGTATAGGGACTACGGGCGTGCAGCGACAGCATGTTGTCCAGCATCAGCACATCACCGCGCTGCCACGGGAACATCACCATTACGTCCCGGTAGAGGCCTTGCAGGTGCTCGATGAACTCTGGCTCGATGGGCGTGCCATCACCATAAAAGGTGTTTTGCGGGAGATCTTCCGGACCGAAGCTGGCACGGAGTTCTTCCCGTGCCTTGGCGGGCAAGGTGAGTTCGTGAAAGAAAGTGCCGTGGTTGCACCAAACCGGCTCCCCCGTTACGGGATGGCGCAGCAAGGCGTGGCCGACTTGCCGCGTCCGCAGGCGGTTGCCGCTTTTCCATTCGGTTTGCACGCCGATGTTGCGGCAGTAGGCATCGACTTCGGCGGGATCGGACGTCTGGAACACCACCTGCCACGGCAAACCGAAACCGTCGCCGAAATTCCGGACGTACATGATTTTCTTGCGCACGAATTTCTCGAAAACATCCGGCCGGATTTGGCGCTGCATGAGCCGCGTATCGCCGATGGGCGTTTCCCCGCCGGTGGTTGGCGGGACGTCGCAGTAAAAGAAAAGGTAGAGCGGAAAAACCGGCGAATAGGAATGCTCGTTGTGCGCGAAGATACTTTCCTCCGCCGGATAGTCCGTGGAGGTGAAGACATTCAGATCCTGCTGAATCTGCGTTCGCGGCGAGGCCCGGAACTTGTACTCGAGCGCACCGCCGGAGACCGCGTTGATGTAGTCGTTGAACTCCCGCACGTTCGCGACAGGAAACCCCCGGAACAGAATGGCGCCACTGTTTTCAATCAGACGACGATGGATTTCTTCCCAGTGGTGCGCGGCCCACGTGGGCAGGTCTACACCAGAGGTCACCGGTTCACACACGGCCGGGTACTGGCCCAATTCGGGGAGAAAAGTCCAACGCACCAGGTCAGAGACGGTATTGCCAAGCGCGCGCCGCCGCACGGCGCCGATCCTCGGTCGTTCCATAATGCTGTTCATGGTCAGTTACTCCATCCAGGTCGTTGAAATTGAGTTCATCTGCCGGCTGCCGCAACGCGAGACCGCAATCCCGTGCGCATCGCCGCCATGCGGTCTGCCCGCTCCGCGGATTTCCTTGCCTTCGCCGAATCGCGCAGTGCGGCCAACCGTTCCCGGAGCGTGGCGAGACCGAGCTCCGGGTCGGCAAGGCAATCAGCCAGCGCCGCCAGGAGTTCCCGGTGGATGCCTTCGATGGCCTCCGCCGTGTAAAGCTCTTTGTCATAGGCGATCTCGGCGCGCATCTCCTGCCCCGTAGCGAGAAAATTGACGATGAGATCAAGTTCCGCTTCATTGGGATCCATCAAGTGTTCCGAGACATCCAGCCCCGGCAGGGAAAAACGCCCACCCCCATCCTCGCGGTACAGCACCTTGATCTGGAAAAGCGGCGCGCGTCCGGCACGCTCACGCTTGCCCATGGCTTCCACCAACCGGTCGAATGGCAAATCCTGATGGCCGGCCGCCTCGCCAACAGTCTTCTGCAACTGAGCCAGCAACTGCGACATGTCCTGCGGCACGGCGCAGTCGACGCGGATGGCGACAAGGTTTACAAAGAAACCGACCATGCCTTCGGTCTCCGCGCGATTGCGATTCGCCATGTCGGCGCCGACATAGAAACGATGCTTCCGGGCGCGTTCCGAGAGCACGAGCGAAGTCACGCCGAGCAGGAAAACGTAGGGAGTCAGGGAGCGCTCTCTCACGACCTCCTTGAGACGGTCACAAAGCGCCCTCTCCAACGGAAACCTCATGAGCGCGACCGGATATCGGCGCGACTCGGGGACGGACTTGTCGGGAGGAAGCATCAGCGGCTCATATCCCCGCAGTTGCCGCTGCCAGTACTCCGTCTGGCGCGCCATCTCCCCGTCCTCCAGCCATTGCCGCTGCGCGATGGCGAAATCGGCATAGCTGTACTGCAACGGCGGAAGCTGCGCGGTCTCGCCGCGGCACGCCGCAGCGTAAAGCAGGGCGAACTCCCGCATCAACAAGGATACGGACCACCCATCGGTGAGCACGTGATGCATGATGATCAACAGATACTGAACTGCATCGCCCGTTCGAATGACTTCGACGCGCAGCAATGGCCCCGATTCAAGATCGAAAGGCGCCTGAACCCTGCCGCGCAGATGGGCATCCAGCGTTTCGGCCTGTGCCGCGACGCCCGGCGCCAAATCTGTCACCGGCACATCGATCGCCAGTTCGGGCAGCACACACTGTGAAGCCACGCCCCCGTCTTCGCGGAAGACCGTGCGCAGTATCGCGTGCCGCACAACGAGCCGCTGGACGGCATCGCGCACCGCAGCCACATCGAGCGGACCCTCGATGCGAAATGCCCGGCCGACGTTGAGCGATGTCCCCTCGGGGTTCATCTTCCACATGAACCAGAGACGCTGCTGGGCATAGGACAACGGCAACAACCCGTCCTTCGGCCCGGCGCTCTGGCCGAATACCATGGGTTTGTGACTGGCCGCTTCATCGCCAGTACGCAGCAATCTCGCCACATTCCGGGGGGTCGGAAGCCGCATCACCTCCGCGATGGGGAAATCTACGCGCAAGGAGGCGCGAACCCGTGAAACGATTTGAACGGCCAGCAGGGAGTCGCCCCCCAGTTCGAACAAGTTGTCGTCGACGCCCACCGGGCTCACGCCCAGCAGATCACTCCAGAGGTCGACGAGCTTCTGCTCCAGTTCATCCGACGGTGCGACATACTCGACCTGCAGGGATGGGCGCGGATGGCGCTGGGTCTTCGGAGCTGGATCGACCTGGATCCGGTCCGCAAGCTCGGTCGATTGCACGTAAGCCGCTTGCCGTTCCAGGGAAACCGAAGAGACGATGAGCTGCGGCGTGGCCGCGCCCGCCAGGACTCGTTCGAGCAGTTCTCCGCCCTGTTCCGCCTCGATACCGAGATCGTCAGGCAGATGCTGCCCTGTAGCCATGCCCAGATTTCGCCAAACATCCCAGTTCACCGAGATCACCGGCCACGGGTAATCGCTTGCGGCCTGCACCGCGATCGCATCCATGCCGCTATTGGCAGCGCCGTAATCCGCCTGCCCCAAACCGCCGACGATGGCAGTCAGGGACGAGCACAGCAGCACGAAATCCAATGGCCTGCCATCGATGGCCGCCAGAAGATTCCGCGTACCTTCCAGTTTGGGCGCCAGTACCTTCCCTGCGGCCATCCGGTCGCGCAGCATGATGAACCCGCCGCCGGCCCGTCCTGCCGCATGGATGACTCCATGAAGGGCGCCAAAGCGCTCACGTGCCGCCTCGACCGTTCGGCGCAGTTCATTTGCATCAGTCACATCGGCCTCGGCCACCAGCGCCTCTGCGCCGAATGACTCCAGCCTCATGATCTGCCGCAAGCGGACACGAATGCCATCGTCACCATTGCTGTCAGCCAGCAAGGCATTCCACTGGGCCCGCTGCGGGAAAGGCGAGTGCGTGAGCAGTATCAGCCTGGCCTGCCACTTCTCCGCAAGGTGACGTGCAAAGGTCAGCCCAAGGCCGCCCAGACCGCCGGTAATGAGATAAACCCCCTGCTTGCGTAGCCGCTGTTCAGGTCCCACTGGCCGTGCCACGGACTCGTAATGCTTGAGCCAGCGATGCATCCCACGGTACGCAACGACATACTCGTTTGTTCCGGACAGCATTTCGATGCCGATCCGCCGGATTGCCTGTGCAGAACTTTCGATGCTGCCTGTGTTGGCCGGGACATCGATCAAGCGGCAATCCAAGGCCGGCAATTCCTGCGACAACACCTTGCAGAAACCCAGCAGCGTCGCTTTTTCCGGAAAAACCGCCTCTCCGCCCGTAACGTCTTCCAAACCATTGGCAACCACGACAAGGGATACCGCGCGCCCGCTGCCCGGCAGACTCGCCGCCCCCAGCGCTTGTGCCAACGCCATGACGCTCGCGAGGCTTCTTTCCAATGTCCGAGCCGGTTCGCTCCGACCCAGGCTCCACAGATGACACACGCGCGCCACCGGCCCGAAATCCGCAGAGACGGCCTTCAACACCTGCATGAGATCGTCTTTCTGCGCTGGACGAACCTGGAAATAGCGCTCGCCGAGCCGGGCGAACGACGGTCCTATCGACACATTCACAACCGGATCGTCACTGTGCCCTTCCAGCCATGCACTGATGCTGCTGGCAAGTGGCGACGCGTTTCGCAGCACGAGGCTGCATCCCTGCGCCGTCACGACGCCACCTGTCGTCAGCGGGGCAACGCGCCGCCAGACAGGGACATGAAACCACTCCGCAAGTGGCCGTCGACCGTCTGGACCCGAATCGTGCGCGGCCCTGCCGTCCATGGCGGACAGCCAGTAGGAACGATGTTGGAAAGGATAGGCCGGAAGGGGCACGCGCGCCCTCCTCGACCGATCACCGTCAAGCGCCGCCCAATCAAGCGCAACCCCCATTGACCAGAGACGCCCTGCCGCCTGGGCAAACTGCCGGGCGTTCTGCTCATGCTGCCGGGCATGGGCCTGGCTCGACACGATACCGGCGGACGAAACGGCAAGTGCATGCTGACGCGCCACACTGGTAAGTGCATCGCTGGGCCCGACTTCCAGCGCCACCCGTCCGGGGACGGCCAGCAACGTGTCGAGGCCCTCTAGGAAACGCACCGTACTGCGCAGGTGCTTCACCCAGTACGCCGGGCTCATTGCCTGCCCGGCGGTGATCGATGCGCCCGTCACATTGGATACGAACGGAATTCGCGGCGCCTGCCGTGGCACGCTGGCGAGCACTTCTTCGAGCGCGGCCATGATCGGCTCGGTCATCGCACTATGGGCCGCGACGGTGACATGCAAACGACGTGGCACATGGCCTTGTGCCGTCAGTGCCTGCTCGAGCGCTTCAATCCGCTCTACCGGCCCCGACAACACGCTCATTTGCTCACCATTGACGGCCGCGAGTTCGCATCCGTCCCCGAGGAAAGGTTGCAATTGCGCTTCGGAAAGCAGTACAGAAGTCATGGCGCCGACACCCTGCTTCTGTTGCAGCCGGGCACGTTCGACCACGACGCGCAGCATGTCCTCGACCGAAAACACCCCGGCCATGCAGGCTGCGACATACTCGCCAACGCTATGGCCCAACATCGCCGCAGGCCTCACACCCAGGCTCATCCACAGGCGCGCTGTCGCATGGCTGATGACCGCCAGCGCCGACTGCCCGTATTCCATGCGCGCGAGCGCCTGGTTCCCGGCTTCCCCGTCGTCCGGCGCCGGGAATATGATCTTTCGCAAATCAATGCCATACTCGCGCCGCAGGAAATCCACGCAATGATCGACTTCGGCGCGGAATACCGGATACGCCTCGTAGAGCGCCGCGCCCATGCAGACATGCTGCGAACTGGCCCCCGGGAACAGAAAAACCACCTCGGGCGAACTTTCCGGCGCCGGCTTGGCACGTTCCGTCACCCCCGGTTGTTCCAGCGCCTGCGTCGCGTCGGCATGGTTTTCCGCCGCTACCGCGGTACGGAACGGAAATGCTCGACGCCCCATCTGCAACGTGTGCGCCACATCGGCGAGCGCCTGTTCAGGGTGTACACGCAAATGTTCGGCAAGGCGCTCAACAGCGTCCTTCAAGGCCGGTACACTGGCGGCCGACACTGGCAAGACGTACCAATGATCTCCGCTGCTTTTGATTTCCTCCGAGACCGGAAGCCGCGGCGCTTCTTCAAGCACCGCATGTACGTTCGTGCCGCCAATCCCAAAGGAACTGACGCCAGCCCGTTTCGGCGCATCGCCCTTTGACCATGCTTTCGCGGTGGTGTTTACGTAGAAGGGGCTGTCGTGGAAATCGATCTGCGGATTGGGCGCGCTGAAGTTGAGGCTGGGCGGCAGGATGCCGTGACGCAACGCCATTGCCGTCTTGATGAGGCCCGCAATCCCGGAAGCCGCATCGAGATGTCCGATATTGGTTTTTACCGAGCCAAGGGCGCAGTGGCCGGTGCGCGCCGTGCTGGCGCGAAATGCCTGGGTGAGCGCGGCAACCTCGATCGGATCGCCGAGCGTGGTTCCGGTGCCGTGCGCCTCCACATAGCCAATCGTGTCCGCGGTCACGCCCGCGACGATGTGCGCGGTTTCGATCACCTCCGCCTGGGCCTGAACGCTTGGCGCCGTGTAACCGGCCTTGTTGGCGCCGTCATTGTTCGCCGCCGTTCCCTTGATGACCGCGTGGATGAAGTCGCCATCACGCACCGCATCATCCAGCCGCTTGAGCACGACGATGCCCGCACCGCTGCCAAGCACAGTACCATCGGCCCTGGCGTCGAAGGCCCGGCAATGACCATCCGATGACAGGATGGCGCCCTGCTGGTACAGATAACCGCAATCCTGCAACAGATTCAGCCAGACGCCTCCAGCCAGCCCCATGTCGCACTCGTGGTTCAGCAGCGACTGGCACGTCATATGCACGGCGACGAGCGAGGTCGAGCAGGCCGTGTGAACGGTCATCGCAGGCCCCCGCAGATTGAGCTTGTAGGCAATCTGGGTACTGAGCGCGGCCATCGAATTGCCGTTCATCAGGCTCATCAGTTCAGCAATCCCGCTGCCTTGTTGCCAGTCGAGCCGTGGCAGCAGATGCCGCATCAGATAGAGGTTGGGCCCCTCGCCGACATAAACGCCCACGGGGCAATCGATCCGGTCGACGTCATACCCTGCGGCTTCCAGCGCTTCCCAGGCGCATTCGAGCAACAGCCGGTGTTGCGGATCGAGTTGCTCCGCCTCTCGCGGCGAGTACCCGAAGAACGAAGCGTCGAACTGGTCGAAGCCGCTGAATTGCACACCCGCTTTCACATAGGCCGGATCGTCCAGCATTGCCTGTGGAACGCCCCGTTCGCGCAATTGCGTATCGGAGAGCTGCGAAACGGATTCGATGCCGTCCCGGATGTTCCGCCACAGGGCATCGACATTGTCGGCATCGGGGAAACGCCCGGCCATGCCAACGATGGCAATGTCAATTCCGTCCTCCGGCATGGCGGCCTCATCCGCTCTCATCACGCCACCTCGCTGGCGGCCTGGCCGCGTCGAAGGAGCGCGGCGCGGCGCCGTTGGGCGCGCTGTGCCGTTTGCTGCTGCCCCATGCCGGATGATGGCGGCGCGCCCGCTTCGATCCAGGCGGCCAGCGCGTTGATCGTCGGATAACGAAACAGGTCGATCAGAGATGCTACCGGCCCCAGCCGGTCGGTCATCAAGCGGTGAGCGCGAATCAGCGTCAGCGAATGTCCGCCGAGATCGAAGAAGTTGTCGGTCGCACTGATCTGTTCTCGCGTCAGGTGCAGGACTTCAGACAAAATGCCTGCCAACGCTTCCGCGACTTTGCCCTTCGGCATTTCAAACTGCGTGCGTCGGCCCCATTCGGGCAAGGGTAGCGCCTTGCGATCGATCTTGCCGTTTGCATTCAGCGGCAACCCATCCAGTACCATGATCGCGCCCGGCAGCATGTAGTCCGGCAGGGACTCCGCCAGGCGCCTGCGTAACTCGCCGCCATCAAGATTCTGCCCGGCCTGGGGCGATACATAACCGACCAGGCGAGTATCGCCGTGACGCTGATCCACGATGACAGCGGCTTCCCGGACCGTCGGCTGCCGCAACAATCCGGCTTCGATCTCGCCAAGCTCCACGCGCAGCCCCCGGATCTTTATCTGGTGGTCGCTTCGACCGTGGTATTCCAATTTGCCATCGGCAATCCAGCGCACGAGATCGCCCGTGCGGTAAAGCCGGCCGCCCGGCGCGCCGACGGGATCGGCAATGAAACGTTCCGCTGTCAACGCCGGGCGGTTCAGGTACCCACGCGCCAGACCGACGCCGCCCAAATACAGTTCGCCCACCATGCCCTGCGGGACGAGTCCCAGTCCGCCATCCAGAACGATTGCCCGGATACCCGCGATCGGCTGTCCAATCGGCACCCGCGCTCCGTCATCGTTTTGGCAGGCCCAATGCGTGACGTCGATTGCCGCCTCTGTCGGGCCATAGAGATTGTCGAGGGCCACATTCGGCAGCCGCTCGAAAACCATCGTCTGGATTTCGACGGGCAACGCTTCGCCACTGCAAATGATCCGCTTCAGGCTCGTGCATGTTTCGATGCCGGGATGCGCCATGAATGCCTGAAGCATTGACGGGACGAAATGAATGACGCTGACTTCGTGCGCGCATATCAGCGCCACGAGCTTTTCCGGGTCGCGGTGATCGCCCGGGTGCGCGACCGCCAGACGCGCCCCAGCGGTCAATGGCCAGAAAAACTCCCAGACGGACACATCGAAACCGTAAGGGGTTTTCTGCAAGACGGTGTCTCTGGGATCGAGACGGTAGGCATCCTGCATCCAATCCAGACGATTGCGCAAAGACCGATGGCGGTTGCAGACGCCCTTCGGCCGGCCCGTCGAGCCGGAGGTATAGATGACATAAGCCAGATGCTCGCCGTCTACCGCTACCTTTGACGGGGCCGCCGCCACTTCGCCAGATTCTTCCCTGTCCAGAACAATGTGCTGGACGTTATCGGTCGCGGGAAGTTTCGCGACTACCTTGCTGTCCGTGAGGAGGAGACGGACGCCGCTGTCGTCCAGCATGTAGGCCAAACGTTCCGGGGGAGCGTCCAAATCCAGTGGCAGATAAGCGCCACCGGCTTTCAGGACGGCCAACAGGGCCGTCACCAATTCCACCGAGCGTTCGAGCGCTATCCCAACCACTGAATCAGGGCGAACGCCGTGCGCGATCAGGCGATACGCCAGCCGATCGGCGCGCATGTCGAGTTCGGCGTAGCTCAACACCGTATCGTCGAAAAGAATCGCCGCAGCGTCGGGGCGAATTCGCGCCTGCCGTTCGATCAGCCGATGTACCGGCTCGCTGTTGCCATGCTCTGCCGGGCCAGTCATCCAGCGCGCAAGTTCCTGCCGCTCGGCCTCGCTCAACAGCGCCACCTCCCCGACAGGCTGTTCAGGGCGCGTTACCTGAGCTTGCAGCAGGGTGAGGTAATGCTTGGCCAGGCGCGTAATGGTCGCCGGCTCGAACAGTTCCCGCGCATAAGTGAATACCATGCCAAGACTGCCGTCCGCGCGTTCCGTGGTATCGAGCGCCAGCTCGAACTGCGCCGCCTGGCCGCCGACATACTCGCGCCGCGCGGCAAGACCGCTGTGCCGCTCGAGAGCGCCAAAATCTTCCCGCAGATGATTGAACAACACCTGGAATAGTGGAGTATGGGCAAGGCTGCGCTCGGGTTGCAGGGTCTCGACCAATTGCTCGAACGGCACATCGGAATTTGCCCGCGCTTCCAGCATGGCCTGGCCGGCCTGGCGCAGTGCCTGCGCCAACGACATTCGCCCTCCAATGACGTTGCGCAACACCAGGGTGTTTACGAAAAACCCGATGACGCCGCCGGTTCCCGGATCGTGGCGATTGGCGTTGGGCACGCCGACCCGCACATCTTCCTGGCCGGTGTATCGGTACAGCAGGGCCTGGAATGCGGCAAGCAGGAATACCGCCAGCGTCACATCTTGCCCAAACGCCGCATCCCGCAGTTCAGCCACTTGTGCAGCAGGCAGGTCGATCCTGTGGCAGACGGCTTGGTAGCGGGCAAGCGGGGTTCTCGGCTGGTCCGTGGAAAGGGCGAGCACTGGATGCGCGTCCCCCAGTTGCGCGCGCCAGTACGCCAGTTGCGGCACAAGCGTATCCGTTGCGAACCGTTCCCGCTGCCATACCGCATAGTCAATATATTGAATGGGCAACGCTGGCAAGGAAGACGATCTGCCCGCCTTTGCCGCAGCGTAGGCTTCGCCAAGTTCATCGAAAAATATCTGCATCGACACCGCATCCGAGATGATGTGGTGCATGACGATCAGCAGCCGGTGTTCCATCGGGGCAAGCCGGATGATGCGAATGCGCAGCAGCGGCCCTGCGGTCAGCTCGAACGGCTGACCGTTCAGTTCCCGCGCCGCCTCATCCGCTTCATCCATCCGCCTATTGGCGGGCATCCCGGACAGGTCGATCAGGGGGATGTCCAGTGGAAGCGAAGGCAGCACCGTCTGTTCGCCCGTGTCGTCGGCGCCGGAACTGAATACCGTCCGTAGCGCCTCATGCCGGTCGATCAGGATATGCAGCGCCGTCCTCAATGCCGCAATGTCCAACTCGCCCGTGAGCGTCACCGCCGCCGCAACGTGATAAGCCGTCCTCGACGGATCCAGACGCCACAGGAACCATTGGCGGCGCTGGGCAGATGAAAGCGGCAGCGGCTCGCCACGCAATGACACGGGAATCAAGGGGATCGCGGGCGTCGTTCGTATCCGTCCTTCATCGACAGACAGACGGATTGCAGCGGCGCAATCGACAAGACGCGGTTTCTCGAAGAGCGTCTTCGCCGAAAACGCGATCCGCCAACGCTCGCCAATACGCGCTGCGGACTGTACGGCGGACAATGAATTGCCACCCGCCACGAAGAAATGCGTTTCCCGTCCAAGTGGAATATTGGTTTCCAGGCGCAACACTTCGCGCCAAATCGCGGCGAGTTCGCGCTCGATCTCATCCACCGACGCGCTTGGCGCATGATCCGTGGCATCCGATCCCATCACGAAACGCCCATGCTCCCAGATTGCGTAGGCGTCCAGGCTGCGGCTTGCCACGCCCTGGCGGCACGCCTGCCGTTGCAGCTTGCCGCTGGAAGTCTTGGGCAGGGCGCCGTTGTTGAGCAAGGCCACGACCGACAGCGGCTCGCCGCACTGTTCGCTGACCGTGGCGTTCAGGGCGTCCACCAATGCTTGTGGTTGCGCCAGCTTTTGCATGTTGCGGGAGATTTCGGCGGCAACGCCGATTCCTTCGCCGTCCGGCCCCTCGACCGCGAACGCGGCAACCCGGCCCGGACGCACCGCCTCAATGCCTTCTTCGATAGCGTATTCGATGTCTTGCGGATAGAGGTTGTGGCCGCGCACGATGATCAGATCCTTGATGCGGCCCGTGACATAGAGCTGTCCATCGCGCAGGAATCCCAGATCGCCGGTGCGGAGCCAGGCGCGGTTCGCGTGCCGGGCCAGCGCCTTTTCCGTGGCGTCGGCATTGTTCCAGTAACCGCTGGTTATGCTGGGGCCGTTCGCCCAGATTTCGCCGATGCGCTGGTCATGAACTTCCCTTTGAGTCGCGGGATCGACGATGCGCACGAGATTGCCTGCCGCAATGCGTCCGCACCCGACCAGCGCCACGCCGTTATCGTCTTCGAGGGCCTGGTCTTGCGCCAGCCCTTCGGAGGAAAAATGCCCGACCGCAAGGTCTTTATCGGGACGCCCGCCGGTGATGAAGAGCGTGGCCTCGGCCAGTCCGTAGCAGGGGTGGAACGCCGATATGTCGAATCCCACCCCGGCAAACCGCGCGGAAAATGCCGCCAGCGTGTCGTGCCGCACGGGTTCCGCGCCGGTATAGGCGATGCGCCAGCGGCTGAGGTCGAGGGGCGCGATCTGCGCGTCCTTGATGCGCTCCGCGCACAGGCGGTAGGCGAAGTCCGTGCCGCCGCTCACCGTGACCCGATGGCGGGTGATCGCTTCCAGCCAGCGTGCGGGGCGCGCGAGGAAGAAATCGGGGCGCATCAGGATGAGCGGCGCGCCGCGGTGAATCGGCTGGAGCAATCCGCCGATCAGCCCCATGTCGTGATAGAGCGGCAGCCAGGAGGCAAAAACGTCATCGGCGCGCAACCCCAGCGTCTCCTCCATGCCGCGCTCGTTCGCCATCAGGTTGGCGTGGGAGATCATGACGCCCTTGGGCGTCGCGGTGGAGCCGGAGGTGTATTGCAGGAACGCGATATCGTCATCGGCGGGCTGGCGTTGGCGCCAAAGGTGCGCGTCGCCGGTGTCGATCCCGTCGAGCGTGACGACCTGGGTGTTGCCGTACCCTTGGTCATACCCCTGCAACAGCCCCATTGCGGATCGAATGGCTTCCGTGGTCAGGACGCAGGCCGCGCCCGCATCCAGCGCGATGCCGCGCAGCCGCGCGAGATGCTGTGGCCGGGACGATTCCGGGGGAAAGACCGGCACGGCGATGAGGCCCGCGTAAAGGCAGGCCAGGAACGCCACGGCGTAACGATCGTCGTTGTCGAGCAATAGCAAGGCCCGCGCGCCCGCCTCGAAGTCTGCTTGCAGACGGGCGGCCAGCGATCTGACCCGCAGATCGAGTTCGCCATATGATATGGCGATGTCCGCCGTCTCCCGCCCCTGTTCCCGCACCACGATCAAGGCCACGTCGCCGGCGCGCCCGGACGCAAGCCGGCGCAGATGCTCGACGAAGTTTCGCGGGTAGGCGCGGGCGGCGGTCTGGCTCATGCGGCTTCCGCCCGGAAATTGGGAAGATTGCTGTACGGCTCGGCCATGGCGACCAGAATCTTGCGCGACCCCTTGAACGGCGTGCGGGCGTGCGCGGCCAGCATGTTGTCGAGCACCATCACGTCGCCGAACATCCAGGGGAACTTGATGGTCTCGGAATCCAGGATGGCGCGCACCTTGTCCAGCATCTCGTCCGGGATGGGGCTGCCATCGGCGAAATAGGTGTTGCGCGGCACATTCTCGATGCCCAGCAGGTCTTCCAGGGTCTCGCGTACCTCGGGCGCTTGGTTGGAGATGTGAAACAAATGCGCCTGGTTGAACCAGACCTTTTCGCCAGTGACCGGATGGGTTTCCACCGCCTGGCAGAGCTGGCGCGTGCGCAGGTCGCCGTCCGGCTTCCATTCGCATTCGATGGACATCTGGCGGCAGAAGGCTTCGACCTTCTCCTTGCTGTCGGTGTTGAACACCTTCTGCCAAGGCACGTCGAACTCTTCGCTGTAGTTGCGCACGTAGAGAATGCCCGGCTCGAAGCGTTTGCGGATGGCTTCCGGGACGCGCTGATAGATCAGGCGGCTGTCGGCGATCGGGGTTTCTCCACCTTCCTGTGCCGCGATCAGGCAGCCGAACCAGGCTTTCATCGCCCAGGCGCGCGTGTAGGCTTGCTCGTTGTGGAGCGGAATGTGCTGATGCGCCGGGTATTCGGTCGTGGTGTAGACCCCGGTCGGCGACAAGGCCGTGCGCGGCGTCGAACCGTATTCGTATTGCAGGAGCGGATGGCCGAAGGAAGCGGCAAAATGCTCGAAATCCTCGACGGAGGCCATCTTGAACCCCCGCAACAGCACGGCGCCCTTCGTAAGCAATAATTCGTCTATCCGTTTGCGAATCTCCGACGAAGGATCGGGCAGCGGTTGCTCCGCCTGCGCGGGAAGAATCAGGACGGGCAACGGAGAACCTTCCGGCGCGGTGCGTTCAAAGCCGGTCTTTTCAAAAGAAGTGATGATTTCTTTCATCGGTCTATCTCCCTGTCGCGCCATGCAAGCGCGGCGGCATAGCCTTCCGCGATCTCAAGCGCGCGGCTCTCCATTCCATGCCAGTCCGCGACGTGGCAACGCACGCCAATTTCCGCGCCGGGCCGCAGTTCGATGGATACCGATTGCAGGTGATCGGGAATTCCCACGCCCACGGCTTTCAGCACCGCTTCCTTGGCGACCCAGATCGGATAAATCGTCCGCACGGGATCCGGAGAACGGAAGAGATACGCCTTTTCATGTTCGGTGCATCCCAGATCGGCAATCTGGAAAGGATCAAGCGCCGGGTCGCATCGCTCGATGTCGATGCCCAGATTCGCCAGCCTGGCGGAATCGCCCATGGCGATCAGGGCAAAACTGCCAGAATGAGAAACGTTGAAAAGCGGTGCAACATGGTTCGCGCATCCCCTGACGCCTGTGATTTCGGGCTTGTTGAAAGCGCCCAGCGCAATCTCGATGGCTTGGGGCAGGCAATTCAGCCTGCGCGACAGCAGGATGCGCGTTGCGGCGCGCGTCCTGGCGAATCTGACCCGGTCGGCGCATCGGCGGTAGCGACCGGCCATCCCGCGCTCCGCCTCGGAGAGCAGCGGCAGGACATCATGCGGCTCTTCGT
>JAIRMC010000032.1 GCA_031258965.1 Azoarcus sp. | reverse complement strand
GCGGCGATGGTGGTTTCGGGGAGGGGGAAAAGGGCAGGGCGTCCCGGTGCTTTGCGAGGAAACGGCGGCTGTATTCCCGATGGTCTTCGCCGAAATCGCCGGACGAGGCGTGGATCAGCGGGATGTCGCAGCATACGCCCAGTTTCTTGCCCGCGCGCCAGGCCGAAAAGCTGAAATCGAGATCGTAGAGATGGAAACCATCGAAAACGGTTTCGTCGAAGCCGATTTCCCGCGCCGTTTCCTGGCGGGCCATGATGCACAGACCGTCGATGATCTGGATGCCATCCACCACGGGCCAGGGATCGGTGTTCCAGGCGCTGAGATAGAGGCTTGGCCCCTCGGTGCTTGCCACGACGCCGGATGCCCAGGGGACGCCGGCATGCCACCAGTATCCGGATTCGACGCGCCGGGCGCCCGCGAAGCCCAGGATGTCGAAATCTTGCAGGCGGGCGCTGATCTTCCGCGCGAAATCCGGGTCGAGGATGAGGATATCGTCGTGCGAGAAAACCACGATGCCGCCGCGCGCTCGCCGCAGGCCCCGGTTATAGCCTTCGGCGAGCGAGCGGGCGTCGTGGATGGCGATGATCTCGTGGGGAACCGCGGCGAGGAGCGATTCGTACATTTCGCTGGCCTCGGCGAATTTCAGGGGATCGATGCTGCAAATGATGACGGAAAAGCGGATGGAAGCGGTCATGATGGATCGGCGGCGAAAGCCGCAAAGCCCTTTGCCGCGCTCCGGCGCGCGACGGCAAGCGTGGCGCGGCGGAAAGTGGTCTCGTTCCACAGCCGCGCCAGGGTGTGATGGTCATATACCTTGAAACAGGACCCCTGTATTGGCTCGAAGTGGTATTGGGCGAGTAGTTTCTCTTCCCGGTATTTGGCGATGAAACGGTCGACGTATTTCATGTAAATGGCCGAGCGGAACACATTTTCGGTGGTCTGGACGCTCGCGGAGGCGTGGATGTACGGGATGTCGCAGCAAACGCCGATCCTGTAGCCCGCGCGGCTTGCCGCGAGGCTGAAATCGCAGTCGTAGAGGTGCCAGCCGTCGAAGGTATCGCCATCGAAACCCACCGCCGCCGCCACGTCGAGGCGGGCGATCATGCACAGTCCATCCAGCAGCCGTATATCGCCGGTGACGGGCCAGCCGTTCGTGCCGTAAATCATGAGGCTCAGCGCGCCGGGTTGGAGGCGCGACCAGTGGCAGACCGCGCCATGCAGGTGGGGCCAATTGGCGGCGGCCCATATTGGGTAGACCGCGCGCGAGCTGCCGGCGAAGCCGAGCACATCCCAGTCTTGCATGCGTTCGCCGATCTTGCGCGCGAAGGCGTGATCCAGGAAAAGTACGTCGTCGTGGGAAAAAACTACGATGTCGCCCCGGCACTGGCGCAGGCCCTGGTTGTAGCCTTCGGCGAGCGAGAGCGCGTCGTGGATGCCGATGATCTCGAAGGGAACGCTGGCGAGGATGCGCGCGTAACAGGCGCTCGCCTGGGCGAATTTCCATGGGTCGACGCTGCATATGACCACGGAAAAGCGGGGCGCGCTCATGGTGGCGTTTCCCGTGGAGCGGTTTGCGTTCCGCGCGCCAAATCCCGCATGGCGGCGGCAAAACCGCGCGCGAACAGGGACGGGTCGGCCAGGCCAAGCGCTTTCATGCGCGCGCGCATGGCCGGATCGGGCGCGGGCGCCGCGTGCGCCAGGCGCCGCGCCAGGCCGACGTATTCTTCCGCGTCATGGGCGATCCAGCGCGCCGCGCCCACCGCTTCCAGCAAGACGGCGGCGCGGCGCGACCATGGCAGGGGGCTGTCGAAGACGAGGCAGGGCCTGCCCATCCACAACGCGGCGGGCAGGGCCGGAGCGCCGCTGTCGATGAGCGGGCACAGGCCGAAATCGACGGATTGCCACAGGCGGCACAATTCTTCCGCGCTTCCCGTGCGCACGAAGTCCAGCCGTTCCGGGGCGATGCCGGCGCGGATGAAGTGGCTGCGAATGAAATCCTTCGCTTCATGCCCCAGCGTTCCGAGATTGAGGAGCAGCGTGGCTTCGGGGTGCGTCGAGAGCGCTTCGGCGAAAAGCCGCCAGCTCTCGCCGCCGATCCGGTTCGCGGCGTCGAGGCAGGCCAGTACCGGGCGCGGGCCGGGCGCATCCGCCGCGGCGAGGGGCAGTTCCGGAAAATCGTATATCTCGCCCAGGCCGGGAAGCGGTACGCATGGCAACGCGCCGTCTACGCCCAGGGCCGTTCCGGCCAGGGTCTTGTTCGCGGGCAGCAGGGGCGGCCAAGGGGTTTCGCCCCACAGCAGCTTGTGGGGAATTTGCGCGCGCGCGAAAAGCGCCAGGCGATCCTTGGGGCCGCCGGCATCGAGGTCGATCAGGATGTCCGGCCTGGTTTTGTGGAAGTGCTGGAGCGCAATGCCGTCATCTTCACCGGTCAAGGTGATGTGATCGAAAAGGAAAAGGTTCAGGTTGGCGAGCGTCGAGGGCAGACCGAGCGGGTCGGCGATGTGCTTGTCGTCGCAGAGCAGGGACAGGATGAAATCCTGCCCCGGCAGATGGGCGAGCAGGGCGGCGAGCCGGCCCGGTTGGCTCGCGCGCGTGATGTCGCTGGTCATGAACATGATGTGTATCGGCGTGGCCGCGGGTTTTGTGGCGGGCGCGGCGGCGTTCCGGAAGCTCTCGGGCGCCAGGGCGGCGAGCCGGTTCTGTATTTTTTCCAGGGCGGCGATGAATCGCTCGCCGCCCGGGTCGGAGCAGGCGAGGGCATGCGCCGCCAGCAGGTCGTCTGCCATGCCGGCGGAAAAGCGCAGGCAGGCCCGGGCCAGTCCGGCGAGATCGCCGCGTTGCGCCAGCAGGTCGGCGAGCGTATGCCGGATATTGTCGCGGGCGGCTGAATCCACATGGGCGGCGCTTTCGAGCAGGGCGACCGCTTCTTCTCCCCGCCCGGTCTGGAACAGGCTTTGCGCCAGCGCGGGGTAGGCCATCCATAGATCAGGCTGGATGGACAGCGCCTCGCGCAGATATTCCGCGGCGAGCGCCGGTTCGCCCGCGTGCAGGAAGTTTTCGCCCAGCGCCGCGCCGAGGTCGGCTCTCGCGGGGGCGAGCGCGCGGACGCGAGCGAAAAAATCGCGCGCTTCGGCGGCGTTGCCGTTGCGGGCGCGGATGAACGCGCGCCATGCCAGCGCTTCCGGGTCTTCCGGCGTCTGGTATTGCAGGTCGGCGAAGATGGCGTCCGCTTCGGCGAAACAATCGCAGTGAAAAGCCTCGACTCCCCGGGAAAACAGTTCTTCCCGTTCCGCCCGGATGTCCGCTTCATCGCGGGGAGATGTCCCGGCGGCTTTTCCGGCGGGCGCGTACATCGCCCGCGCGCTTTCGATGGCCGCCTGGTTGTTTGCCGCCATCTGCTTTTCCCGCTGCGCGAATGAAACGATCGGGAACATTTCTCCGGTCAGGATGGGAACAAAGGCAATGTTTCCGGGGGAGGCGGATTTCGTGATCGCGCAGACGGAATTGTAGAAACAGATACTGGCGATTTCCTGGCGGTAGCCGCGCAGGAACGGTGACCTGCCGGTTACGGCGGCCAAGTCGTCCGCGCCGTAATAACCGTAATTCACCGTGTCGGCGAAATTCTTGAAGAATTCGACCGAAGCGTCTTTCCTGTGCAGGCCGCCGCCATATGCTTTGCTGTAACTGGCGCCCAGCTCCTCGACGATGTAGATTCCCGCCGGGTTCAGTTTCTTGAACAGATGGATGAAGGCCGCGATGACGTCCGCGCTCATGTGCGAGGCGTCGTCGACGATGATGTCGAATTTTTGCGCCGCGAACAGGCGGTTGACAGAATCGGCGGAGGCGGCGTCGCCATGGTGGAAATGGATATGGGAATGGGCGCCGAAATCGAGTTCGAGGCATTTGGGATTGATGTCCAGGCCGTGGATTTCCGAGCCTGGCGGCAGGTATTTTTCCCATATCTCCAGCGAACCGCCATTCTGTACGCCGATTTCGAGCAAGACGAGGGGCTGTCCGGCATCGAGATGAGAGGCGAGGAGCCGGTCGTAGATGAACGGATAGTGCGACCACTTGTTCGAAGCAAGGCCGCGATGGGCGCGGTAGACGCTGTAGTAATCCTGTTTTTGCCAGGCGCGATCGTTTGTCATGGCCGTTTCCCGCTCCTCCCGTATCAGTTTGCTTTGCCGACGCACCAGCGCCGCCACATGTCCCGGAAGGCCGTTTGCAAGTTGCGGGCCATGCGTGGCGCGTCGAGCAGCGGGCTGGCGAGCATGCGCTCGCGCAGTCCCGCGCGCAGCGCCTTGAGCCGTTCGTGGTCATGGGCGAGCCGCACCGCGATCTCGACATAGGCTTCGGCGCTGTCCGCGACCAGTTCGCGCAGCCCGACGGCGTTCAGGATCGCCCGGCCCATGCGCGCCGAAAGGTGCTCGCCGGGCCAGGTGACGAAAGGTACGCCCATCCAGATCGAGTCATAGCCGGTGGTGCCGCCGTTGAAAGGAAAGGGGTCGAGTCCGAGGTCGATGCCGTTGTAGCTCTCGAAATACTGCGCCACGGGGACATAGCCCCGCACTTCCAGTTGCCCGGCGGCGGCGCCATGGCGCTCGAACTGGCTTCTGAAATATTCGATCGTGGTATCGTCCTTCCCCCCCAGCGCGGTCACGACCAAGCGCGCCTCCGGCGTCCGCGCGAGGATGCGGCCCCATAGTTCGATGGTCCTGGCGCTTGCCTTGCGGAAATGATTGAGGCAGGCAAACGTGAAAGGCGCTTGCAGGCGCTCGCACGGCAGGCCGGGTTCGATGGCGGTCGCGCTGATGTCGGCGCGCACGCCGTAGCAATCCGGCAGCGGCCAGGGCGTCTCCGAACACCAATCGCCCTTTTCCAGCGCCGGATCGGGCGGCACAATGACGTAATCCATCGCGCTCATACCGCTCGTGCCCGGAAAACCCAGCCAGGTGGCCTGGATCGGCGCGGGTTTGCGGGCGATCGCGTCCGTGCGGCAACCATCGGTGAAGCCGTTGAGGTCGATGAGGATGTCGATTTCATCGTCCCGGATCAGGTTGGCGAGCGCCTCGTCGCCGATGTCGATCACCACGCGCCATGTGTCGGCCTGCGCCCTGCACTGCCGGGTGATGTGATCTTCCTCGGAAGCGTTGTAATAGATGAAGATTTCCAGCGCGTCGTGATCGAAGTGGCGCAGAAACGGCAGCACGAAGGCGCTGACCGGGTGATGGCGCATATCCGAAGACAGCCAGCCGATGCGCAGCCGGCGCGCGGGGTCGCGGTCGCGGTCGGTGAAATCGTCCCTGCGCCGCAAGGGACGGAAAATGCGCTCGTCCATGGCGCGGGCGGTCGCGAGAATGTCCGCCGCGCTGACCGAGGATGCGCCCAGCATCGTCCACAGCGCCTTGCTGTAGCTGGAACGGGCGTCCGGGTCGATGCCCCGCACGCGGGTGAGCAGGGCGAGCGCCTCTTCATGGCGGCCCTGGTCGTTGTACCAAGTGGCAAGGTTCATCAGGGCGTAGGTATTGTCCGGCTCCTTGGCGAGAATGGTATCGGCGGCCTTGCGCACCTTCTCGCTTTCGCCCGCCCCGGCGTAGAGCACGATCAGGGTATTCCAGGCGCTCAGGTTGTCGGGGTTGCGCTCGACGGCCATCTCCAGGTTTTCGCGCGCGAGGGCCGAGCGGTGCTTGATGGCGAACATCGCGCCGAGTTTTTCGAGAATCCAGTCCTCGGGCAGCCCGAATTCGTGCGCGCGTTCCATGGCGTCGATCGCGGGGATGGCATCGCCGCACATCACCAGCGCGATGGCGAACTTGGCATGCGCCAGGGAGAGGGTCTCGTTCGAGGCAGAATCTGCCGTTTGCTCGATGGCCTGGCGGAAAAAATTTGCCGCCTCGCGGTTGTCGCCGCGCGTCATGGCGATTTCGCCGGCAAGATCGGACAGGTCGGGCGAGCTGTACGCCAGGGCGAAAAGCTTTTCCACGCATTTCCCGGCCTTGTCGTATTGCTGTTTTTGCAGATACAGGTGCCCGAGCGAGAGCCAGGCGTCCGGGTAGCGCGGCGCGAGCACCGTGGCCTTCCTGAAGGCCGCCAGCGCCTCGTCGAGTTCGCCCAGGCGCTGGCAGGCCAGCCCGAACAAGCAATAATGCTCCACCCGCGGCCGGGGCAGGCGTATGACATCCTGGAGCACGCTCCTGGCTTTTTGCCAGTGTCCCGCTTTCACATACCCGCCGCTCAGGCCGCACAGCACGTAGGCATCCCTGGGGGCGAGGCGCCGGGCGGCGAGCAGGTGGGCGAGGCCGTCTTCGGTCTGTTCGAGATTGCAGAGAAGCTCGCCCAGGCGCTGGCGATAGCGGGCGTTTTCCGGCTGCAATTGCACCGCGTGTTCGAGAAAAGTGACCGCCGTGTCCGTCTGCCCGATGCCCAGCGCCACCTCGCCCAGTCCGAACCAGCCCTGGTGCGCGGACGGAACCAGGGTCACGGTCTCCTCGAACAGCGCGCCCGCGGCGGCGTAATCCTTCCTGATGCGTGCCTTGTCTGCTTTGTCGAGCAGGCGTTTCAATTTGACGGACATATGGAAATGCTTTGCGCGAACGATGGCGAAAGAGCGTACATGAGTCGCGGATAGGCGGCAAACCTGTGTGGGCGGGCAGACGCCATTGCCGGGGCATTTTTTCCAGAAAGCGGTAAAAGGAACGGTTTTTGCCCGCCCATACGCGCCTGGCACGCTAAATGCTCTTGCCAGCATGAAGGCGCGCGGCGCGTTCATGGCCGCGCCCGAAAGGCCCGGTCGATCCAGAGGAGAAATAAAATGCCGCAAATCATCAACACCAATATTCCATCGCTCAACGCGCAACGGAACCTGAACACCTCGCAAGGCTCGCTGAGCACAGCGCTGCAACGGCTGTCTTCCGGGCTGCGGATCAACAGTTCCAAGGACGACGCCGCCGGTCTGGCGGTGGCGGAGAAAATGAATTCGCAGGCGCGCGGCATGACGGTGGCGATGCGCAACGCCAATGACGGCCTGTCGCTGGCGCAGACCGCCGAGGCGGGGATGAACGTCGTCGGCGAGCATTTGCAACGGATGCGCGACTTGGCGGTGCAGTCGGCCTCGGGGCAGTATGACTCCGACAACCGCAAGGCGCTCGATACCGAGTACCAGCAACTGAAATCCGAGATCGACCGCGTGGTGAGCGCCACCAATTTCAACCAGAAGCAGCTTCTGGACGGAACGTTCGCGAGCGGCATCACCTTCCAGGTTGGCGCGACCACGACCGCCGAATCGAAGATCGACATCAGTATCGGCAAGGTGGACACCGCTAGCTTGCAAGCCAATATCTCGGTGGACAGCGGCGCCGCGCTGAGCGCGATCTCCACGATCGACGCGATGATCGGCACGCTGAACACCAATCGCGCCTCGCTGGGGGCGATCCAGAACCGTTTCGAGGGGGTACTCAGCCAGTTGTCGGCGGCGCACGAGAACACGACGGCGGCGCGCAGCCGGATCATGGATGCCGATTACGCCGATGAGACGGCCAAGTTGGCGCGCGCGCAAGTGTTGCAGCAGGC
>JAIRMC010000030.1 GCA_031258965.1 Azoarcus sp. | reverse complement strand
CCGATCAGGAAAAACGCCGACGGCGGCAGCAACAGCAGACCGTTGGGCACATACCAGCCGCCGTCTTTCACGAGCGGCAGGATTTCGTATCCGAAGAGTTTGCCCGCGCCGAACAGTTCGCGCACGACGCCGAGCGCGATCAGCATGACGGAATAGCCGAGGCCGTTGCCGATGCCGTCGAGGAAGGAGCGCCCCGGCGGATTCTGCATGGCGAAGGCTTCGGCCCGGCCCATGACGATACAGTTGGTGATGATGAGGCCGACGAACACCGACAACTGCTTCGCCAGGGTGAAGGCGTAGGCGCGCAGGATCTGGTCGACCACGATCACCAGCGAGGCGATGATGACCATCTGCACGATCATGCGGATCGAAGCCGGAATCTGCTTGCGGATCATGGCGATGAAGAGATTGGAGAATGCCGTCACCGAAGTGAGCGCGATCGCCATCACCAGCGCCGTGTCGAGGTTGCTCGTTACCGCCAGCGCCGAGCAGATGCCGAGGATTTGCAGGGTGATGGGGTTGTTGTCGAAGACCGGGGTGAGGAGGACTTCTTTCGCGCTTGCTTGTTTCGCCATGATTCAGACCCTTGCCTGTTGTCCTGTTCAGACGCCGTCCCGGCGCAGTTTGTCGAGATAGGGGCCGAAACCCTGTTCGCCCAGCCAGAAGGTGAGAAGGTGGTTGACGCCCTTGCTGGTGAGCGTCGCGCCCGCCAGCCCATCCACCTGATGCGCCGCGCCCTGCGCCGCGCCGCCCTTGACGATCTGGATCGCTGGATGGCCTTCGCCGTCGAACAGGGTCTTGCCAGGCCACAGCGCCTTCCACTTGGGGTTATCCACTTCGCCGCCCAGGCCCGGCGTTTCACCGTGCTGGTAGAAGCCCAGGCCAACGACGGTATTCAGATCGGGCCTGAGGGCGAGAAAGCCGTGCAGCGTCGACCACAGGCCATAACCGCGCACGGGCAGGATCAGCGCCTCCAGTTCACCGCCGCCATCATCTTTCAGCAGCCGGTACACCGTAGTGAATTGCTCGCGGCGCTTGATGAGGGCGATGTCCTCGCCGCCCGGCAGTTCGATGGAAGTCTTGGGGTCTTTCGCGGCCTTCAGGGCATCGAAGCTCGCGGGGTCGAGACTTGTGTTGACCTCGCCGGTCGTGAGATCGACGACTTGCGCCTCGATGCGGCGCTCGAACAGCGAGCGCACTTCCCCGGCGGAGAGTTCCGCGCTGCCGATGCCCGCGATCGCCAGAATGCTGCGCTGCTTGTCGAGCAGGCGATTCTGCTGCTGCACGGGTTTCAGGTAAATGGCCGACCCGGCGACGAAAACCGAGGCCGCCAGACTCACGACGAACGCCACCGCCAGCGTGCGCGCGGTCGATTCCTTATTGCTGGACATGGCGGGCAGCCCTCCGCTTGATGTTGGCCGCGACCACGAAATGGTCGATCAACGGGGCACACAGATTGCCGAAAAGAATCGCCAGCATCATGCCCTCGGGAAACGCCGGGTTGACCACCCGGATCAGGATCACCATGACGCCAACCACCGTGCCGAAAATCCATTTGCCGGTGTCGGTCATGGCGGCGGAAACCGGATCGGTCGCCATGAAGAACGCGCCGAAAGCGAAACCGCCCAGTACCAGATGCCAGTACCAGGGCATGGCGAACAGCGGATTCGTCGCCGACCCCATGAAGTTGAACAGCAGGCTCAGCGCCCCCGCGCCAAAGAAGATGCCCGCGACGATGCGCCAAGCCGCGATCCGCGTCACCAGCAGCGCCACGCCGCCGATGAGAATAGCCAGCGTGCTGGTCTCCCCCACCGAGCCGGGCATGAGACCGATGAAAGCGTTGCACCACGTCAAGCCGCTCTCCGTGAGTTGCCCGATGCCTTCCTGCGCCGCCCGCGCCAACGGCGTCGCCCCCGTGAAACCATCGACCGCCGTCCACACCGCGTCGCCGGAGATTTGCGCCGGATAAGCGAAAAAGAGGAAAGCCCGCCCGGCCAGCGCCGGATTGAGAAAGTTCTTGCCCGTGCCGCCAAAGACCTCCTTGGCGATCACCACCCCGAAACTGATGCCCAGCGCCGCCTGCCACAGTGGCATCGTGGGCGGCAGGATGAGGGCGAACAGCACCGAGGTGACGAAAAAACCTTCATTGACCTCGTGTCCGCGCACCATGGCGAAGAGCACTTCCCAGAGGCCGCCGACGGCAAAGGTCACCAAGTAGATCGGCACGAAATACACCGCGCCATGGATGAAGTTGTCCCACGGGCTGCCCGGATCGAAGCCCGCCAGCAGCCGGATGACAGCCAGATGCCAGTCCGCCGACGCCGCCAGCAGGTCGGGCCGCGCGGCATAGGCGCTGTTCGCCTGGAAGCCGACATTCCACATCCCGAAGAACATCGCCGGGAACGTGGCGAACCACACCAGGATCATCATCCGCTTGAGGTCGACGCCGTCGCGCACATGCGCCGTGGTGCGCGTGACGCTCGCCGGGCGGTAGAGGAAAGTATCGGTGGCTTCGTAGAGCGCGAACCAGCGCTCGAAGCGCCCTCCCTTGGTGAAGTGGTGTTCGATACTGTCGAGATAAGAGCGCAATCCCATCGTTCAGCCTTCCTTTTCGATCCGCGTCAGGTTATCCCGCAGAATGGGGCCGTATTCATATTTGCCCGCGCATACATACGAACACAGCGCCAAGTCTTCCTCATCGAGTTCGAGCGCGCCGAGCTTCTGCGCCATCTCGATGTCGCCGACGATCAGATAGCGCAGCAACTGCGTGGGCAGGATATCGAGCGGCATCACCGCCTCGTAATTGCCCACCGGCACCATGGCGCGCGGGCTGCCGTTGGTGGTGGTGGTGAAATTGAACTGGCGCTTGCCAAGCAGTTTCGACACATAAATATTGAGCACTGAATGCTTGTCGAACCCGGCGCGCACGAAAGGCAGCAATTCGCGCTCGCGCCCCTCGCGCAGACAGGAAACCTGGCAATGGAAACGCCCGAGAAAACCAAGCGGGCCGCTCGCCGCGCGTCCGCCGAAAAGCGAGCCGGAGACGATGCGGTTATCGCCGGGCTGCAACTCCCCGGCGGTCAGGTCGGCCAGATTCGCCCCCAGGCGGGTGCGCAGCAGGCGCGGCTTCATCACCGGCGGCCCGCCAAGCGCCGCCACGCGCTCCACCCACAATTGCCCGGTGGAAAACAGCTTGCCGATGGCGATCGTATCCTGATAGCCGATGTGCCAAACCGTTTTATGGGCATCGACCGGCTCGAGAAAATGGATATGCGTTCCCGGCAGCCCCGCCGGATGCGGCCCGGCGAAACGCTCGAAACGCACGCTGGACAAGCCCTCGCCGGGAATATTGCCCGTCTCGCCCGCACAGATGAACACCTTGGGCGCGAGCTTCGAGAGCGCTTTCACCCCGCGCAGGAAGTCCTGTGTATGCTCGGCGATCGCCACGGACGGATCGACAGCCAGCGGATGCGTATCGATGGCGGTGATGAAGATTGCCGCCGGCGTGGCATCGAGCGCGGGCGTCTTGCTGAAAGGCCGGGTGCGCAACGCCGTCCACAGACCGGACTGCCGCAGGTTTTCCCGCACTTTTGCCGCCTCGAGCGCGCCCAGCTCCGCGTCCGTATATTTGGCGAAGCTCACGGTTTCGTTGCCGTCCAACTCGATCACGATCGACTGGAATACCCGCTTTTCGCCTCGATGAATGGCGCTTACCGTTCCCGCGCCGGGCGAAGTAAACAGCACGCCCGGCGTTTTCTTGTCCGAAAACAACACTTGCCCGAGCTTCACCCGGTCGCCGACCCGCACCGCCATCGTCGGCTTCATGCCGTGATAGTCGAAGCCGACGAGCGCCACGCTTTTCACTGGCCGCCCAACCTCGATGCGCTGTGCGGGCGCCCCGGTAATGGGCAAATCCAGCCCGCGTTTGATTCGTATCATGCCTTCCGTCCCGTTTTCATGAACAAGGCCGGGCGCGACCCGGTTCCCGCACCGGTATGTGCACCCGCACAAACAATCCGCGATTATAGGGGCATCGGCGGGCGATACCCACCATCTGTTTGCCGTGATGCGTGCTTTTTCTTATCGTTGGCGCATCCCCGCCACAAGCGGGGATGCGGGTGGCCGTTTCGCCCGGCCCGGCATTATTCATCCGGTACCGCGCGCTTGTTGCCGTGGTGGTCGAGCGCCACATAGGTCAGCTTGGCTTCCGTCACCTTGAGCGCCACCGGATTCACTGGATCGCGCTCGACGAACACCTCCACGTCGACCGTGATCGACGTGCGTCCCACCGCCGCCACCTCGGCATAAAAGCTCACCAGATCGCCCACCGACACCGGTTGTTTGAACACAAAAGAATTGACCGCCACCGTTACTACGCGCGAGCGGGCGCGACGGCGCGCGGCGACCGATCCGGCAATATCCACCATCGACATGATCCAGCCGCCGAATACATCGCCCGCCGGGTTGAGATCAGCGGGCAGCGGCACCACCCGCAGTGCGGGCTGGCGTCCGGACGACTCTCCGCAATGAGGCTGCGTCGGGGTTTGTTCGCTCATTTTCCCCCTCATCCGATGCGTGGCAACCTGGCCAGCGACTTTTCCACCTCCTCGGCGGGATACGCGAAATCCTCAAGACTGCCGGAAAAATACCGCTCGAACGAACTCATGTCGAAATGCCCGTGGCCGGTGAGATTGAAAAGAATCACTTTGCCCTCGCCGGTTTCCCTGCACGCTAGCGCCTCGTCGATCACGGCGCGGATTGCGTGGCAGGACTCGGGGGCTGGGATAATCCCCTCGCAGCGCGCAAACTGCACCCCGGCGTCGAACGTCGCCAGTTGCGGCACCGCGACCGCCTCGATCAAACCTTCGTGATAGAGCTGCGAAACCAGTTGCGATGCGCCGTGATAGCGCAGACCGCCCGCATGGATGCCCGCCGGGACGAAATCGTGGCCGAGGGTATACATCTTCATCATGGGCGTGAAACCCGAAGCGTCGCCATAGTCATAGGTATACCGCCCCTTCGTGAGACTCGGGCAGGAAGCCGGTTCTACAGCGACCGCGCGCAGGTTTTCCGCGCGTTTATCGCCCGCCGCCTTGTCGCCGAGAAAAGGAAACGCGATGCCGCCGAAGCTGGAACCGCCGCCACAAGGCGCGATCACCACATCCGGATACAGGCCGATCTTGTCGAACTGCTTCTTTGCTTCCAGCCCGATGATGCTTTGGTGCACCACGACGTGATTCAACACCGATCCCAGCGCATAGTTGGTATCGGCGCGGCCCGCCGCCTCCTCGACCGCCTCCGAGATGGCGAGGCCGAGCGACCCTGGCGTTTCCGGCGTCTCCGCCAGCGCCTTGCGGCCCGTTTCCGTCAACGTGGAAGGACTGGCGAATACCTCCGCGCCCCAGGTCTGCATCATCAGCCGCCGGTACGGCTTCTGCTCAAAACTCACCCTGACCATGTAGATGCGCACCTCCAGCCCAAACATCTGCCCGGCCAGCGCCAGCGACGACCCCCATTGCCCCGCGCCGGTTTCCGTCGTCAGCCGCCGGATGCCCGCCTCACGGTTGTAATAGGCCTGCGGTACGGCGGAATTGGGCTTGTGCGACCCGGCGGGCGAGACGCCTTCGTATTTGAAGAAGATCTTCGCCGGTGTACCGAGCGCCGCTTCCAGCCGCACGGCGCGCACCAGCGGCGAAGGCCGCCACAGGCGGAAGATTTCGCGCACCTCCTGTGGAATCCCGATCCAGCGCACCGCGCTCATTTCTTGTTCGATGATCTTCGGCGGAAAGATCGCGCCCAGTTGTTCCTGGCTCGCGGGCGAGCCGTCCGGCAAGAGCGGCGGCGCGGGCGGCGCGGATAGATCAGCGGCGATGTTGTACCAGTGCGTGGGGATTTCGTGCGCTTCGAGCAGGATGCGGGTGGGTTCCATGGGTGGGCGTGAGCAGGCAAGACGACAGGGTGACATCATCCACGCAGTGGCGGGGTTTTGACAACCCGGGACCGGGAATCAGAAATCCGGGGAAGCGCTGGCTGTTGTCATTGCACGACGACCGGGGTCCAAAGCGCGAGCCAGGCGCGAGCGTCCGGTTTGCCTCGGCCCTGACAAAACGCTAGAATCCAAAAATCTAGGAAACAAGCGGGATCGGCCAGTGGCCTGTCCCGTTTTTTCGCATATGGGCGTGCCCGCATGGGATCTTCGCCCCTTTAAAAAAACATCGGGGGTCTATTGTGACTGCTTTTCCGCCTGCACTTCTCGCGCTCGCCGACGGCGCGGTTTTCCATGGCAAGGGCATCGGCGCGGCGGGTGGCGCGGTAGGCGAGGCGGTATTCAACACCTCGATGTCGGGCTATCAGGAAATCCTCACCGACCCGAGCTATTGCCGCCAGATCGTGACGCTCACCTATCCGCACATCGGCAACACCGGCGTCAACGGCGAAGACGCCGA
>JAIRMC010000014.1 GCA_031258965.1 Azoarcus sp. | reverse complement strand
TGCGCCGGGGTGACTTTCACCACGCCGGTACCGAATTCCCGATCCACATGGGTATCGGCGATGACGGGAATTTCGCGTCCGGCGAGCGGCAGCTTCACGGTCTTGCCGATCAGATGGCGATAGCGTTCGTCTTCGGGGTGCACCATCACGGCGGTGTCGCCGAGCATGGTTTCGGGGCGGGTGGTGGCGACGGTGAGATGGCCGCTGCCGTCGGCCAGCGGATAGCGGATGTGCCACAGGAAACCGTCTTCTTCCTCGCTTTCCACTTCGAGGTCGGAGACGGCGGTCTTGAGCTTCGGGTCCCAGTTGACCAAGCGCTTGCCGCGATAGATCAAGCCTTCCTTATAGAGGCGGACAAAGGTTTCGGTGACGACGCGGCTCAGGCCCTCGTCCATGGTGAAGCGCTCGCGCGTCCAGTCCGGACTGTCGCCCAGGCGGCGCATCTGGCGGGTGATCGTGCCGCCGGAGTGCTTTTTCCATTCCCAGACTTTTTCCAGGAATTTTTCGCGCCCCAGGTCGTGGCGGGAGACGCCTTGCGCGCCAAGCAGCCGTTCGACGACGATCTGGGTGGCGATGCCCGCGTGGTCGGTGCCCGGCTGCCACAACGTGTTCGCGCCACGCATCCGATGGTAGCGGATGAGGGCATCCATGAGCGTGTGGTTGAAGCCGTGCCCCATGTGCAGGGTGCCAGTGACGTTTGGCGGCGGCAACAGGATGCAGAACGCTTCATCCTTGGGCTTTGCGGCATCCAGCCCGACGGCGAAATAGCCGCAGGATTCCCATTCACTGTAAAGGCGGGATTCGATCACCGCAGGCTCGAAACTCTTGGGCAATTCCATGGTGCAAACAAGGATGTTCAAAAATACTGGGTTGCGCATTCTAACTAATCGTGACCTGTGTCGGCGGGCATGGTAGCATGTGCGCTGATTTTTGATTTTGGCATCAGCGCCATTTCATGCCTGTTTGCTATCCGAACCTAAATCTGAACCAAGGTGGATTTTTAATGAAGCGCTCCTACACTTCTTGCATTGCAACTTCCCTCCTGGCCTTGCTTTTCGCAGGATGCGCCACGGAAAGTCATCGGTCCCTGGCCGTCGAACAAACCGCCAGCGCGGCGGTTGCTTATCACGGCCCGCGTTCCCCCATCGCGGTCGGCAAGTTCGACAACCGCTCCAGTTTCATGCGCGGCTTGTTTTCGGACGGCGTGGATCGCCTCGGCAGCCAGGCCAAAACCATCCTGATAACGCATTTGCAGCAGACCAACCGCTTTACCGTGCTCGACCGCGACAACATGGCGGAGGCGTCGCAAGAAGCCCAGATCCGCAACGAGGCCCAGGCGCTGAAAGGCGCCGCGTATGTCCTCACCGGCGATGTGACGGAGTTTGGCCGCAAGGAAGTGGGCGACCACCAGTTGTTCGGCATTCTCGGGCGCGGCAAGCGGCAGGTTGCCTATGCCAAGGTGAGCCTCAATATCGTCGACACCCACACTACGGAAGTTGTCCATTCGGTGCAGGGTGCGGGGGAATACGCGCTTTCCAGCCGGGAGGTCATCGGCTTCGGCGGCACCTCCGGCTATGATTCCACGCTGAATGGGAAAGTGCTGGATCTGGCCATCCGTGAAGCGGTCGACCGTTTGACCGCCGCTATCGACAGCGGCGCGTGGCGGCCCGTGGGCAAGTAAAAATGGCGATGAAAACGCGCTGGCCGCGCCGCTTTTTCCCGGTATTCGTTTTTGTCGCCTTTCTTTCCGGCTGCGCGAGCAGGCCGGAACCGCTTTACCGTTGGGGAAGCTACGAGGCGCAGGTTTATGCGCATTTGAAAGGCGAAAGCCGGGAAGCACAAATCGAAGCGATGGAGCGCGACATCAACAAAATAGACGCCAGCGGCAAGATTGCGCCGCCGGGGTTTTACGCGCACCTGGGCCTGCTTTACGCGGAAACCGGCCATGATGACAAGGCGGCTGAATGTTTCGGGAAAGAAAAGGCGCGTTTTCCCGAGTCCGCCGTGTTCATGGATTTTTTGCTAAATAAATACCGCCAACAACAATGATCTCACGCACAAGTCTTTTTCCCGCATCGCGTTTTTCGGCGATGCGTCTTGCCATGGCGGCCGGGGCGTCGCTTTTGCTTGTCGCATGCGTGACGCCGCCCAAGCGGCTTGATTACACCGCCTATCGGGCAAGCCGTCCGCGTTCCATCCTGGTGTTGCCGCCGGTCAACCGTTCTCCGGAAATCAAGGCCCCCCTGAGTATTTTGTCCGCCGCGACACTCCCTCTGGGAGAAGGCGGCTATTATGTGATTCCGGTGACACTCTCGGAAGAGACCTTCAAGCAGAACGGCGTCACCGTCGCCGATGAGGCACAGGCGCTTCCGCTGGACAAATTGCGCGAAATCTTTGGCGCCGACGCGGCGCTTTACATTTCAATCGACCGCTTCGGCGTCAGTTACCGCCTGGTTGACAGCGTGGTGGAAGCCTCCGCTTCCGCCAGGCTCGTCGACCTCCGAAGCGGCGATGAACTCTGGCAGGGATATACCTATGTTTCCACCGGGCAAAACAACAACAATGGCGGCGGCCTAATCGGCATGCTGGTAAGCGCGGCCATCAAGCAGATCGTCAACAGCCTGACGGACAGATCGCACGAAGTAGGACGGGCCGCGAGTTACCAGCTTCTTTCCGTCGGACGCTTCAACGGTCTCCTTTACGGCCCCTATCACCCTGGGTTCGGTACCGACTGAGCTTTCTTCGAACCGCGCCATGCGGCAAATGGTCGGTTCGGCGACTCGCCTTCGGCTCGGCGACTCACGCTGGATCCGGGTATCAACTCATCCGGCGCGGCGCTTCCTCAAGTTTCCTTGCGCTTAAAAAAACGCTTGCCAATCGCCACGGCGGCGAGCAACCCGAGCAGGATGATTTTCCACGTCTTGACGAGAAAAACGCCAATGACCGCCAGCAACCCGAGTTTCTTTGCGGCAAGGCCGCCGACCAACGCGGCCAGCCCGTATTCCGCCACATGGTCGGTGGCGGCGTTGAAATCTTCGTAACGCTGCCCATTGTTGAAGCCGACAGCGGCAAGTAGCTGTTTCGCCACGGGCTTTTCCCCTTCGACGCTATCGGCGTCAGTCACTAGATTGAGCGACAGATAACCCTCGCGTCCGAGCAAATAAGTGTTGTAATTCACGCCCTGTTCCTCACCGGGAGGCGCGTTCTTGCGCTGCGAGGAAGCCGACCATACCAGTCGGTGCGCGCTGGCATCGTAGGCCGGTTTTTCGATCCAGCCCAGCACGGCGATTTCGGGCAAGCCGCGCTTGGTGCGTTCTTTGTTGGCGCGCTCGGTGCCGTCTTTCAGGTTTTGCAGCAATTCGTCGGTGTTCCAATCTTTGGCGTCGTCGTCCTTGATGTAACCCGAGGGCGAGAATTCGATGGCGACGAAACCGCTCAGCCGTTCACCGAGGACCAGCCCGATGAAATCCTTATCGACCATGTTGCCAAGCGCGCGCATGAAGCGGGCCGCCTCTGCCTTTGGAACGAAGGCGAATTTTTCCGGTAGTTCGATGACGGCCCGTCCGCCAAGCGGAACGTTTTTCGGCCCTGGCACGAGAGCCTTCTTCATGACCTCGGCTGCGGCCTGGATTTCCTGCTCGGCGGCGCTGTCCTGCGCGCGGGCCGCGATATTGAGACAGGGCAGCAAAAACACAACGATGATGCCATACATGTAGAACAAAGGTTTGCGGACGATGTGCGGTGACATGAAAGGGTTCCCCTTCGACAAAAACAGGAAAAGCTAAAACACTGGAATCATATCATTTCTTCGTGGCGTGAAAATGCCGGACATACTATTTTACGTGAATTGAATAATAATAATTCTTCTGCGTAATTCTCGTCATCCAGGGTCTTTCGCGGGGTTCGTGAAGGCGCTCTCATGGCAAATTGATTGGAAGATTCTTTTGTCGATTTGTAAACGGCCAAAAATGTAAATGCGCATCGCACGCATTGCAATTGGATTCGCTTTCCATGAAGCAGTTTTCCAAAAGATGAATATCGGGAAGCATTTCCTCGAATCCGCCTTTCGGCGATTGTGCCTCGAATATGACATGGCGACGGATACTCGACCCCGCCGTCCGCCGCCATTTCGCGGGTACGGCGATTGCACGGCACGGGGAAAGCGTTAAAATGACGGCCTTTCGATATTTTATGGCACGAACCGGCGAGGTTCTCGGAAATTTTAAGGATCCATCATGTCCATGATGCTTCGGTTGGCTGTGTTTCCCGTGGTTATTGCGGTGTCCGCGTGCAGTGCTTCTCTCCCGGTAAAGCCTGCTGATGAGCTGGAACAAACTGATCGAGCGGTTTCGTCGGCGCTTGACAAGGGCGAGGTCGTCGAACAAAGTTTGCTGCGCGATGGAAACAAGGTTTCCCTGTCCGTGCAGAGTGACGAAGGCTTGTTTTATCTCCAGGCAAGCTGTGCCGCCGGGTCGGCTGCCTGGGTTTATGCCGATCTTGCCGCCGACAAGCCATCCCATGCCACGGGGGTGAGGCGCTACGGCAGCGGAACGGCAACATACTCGCCGCCGCTCGCGCTGAGCGAACGCACCGCTGATCTCATTCGCCAGTTGCCCAAAGTGCAGCAAGCATGCGAACGCGAGCCTGCGTGGCGCGAGGTCGTCTACAACAAACGGAGCGATACGCAGATTCTTCTCGATGTCACGAGCGTGCAAGATCGGGGCGATGGCAGCCTGCATTTCTGGGCAGCCATCGACTATCCCTATCTTGCATATATCCGGCTGTTCAAGGCGCCTTATGCGCGCCGGGCCGGGTTCTACCATGTGGATTGCCTGAGGCAGAGCTATTCCCTTCTTTATGTCCATTATCTGGATCAACAACAGACGGTAACGGACGGCGGCCTGGCCGCGCGCCCCCCGGCAGTCAATTTCGGCCAGGCGCCCAGCGACTTCTCTACTTTGCTGACAACCGTCTGCGGTAAAAAGGAATTGCTTGAAACCTTGGTGCCACCCGAAACGCGCGATAAGCAATTCCCGGATTTCGCTGCCTTGCCCGCGCTCGACGCCAATGTCGTGAACCAGATTGCGAAACTCCATTTCGCGCAGCCCAAGCAACCGCTCAGTTATATACGTGTCGAAGGCACCAAAACATTCAAAAGCGGCAGCGCAGCGGCGCGGCTGAACAGCAAGTCTGGTTCTTTCTTGCAAGAGGCATCAATAAAAGGCACGGAAACACCGGGCGTCTTTCACATCGTGCAATTCGAGAGCGGCGACAAAACCGAACAAATGAGTTTCCTGGGGATGATACCCATCGGCCAGTCATTCAATAGTACCGATATCCAGAATGTTTCCATCGTAGACCGGCTGGAGTTGCGGGGAGACTGGAACAAGATGCCCGTCAATGGCCAATTGAGCTACCGGCAGCGGACGCGTGTTGCGGATATTGTGACGAACCTGTCCAGCAAGGAGGTAGAAGTCATTTGCAAGATCATCCGAAATGTTTCGGCGGACGGGCTGAATCCGCAACTTCAGGGAAATGCCAAGGAATTGAAGTGCCATATCGTTGGCGATCGGGACGATGAACTTTCCACCTATTATTATCTGGAAGATTACGGCTTTGCTTTCCAGCAGGGCGTGAGTTCAACGAAATATTCGCAGAATTCACGTCTCACGGAATTTCGCTGAAATTGAAATCGTAAAGCGGTGGAGAAGAAGTCGCCGCTTTTCTTTCCGAGACCGGATTCACCAACCCGGATTGGCGCGGCGGGCGGCGGTGATTTCCGCGCGGATGATCCGGAAATGCTCGAAGCGGCGCGCGTCGATAATGCCCGCATCCACGGCGGCGCGGAGTTCGCACCCCGGTTCGGCGGCGTGGCGGCAGTCGCGGAAGCGGCATTTCCCGAGGTGAGGGCGAAATTCGATGAAAGCGGCTTCCAGCGCCAGGGCATCGAGGTGAGCAAGTCCGAATGCTTGCAGGCCGGGGCTGTCGATAAGCCAGCCGTCGCCGACGCGCGGGTAGAGCCGGGAAAATGTCGTGGTGTGGCGACCGCTGCCAAGCGCGCCGGAGATTTCAGCGGTAGCCGCCGACGCTTCGGGCACGAGCGCATTGATGAGGGTGGATTTGCCCATGCCCGATTGGCCGACGAAAATGGCGCGTTCGCCATGCAGCCATGGCACAAGCGCGTCCATGTCCGTCAGCGCCGAGAGTTCGAGCACGGGATAACCGAGCGCGGCGAAGATTTGCAGCCGCTCGCGCGCAACGGGCAGGCCGGCTGCGAGATCCACTTTGTTAAGCACGATCAGCGCGGAGATGTTTTCGCTTTCCGCCGCCGCCAGGCAGCGTGACACCAGCAGGCTGGAGAAACGCGGCTCGGGCGCGACGACAATGACGATACGGCTGAGATTGGCGGCAATCAGTTTTTGGCGGAATGCGTCGGAGCGCCACAACAGATTGCGTCGCGGGAGCAGGGTTTCGATAACGCCGAGTCCGACGCCCGCAGGGGCAATTTCGACTTTGTCGCCGCAGGCGTAAGCGTTTTTCCTGCCCCGTGTGTGGCAACGCATGACGCCCATGGCTGTGCGCACCTCGAAATGGCGGCCAAATGCGGCGGCGACGGTACCTTCGATGCGCGCGTCCGCTCGCGGCAGGGGAGATCGGCGGGCATTTTGTGACACAATCGCGGCCTTTGGGGTGTTTTGTCGTTGCCGCGGCGCGGCCCGGCATGGGCGAAAAGGATTGGAAATTATGGCACAGGACGCGAACCACCTGATTTGGCTCGACCTCGAGATGACCGGCCTCGACCCCGGACGCGACCGCATCATCGAGATCGGCCTGGTCATCACCAACAACGCGCTTGATATCGTTGCCGAAGCGCCGGTGATCGCGGTGCATCAATCCGATGCCGTGCTCGGTGCCATGGATGCGTGGAATAAAGGCACCCATGGCCGATCCGGCCTGATCGAGCGTGTACGCGCTTCCCGCGTCACCGAGGCCGAAGCCGAGGCGACGATGCTGGCCTTCCTTGAACAATGGGCGCCAAAGGGCATCTCGCCGATGTGCGGCAACACGGTATGCCAGGATCGCCGCTTTCTAGCGAACTACATGCCCCGATTCGAGGCATGGTTCCATTACCGCAACCTGGACGTTTCCACGCTCAAGGAACTCGCCAGACGCTGGAATCCGGAAGTCCATAAGGGCGTAAAAAAAGCCGGTTCGCACACGGCGCTCGCCGACATCACCGAATCCATCGTCGAACTGCGCCACTACCGCGATACCTTCCTGAAACTGCCCTGAAATACCGTGAGGCCCGGTCTTTCAGTTCGACGCGCGGCTGGCGATTTTCAGTAGTCTCGATACCCATGCGCCGTAATTCGGGTTGATGACCTCACCATCCGCACAGCGAGCCGTCAAGCCGGGGATTCGCTCGCCGCCACATACTCCGCGCGTGTCCTGCACGTTCTTTTGATAATGCATGTTTTCGCTGCTGACATAATCGACGTCCACGGCCTTTCCGCGAATATGCACGTCAATGACAACGGTGTGCCTTTTCCGCACGATACGTTTCAGACGCAAGGTATTGCCATCGTCACCGACGATGTCCCATTTTTCCTGCTGCGCGGCTTTGACAAGGGCGTTGTAGGTTTTTTTGGCAGCGTCCGGCGCGTCTTCTTTCAAGATGATCCTGTTCTTGAACGTTTTCATCGGGGCGATGTTTGCAGCTTGCGCCAGCGGCGTCACGAAGACAAACAACAGCAGTGCGACGCAAATGATGCGGTTCATGGTTTCCTCCCGTGGTCATCAGATTTGACAAGAGCAAATATACTCCAGGAACACTGGACAAGTGTCATTGCGAGAACCGAAAGGCCGTAGTGTGGCATGCGGTTCGTGGATTGCCACGCTTCGCTCGCAATGACGATCAACTTAACCGGCGTTTCCTCCATTGCTTTTGTATTCCCTGATTGAAACAACGAGCAATATTGCCCCTTGAAAGCGCCGCGTGGCAAACCCCAAACAACACCGAAGCCTCACGCCCGATCCGGCGTCAAATCTTCGAGCCGCGCCGACAACTCCATCCAGCGCATTTCGGCCTGCTCTATCCAGGCGGCCAGTTCAGTCTGGCGCTTGAGCAAATTCCGCAATGACTCGCGCTTGCCATGATCAACGGCATTGTAGAGCGTGGGATCGGCAAGTCGGGCTTCCAGCAGTTTTTGCTCGCCCGTCCAGACGGCCAGTTTTTTCTCGATCTGTTCGACCTCTTTGGCGAGCGGGCGGCGGGCGGCCAACACCGCCTGGCGTTCGGCTTCGGACTGGAGACGGCTGGCGCGGCGCGAGGCACGCCCGGCGGCATCGGCGTCGTTCCGGTCGCGCCTGGCGCGGCGCGCCACCAGCCAGGCGCGATAATCATCGACGTCGCCATCGAAGGGCTGGAGGCGGCCATCGTCGACCAGCAACAGCCGGTCGCAACATGCCCGCAGCAAGGCGCGGTCGTGAGAAACCAGCACCATGGCGCCCTCGTATTCCTGAAGCGCGAGCGTGAGCGCGTGGCGCATTTCGAGGTCGAGGTGGTTGGCAGGCTCATCGAGCAGCAGCAGATTGGGCCGTTGCCAGATGAGAAGCGCCAGTGCCAAACGCGACTTCTCGCCGCCGGAAAACGGCCCGCAAGGCACGGTGGCCGGGGTGGAGCGGCCATCCCCGCCGTCGCCGCAAAAATCGAAGCCGCCAAGATAATCACGCAAATCCTGCTCGCGCGCGGCGGGGTCGAGCCGGGTCATATGCTGGAGCGCGGATTCGTCCGGGCGCAAGGTTTCAAGTTGATGCTGGGCAAAATACCCCACGGCCAGCCCTTTGCCTTCACGCCGCCGCCCCGCCGCGAGTGCGAGCCGCCCAGCCAGCAATTTGACCAGCGTCGACTTGCCCGCGCCGTTGCGCCCCAGGAGGCCGACGCGCTCGCCAGGCCGCAAAGTCAGGCGAATGTTTTCAAGGATGAGCGTTTCGCCATACCCCGCCGCGCCGTCCTCGATTTGCAGCAGCGGATCAGGCGCGGGCGCGGCCTCGCGGAATGAAAACGTGAAAGGCGTGTCGACGTGGGCAGCCGCGATCCGCTCCATGCGTTCCAGTGCCTTGATGCGGCTCTGCGCCTGCCGCGCTTTCGTGGCCTTGGCGCGAAAACGCCGGATGTAATCCTCCATGTGCGCGATTTCGCGTTGCTGGCGCTCGAACGTCGCTTGCTGCTGGGCCAGGCGCTCGCCGCGCTGGCGCTCGAAGTCAGAATAGCCGCCGCTGTAGAGCGCGAGCCGCCCCTGTTCAATGTGCGCGATGCGCGCCACACTGGCATCGAGAAATTCGCGGTCATGCGAAATCATCAGCAGAGTGCCGCGATAGTCGCGCAACCATTGTTCGAGCCAAATCACTGCATCGAGATCGAGATGATTAGTGGGTTCATCGAGCAACAACAAATCGGAGCGGCACATCAGAGCTTGCGCGAGATTGAGACGCATCCGCCAACCGCCGGAGAAATCCGCCACGGGCCGCCCCGCGTCGCCGGGGGCGAAACCCAACCCGTCGAGCAGCGCCGCCGCGCGCGAGCGCGCCGCGTAAGCGCCGATCTCCTGCATGCGCGCGTGCCATCCCGCGATGCGCACCCCATCGTGCGCGGCCTCGGCCCTCTCCAACTCCGCTTCAATGCGGCGCAATTCAGCGTCGCCGTCGAGCACGTATTCAATGGCCGCCTGCGGCAAGGCGGGCGTTTCCTGCGAGACGTGAGCAATCACCCAGGCGGACGGCATGACCAAATCGCCGCGATCCGGCAAAATCTGCCCGCGCAACAGCGCGAAAAGGCTCGACTTACCGCTGCCGTTCGCCCCGGTGAGGCCCACCTTCCAGCCGGGGAAAATCTGGAGCGATGCCTCGTCGATCAGGATGCGCGCCCCCCGGGTGAGGCGCAGATTGCAGAAACGGATCACGCCAGAATTCGCGGAAAATGACGGAAGGCGCTATTCTACGCACACTCGAATACACCTTGGTTGCCCTATATGTCCGCCCGTTTTCCATACCGTTTCCTTGCCTGCGCATTCCTCGCCGCAACGGTCATGCCGTCCGCTGCCGGGGACGATGGCGGCAACCCGCCCGCGTCCGACAACCCCGGGCGCATCGAAGCCTTGCGCGATGAAGCCGAACGTCTGCGCGACGAGGCCGATGCCGTCTACCAGACGGCGGAAGCGGCATGCTACAAGCGTTTCCTGGTCAACCGCTGCATCGACAAAGCCAAGGGCGAACGTCTCGCCGTCGTCCGCAAGGCGCGCATGCTCGAAGCCGAAGCGCATCGCCTTGATCTTGTCGAACGCAACCGTGCCGCTACCGAAGCGGCGAAGAAAGCCGAGGAACGCGGCGTTCCGCGCTCGACCGCCGCCGCCAGTCCCACCGCCGATGTCGCCACGCCGACGATACACCCCGAAAACGCTGGCGCGCATAAACCCATCGTGCGTCAGTCCGCGAACGCCAAAAAATCCCGCGAACGGGTCAGCGCCCAGAAACGTGCCAGCTCCCGCGCCCAAACCGCTCGCCGCGACCGTGCACGATACGATGCCCGCATTCGAGAACTCGAAGAAAAGAAAGCGCGCGACGCGGACGGGCGCTGAAAAGCGGCCCACCCGCACCGGGAAGTGTACTGCGTCCACAACGACGGACCCGGGCGCAAAGCGCCGCGAGCGGAATGCCCCCACAGGTCAGCGATTGCCGCGAGGCTTTTCCAGAAGCTGTCTGGCTTTTCGCGCTCTGGCGATCTGCTCTCGCACGGCGGGCGAATTGTCCTGGCCAAAGTAGCGCTCGATGTCGTCATAGACGGCGATGGCGGCGTCAGCCTGACCCTGCTGCTCCAGGCTCCGGCCTTTGTCAAAGAGCGTCCTGGCAGTCTGCGCCCGATCATCCGGAAGTGTCTGAATGGCGAACGAAAACAGCGCACCACAGGCCAGCAATATGAGAAAGCAAAAACGGGTGGATTTCATAGGACGGTCTCCCGTGCGGCAATGTGCGCCGTCATGATAGCCAGGAATAGGGGGGCGGGTCTTGGGAGGGGACGGGATGCCAGTACCGATGCGCCGTTCACGGCGCGGGAGATTCTTCCCGGTGCAGCAGGGCGCGCATGGCATCGAACTGGAATTGCCGGAGGAGGCCGCGCTGGACGCGGACGAATTCGCCGTGGCGAAGATCAAGGGCTTCGATTTCGTCGAGGCGGGCGTGGATGCCGCGCACAAAGCCGAGGTCGATGACCTCTTCGAGTGCGCGCAGGATTTCCGGCGACGGTAGATACATCGGGGGCGTTCTCGGCGCGGGCATGACGGAGGGGAGCTGCGTCTGTCCGGGGGCGGGGGTTTCGGCCCAGACCCATTCGAGCCGCAGGCGGCGGCCGATCCAGTCGAGCAGGTCATCGAAACGAACCGGCTTGAGGATGAAGTCTTCCGCAGGGAGTTCGACGTCGTGATCCAGCCCTTTGTCAAAGGCATTGGCGGAGATGACCGCCAGCGGCGTCTGGCCAAAGCCCGCCGCCCGTAGCCGCCGGATGGTTTCCCAGCCGTCGATGCCGGGCATGGCGAGATCCATGAAGACGAGGTGCGGCTGGAAGGCTCCCGCCATGGCGAGGCACTCTTCGCCCGAAGCGGCTTCGCCGATCTCGAACCCAAGCGGTTCGAGCAGGTTGCGCAGGAGTTCGCGGTCGATGCGTTCGTTGTCTACGGTGAGGATGCGCTGGCGCACGCCGCGATAGCCGATCCGGCGCGCTTTGGGGAAGGCGCTATCGGCTTGCGCACCATGCAGTTGGGGCAGGAAAAGACGCACGTGGAAGGTGCTGCCTTCGCCGATGCGACTTTCGACAGTGAGGTCGCCCCCCATCATGTCGGTGAGCATGCGGCTAATGGTGAGGCCTAGTCCCGTGCCGATGGTGCCCATGCGCGCGCCGCCACGGGCGAATGGCTCGAAGATGAGGGCGATGTCTTCGGGCGAGATGCCCGGCCCACTGTCGGCGATCTCGAAAAGGGCCATTTCGCGCCGGTAGGTCAGGCGCGCGCGGATGGCGCCCGAGGGGGTGTATTTCACGGCATTGCCGATGATGTTTATCAGTATTTGGCGCAGGCGTTTTTCGTCGGCGCGCACGACAGCGGGCAGCGCGCCGTCGAGGTCGAAGTGGAAATCCAGCCCTTTGTCGCGCGCTTGCAGCTCGAACATGCCAGTGAGTTGTTGAATGAAGGCCGGAAAGGCGAGCGGGCGGATGTCGAGAGTGAAGCGGCCACTTTCGATGCGGGCGATATCGAGGGTGTCTTCGATGAGCGAGAGCAGGTGTTCGCCGCTTTTTTTGATGACGCCGACCGCCGCGCGCCGATGCGGGGGAATGGTTTCGTCGCCGTCGAGAATCTGCGCGTAGCCGAGGAGGCTGTTGAGCGGTGTGCGCAGTTCGTGGCTGATCGAGGTGACGTAGCGGCTCTTGGCCTGGTTGGCATGTTCGGCGGCGCGGCGGGCGTTTTGCAGTTGCAGGTCGGTGCGGCGGTGCGATTCGATTTCCTGCATCAGCAGCCGCGTCTGGCGGTTCGATTCTTCTTGCGCGACTTGGCGGCTTTTGTGGGTGAGCACCATCCACCACGCACCGATGCCGGAGAGCAGCATGAGAACGATGAATACTCGCAGCAGTACCGCATCGAGCCGTCCGGCGGGCGCTCCAGCGGAGATTTCGTGATAGTGGAGCGTACCCAGCACCAGCGCCAGTATCGCGGCGACGCTGGACATCAGGAGGAGATACTGTCCAAGCCCCGCGCTCAGTAGGCGGCGCAGCCGCGTGGGCAGCCAGCGGTCCAGAAGCGCCGAGCATTGGGCTGCCAGGCGGGCATGTGGTTTGCACAGGTCGTCGCAGCGTGCGTCGAGCGAGCAACATAGCGAGCAGACCGCGCCCTGATAGGCTGGGCAGTGGCAAATGTCTTCCGATTCGAAATATTGGCCGCAGATGCTGCATTGACGGGGTTCGCTGCTGGCGTTTTCTCCAGTGTCGCCGCTTTTTCCGCCGCAGTCCGCGCCTGTTTCGGACGGACGGGCAAGGTAGTAGCGTCCACCGGTGATCCAGGCGATCAACGGCGAGACGAGCAAGGCAGTCACGAGCGCGACGAAAGGAGCGAAGGGCTGGATCGCTGTGCCGAACAGCCCGGCGAATACCGCGACCGAGAGCGCCGAGGCAATCAGCATCGCGCCCACGCCCACGGGGTTGATGTCGTACAGGTAGGCGCGCTTGAATTCGATGCCCGGCGGTGAAAGGCCCAGCGGTTTGTTGATGACGAGGTCAGCCACTACGGTCATCATCCAGGAGATGGCTACGTTGGAATATAGCCCCAGCACTTGCCCCAGTATCTGGAACACGTCCATTTCCATGAGCAGCAGGGCAATCAGGGCGTTGAAGACGACCCAAACCACGCGCCCGGGGTGGCTGTGGGTGAGGCGGGAGAAGAAATTCGACCAGGCCAGCGACCCGGCGTAGGCGTTGGTGACGTTGATCTTGAGTTGGGAGACAACGACGAAAAGCGCCGTCACGGCGACCGCCACGCTCAGGTTGCCGATGCCGCCGGAAAAGCCCAGCAGGTACATCTGACTAGGATCAATGGCTTTTTCCGGCGGCGCGCCGGATTCCAAAAGCATCCACGCCAACAACGCGCCGCCAATCATCTTGGCCGCGCCGATCAGCACCCAACCGGGGCCGCCGAGCACGACGCCGAACAGCCAGCGCCAACGGTTCCGCGCCGTGCGCGGTGGCATGAATCGCAGATAGTCGGCCTGTTCGCCCATCTGTGTCATCAGGGCGATGCCCACCGTCATCGCCCCGGCAAACAGGCGCCAATCGAATGCACCGCCCTGTCCGGCCACGCCGGGGTAATGCCACAGACCGGAAAGCGTGCTGGGATCATGGGCAAGCACGAAGAAAAACGGTAGCGCGAGCAGGAAGAGCCACAACGGCTGAGTCAGGGTTTGCAGGCGGCTGATCGCTGTGATGCCGTGCATGACCAGCGGGATGACTGCCAGCGCACAAATCAGATAGCCCCAGGCTGGCGGGATGCCGAGCGCCATTTCCAGCGCGTAGGCCATGATCGCCGCTTCGAGGGCGAAGAAGATGAAGGTGAAGGAGGCATAAACCAACGAACTCAGGGTCGAGCCGAGATAGCCAAAGCCCGAGCCGCGGGTGAGCAGATCCATATCCACCCCATAGCGTGCGGCATACAAGCTGATCGGCAGCCCGGCAAGAAAGATGAGCAACCCAACGGCGAGGATCGCCCACAGACTGTTGATGAAGCCGTAGCCGAGCAGCATGGTCGCGCCCACGGCTTCCAGTACCAAGAACGAGGCCGCGCCGCCAAAGGCCGTATTGACGACACGGAATTCGGAGAGTTTGCGAAAGCTGCGCGGGGTGAATCTGAGCGCGTAGTCTTCCAGCGTTTCATTGGCTACCCAGGTGTTGTAATCGCGCCGCACCGCGACCACCCGTTGCGGCGCGGGATTTTCCGTCATGGGACCGCGCTCACGGTCGCAGGGGGAAGCGAACGCGCTCCAGTGGGAGGCAATGGGCAATCGCTTGCTCCACGCGGAAGTAAACGGCACTGGGAACGCCGGGTTTTCGCCACGCCGGAAACGATGGAAATAAAACGTAAAAATGGCGCAACCGGAACAGTTGCGCCATTTTTGTACAAGGCCGCGCAATGCGCGAGATTCAATGCCTTACCTGTACGCAGCCTCGGTAGTGAGCAAGGCGCTCTTGTTGACTTCGAGCGGGGCAGGCGCGTCGGCTGGACACAACTCTGCGGGATCGACGGTTTCACGATCCTGCCCGGCATCCCGCGCCGTCGGCAAGTCTTCGCGCACGACACCAAGGGTATGCAGGAGTTGTCCGGTTCCGGCCAGGGTGCGGGCTTGCGCGACCAGCAGGTCGAAGCGCGCATTGGTATAGGCGCGGCGGGCATTGAAATACTCGTTTTCGCTGTCGAGCAGGTCGAGCAGGGTACGCTGACCGATGTCGAACTGGCGGCGGTAGGCTTCGCGCGCCTTGGCGGTCGACGATTGGTGCAGATCAAGATAGCCGAGCTTCTCGACCAGACTGCGGGCGTCCTGATAAGCGATGGTCAGGGTTTGGCGCAAGTCACGGCAGGCTTTTTCACGCAAATCCCTGGCCTGGTTTACTTCCTCGCCCGCCTGGCGAACACGGGCCTGATCGGCGCCGCCACGGAAGATGTTGAAGGAAAACAACACTTCAACGAGGCTTTCACGCCGGTTTCCCCTGAGGCTGTCCTTACCGTTGTCGATGTTGCGATTGACTCCGGTGCTCGCGTGCAGATTGAGCTTGGGATGGTAAGCGGCGCGTGCCACGTCGCGTTTGGACAGGTTCGCACGTACGTTCTCGATTGCGGCATTGAAAGAAGGATTGCTCACATACGCCGTGCGCAAGGCCGCGACGACGTTTTCGGGCAAGGGCGCATTGGCAAAGTTGTCCGCCAACGGAGGCAATCGGTCAGTCGGCAGTTCGCCAACGAGACGCTGATAGCGTGCGCTAACATCGTGCAGATTGGAAACTTCGGTCAGGAGATTGGATTCAGCCAGCGCCAGACGCCCGGCCGCCTGATCGAGGTCTACCCGGCGGCTCACGCCAGCCGTGGTGCGATTGTTGATCTGATCGTAAAGCTGCTTGTGGGCGGCGTAGTTCGCCTTGGCATGTTCAACCAGCTCGCGCTGGCGTTCGACATCGCCATAGGCGCGCGTGACTTCAAGACCGGCGTTTTCTGAAGCGTCCAACAACTCGTAATAGCGCACGAGCCGTTGATAGCCCATGCGGCTGACTTCGCTGCTCGTGGCAAAGCCGTCGTAGATCAACTGGTTGAGTTCCAACGCGGCGTCGGAATAATTCCAGTCGTCGGACTTCTTGCCGTCCCACATGATAGTGGGATCCCTGCGCCAGCGGTGCCCCGCCGAAGCATTCAGGTCGACCTCCGGCAGGTAGCCGCCACGCGCGGCGTCCTGCGCGGCGGTCGCGGCATGGTATCCATGCCAAGCCGCCTGCACATCGGGATTGCTGACCACCGCCTTGCGCACGGCATCCAGCAGGGCGCCGCCCCTGAAAGGCTCGGCAGGCGCTTGCGCGCCCGTGATACTCGGTACCGTTTGTAGGGTAGCGGCTACCGCTAAACAAACCAGCGTCTTGATCCTGCTCATGGTGGCTATCTCCAAGAGTTGTAAGCACTCAACGTGCATTGTCCACAATGCTGACTTGGACGACAGTTTATATTATGGAGTTTCATGAGTCTACAACAATCGCGCCGACAACTAGTCTGGCCTAAAAACAACACTGACCGCTTTATTTTTTACCCGGAACGCTTCCGCGAATCGCCCGAGACACCCCCGCGAATCAGCCCGGTAACGCAATTTGCCCGCATGAAATCCGTCCGCATACATTTGTAAGCGTGGCCCCAGATCCGCGTCTGCGCAATATAATTTGTGTCTATACCGTGAAGTATTTCATGCTCACCCCGCTCTCTTACGGGTAAACATCATAGCGCCAGCTTACCGTCATTCCTCCGAAAAGTGTCCATAACGACCGCCATCCTGGAGCGGGCCTGGCATGCGCCTGCTCGCGTCTCGCGCCTTCTACCTTCCTTGCGGGTAGCGTGGCCAGGGCGGCTTGTTGCCATCGTTTGCGTCTGCATGGCGGGATTGGCCGAAGCGCGCACTGATTTCGCCCGCATGGAACAACTGGCCGAAACGCAATATGGCAAAGTTGCCGTCGATACGATCCGGGCATGGCGCAGCATGATCGAAGACTCCCGCACACTGCCTGACCGCGCAAAACTTGAACGCGCCAACGATTTCGTCAACCGGCGCGTCTTTTACGAAAGCGACATCGTTATCTGGAAACAGGTGGATTACTGGGCCACGCCACTGGAACTTTTCGGCAAGCAGGCAGGCGATTGCGAGGACTTCGCCATTGCCAAGTATGTCACCTTGCGCCTGCTGGATATTCCCGTGCAGAAGCTGCGCCTCGTTTACGCGCGTGCGCGCCTGGACGGCGGGGGTGGCAAGGCGCTCCAGGCTCACATGGTATTGAGCTATTACGAAACGCCGACATCCGAACCGCTGGTGCTGGATAATCTGGTCCGCCGGATTCACCCGGCAAAGCAGCGCCCCGACCTTTTCCCCGTGTTCAGCTTCAACCACGAAGGACTCTGGATGGAGGGGGAAAAAACAGCTTCTTCCAGCCCCACGGCGCGACTGTCGCGCTGGCGCGATGTGCTTCAGCGCATGCGCCAGGAGGGATGGGATCCGTCCTTGGCAACGCTCAGCGCCCAATCAATCCTGTCGTGGAAGCGGGCAAAGTCGCGGTCTTCGCTTGCTTCGCAAAAGGCGGGCAAGGGTAAATACAGGTCGTTGGCGCGCAAGGCCGCTTCATCCCGGCTTGCCAAGAAAGCGGCCAAGTCACGACCTGTGTCGAAAATGGCAAAATCCAAGACAAAAAAAGCAACAAAATCCAGGTTTTCGTTACGGAAAGCGCGCAGACAATGACAAACCGCCTGTCTCCTCCCTTGTTCCGCCCGTTTTCAGCATTTTCCGAAAGGCTCGGCTATGTCCCTGATTAAGCAACTCTGGATCGCTATCGTGGCAGTCACGCTGCTTGCCCTTGGCGGCAGCCTGGTCGTGAGCACGCTGACCGCGCGCCAATACCTTGAACAGCAGCTCAACATCAAGAATTCCGACAATGCTACGGCCTTGGCATTGTCCTTGTCGTCACAGCGCGACAAGGACCCAGTCACCATCGAATTGCAGCTCGCCTCGCAATTCGATACCGGGTATTATCGTTCGATTCGCCTCGTCAACCCCGATGGCGGGGTGATCGTCGATTTTCACGCCGACCCCCATGTCGAGGGCGTGCCCGACTGGTTCGTGAGACTGGCGTCGATCGCAGAGCATCCGGGAATCGCCCATGTGCAGGACGGTTGGCGTCAGTTCGGCACGCTTACCGTGGAAAGCCATACCGGTTATGTCTACGCGGCGCTCTGGAACAACACCCGCCAATTGTTGTCGTGGTTTTGCATCACCGCCGGTCTGGCCGGGATCTTGGGCAGTTTCTTGCTGGGCCGGATCACCGCGCCCTTGCGCACGCTTGTCAACCATGCCCAGGCAATTGGCGAGCGCCGTTTCATCACTACGCAGGAACCCCGAACCGCCGAACTCAAGGTGGTCGTGCGCGCCATGAACGCGCTCTCCGAACGTGTCAGGCAAATGCTCGCCGACGAGGCGCAACGGCTCGAAAACCTGCGCCGCCAGGTTCAAGAAGACGCCGTCACGGGGTTGCTCGAACGCCGCCAGTTCCTCAATGCTTTCTCCGCCCGGCTGTCCGGCCCGGACACTTCTGGACAAGGCGCGCTGCTCATTTTGCGCGTGCGCAATCTCAACGAACTCAACCGCGATCTTGGCCGGATCGGCACCGACAAATTGCTGCGCGCGTTGGCCGGGGCGCTCGGAAGCGAGGGCGAGGCTGACCAGATCGGCGGCCGTCTCAACGGCAGCGATTTCGTCCTGCTCGCTCCCGCCAGCGAACTCGCGCCATGGGCGGCTGCCGTCGCCGGGCGCGTCCATGCCGCCGCCGACAGTCATGTAAACGGCGCCATTCTTGCCATGCCCATGGCCGCCGTGCCGTACTCCCGCGGCGATACCGTGGCCGCCATCCTGGCCCATCTCGACACAGCCCTGGCCGAAGCCGAGCTGGAAGGCGACCGCGCCCTGAAGATCGAAGAACGCGCCGACGCTGCCCGGCCTGCGCGCGCGCAGGAACAATGGCGCGAGATACTAACAAAGGCGCTGGCCCGGAACGGGCTTCGTTTCGAAACATTCCCGGTGCGCACCATCGCTGGCGAGTTGATCCACAACGAAGCGCAGGTCGATCTGGGCACGGACGATGGCATCATCAAATCCGGCGATTTCCTGCCATGGGCCGCCCGGCTCGGACTGATTGGACATCTGAACCAGTCCGTGGCCGCCAGCGCGCTCGAACACATCCGGCACAGCGAAACGCCGGTGGCCATCACCATTTCGGCGCAGGCTCTCCAGGACGGACGCTTCGTTACCGGACTGATCGCCCTGCTGCGCAACGCACCTGATCTGGTTCAACGCCTGTGGATGGAAATTCCCGAAGAAAGCGCGGTACACGACGCCGACGCTTTCCACGCCTTCTGCCTGACGGTCAAACCTTTCGACTGCAAGCTTGGCATCAAGCACGCCGGGCCGCGCTTTTCCGCTCTGGGCGATCTGCACGATCTTGGCCTTGACTACCTCAAAGTCGACATGTCTCTTTTGCGCGACATCGACGACAACAAAGGTAATCAGGCTTTTGTTCGCAGCCTCGTCATGCTTGCTCATACCCTCGGCCTGATCGCCATCGCGGAAGGTATCGACCGCCCTGAACAGCAAGCGATTCTCGCCGATCTCGGTTTCGACGGCCTCGCCGGGCCGACCGTGACCTGAACTCTCCCACGAACCATGGCCGAAGAAAATTAATCGCACGTCACGTATTGAGCACAGTAAGGTGACGTCACGGCAAAAATCTCATAGAATCACTCTGTCAATACATAAAGCACAACCACCACGATGGTTCTTATGCTACTGGAGGGAATAATGGATTTTGAGCGTGCGCGTTTCAACATGGTCGAACAGCAGATTCGTCCATGGGATGTGACGGCCCCGAAAGTGTGTCAACTGCTGATGACGACGCAGCGCGAAGACTACGTACCGCCTTCCCTGCGCAGCCTGGCTTTTGCCGACATTGAGATGCCGCTGTCCCATGGACAAACAATGCTCAGACCTGCCATTGAAGGGCGCATCCTGCAAGCACTCGGAACGAAGCGCGCCAGATCGGCGCTGGAAATCGGCACGGGCAGCGGCTACTTCGCCGCGTTGCTGGCTTCATTCTCAAAAAAAGTATACACAGTCGAAATCGAACCTGAGCTGGCACAACTGGCGCGCGGCAATTTCGCCCGTAACGGCATGGCAAACGTCATCGTGGAAGAAGGCGATGGCGCGCAAGGCTGGTTCGCACAAGCGCCGTACGACGTGATCGTGGTCTCCGGCTGCCTGCCCGAGCTGCCCGGTGCGCTATTGGCGCAACTCAAACCCGGCGGGCGGCTGTTCGCCTTCGTTGGCGAAGCGCCAACCATGAAAGCCCGCCTGATCGTACGGAAAAACGAAAAACAGACCCAATGCCGCGATCTGTTTGAAACACAAGTGCCCATGCTGCGCCACGCGCCCCGCACGGGCGAATTCCTTCTCTGAAGAGAGCATCCCCCAATGAACATCCATTTTCCCGGCTTGTCCGTATGCCAGCGCTTTCCCAAACATATCGCACTAGCTGCCGTTCTCGCGCTGACGGCAGGCATGGCGAGCGCCGCCGACCTGTTCCAGGTCTATCTCGACGCCCTCGCCAATGACGCCCGCTACGCCGCCGCGCGCGCGCAATACGTAGCCGACCAGGAAAAAGTCGTCCAAGGTCGCAGCGGCCTGTTGCCAGTCATCGCGGCAAGCGCGGGCGCGAACCGGAACGACAACGAAATCCAGGATTTGTACGGCCAAAAAACCGATAAACGCTACAACAGCGAAAGTTACGCCCTGCAACTCACCGCCCCGCTTTTCCGGCCCCAGAACTGGCGTCAATATCAGGAAAGCGCGCTGCAAACGGAGCTGGCCGAAAGTATTTTCGCCCAAGAAACCCAGGCGTTGATCCTGCGCACGGCGGAAGCCTATTTCAACGTGCTCAATGCCCGGGACTCGCTTGGCGCCATCACGCAGTTGCGCACTGCGGCGGGCGAACAACTCGAACTGGCGCGCGCCAGCTTCCAGGTAGGCACGGTGACAGTCACCGACGTGCACGAAGCACAATCGCGTTTCGACTTGGCTTCGGCCCAGGAGATTGCCGCCCACAATACGCTTGACGTGGCACACGAAACGCTCGCCCGCATCATCGGCCATTCCCCTGAACGCCTGGCGGGACTCAAACCCGGCGTGGCGCTTTCCGACCCAGACCCCGCCGACATCTCCGCCTGGGAAGATGCCGCCGAGAAAAATGACCTCGGCGTACAGGGGCAAGCCCTGATACGCGAAATCGCAGTGCGAACTCTCGAACGCCAGCGCGCTGGGCATCTGCCCACCCTTGATCTGGTAGCAAACATCAGCCGCAGCAACAACCCGTCGATGACAGCCGAGCATAACAAAAGCCGCGCCGTGGGATTGCAATTCGACATGCCGCTTTATCAAGGAGGCTCTGTTCTGTCGCGCACGCGCGAAGCGGCGGCACTCAAGATCAAAGCCGACGCCGACCTCGAAGAAGCCCGCCGCGCCGCCGCGCTGACAGCGCGTGAAGCCTATCTTGGCGTCACCAGCGGCATGGCCCAGGTGCGCGCACTGGAAGCGGCGCAAATCTCGTCGACCTCGGCGCTCGAAGCCAACCGCCTGGGCTACAAGGTCGGCGTGCGGATCAACATCGACGTGCTCAACGCACAAAGCCAACTTGCCGACACCCTGCAACAGCTTTCACGCGCAAGATATGACACAGTGCTTGCCCAGCTACGCTTGAAGGCCGCTGTCGGCGCACTGGGCGAAGACGAGGTGCGCGCCATCAACGCCTTGCTGGAAACCGACTGAGCGTGTTTGAAGCTTTCGGGCCACGGTGTCGTATATTTCCGACGACGCCGCGAGAAAGATTCAAGGCAACTGATTAGCCGTCATTGCAAGGCCCGAAGGCCCGTGGAAATCCATGCGCCACATGGATTGCCAGATATCCAGAGGCTCCGTCCATGTTCATCCCGCCCGTTCCCACCCTGCACCGCCAAGGCAATGGCGTGGTGATCCTCGACCAGACCGCGCTGCCCTGGCAGTGCGTGGAGCGGCGGCTCGCCACGCTGGCAGCCGCTGCTGAAGCCATCGCGTCGATGCGAGTGCGTGGCGCGCCGCTCATCGGCGTCACCGCCGCCCATGGCATCGCCCTCGCGCTGGTGTCGGACGCGCCGGACGATGCCGCGCTCGATCACGCGCTTGCCGTATTGCGAGCCACGCGGCCCACGGCGGTCAGCCTCGCCTGGGCGCTGGCCCGCATGGAAAAACGTTTGCGCCCGCTCCCCATCGCCGCGCGGCGCGAGGCGGCATGGGCAGAGGCCACCGCGATTCTCGCCGAGGACGCCGCAACATGCGAGGCCATCGGCGCGCATGGCCTCGCATTGCTTCGCGCCCTGCCAGAGCGCACCGGGCGGCCCTTGCGGGTGATGACACATTGCAATGCGGGTTGGCTCGCCACGACGGGCGCGGGTACGGCGCTCGCGCCCATCTATGCCGCCCGCGACGCAGGCATCGCAGTCGAGGTGTATGTCTCCGAAACCCGCCCGCGCAACCAAGGCTTGCTCACCGCCTGGGAACTCGCCACGGTGAGCATCGATCATATTCTCATCGCCGACAACGCCGCCGGGCTACTGCTCGCGCGCGGCGAAGTCGACGCGGTAATCGTCGGCGCGGATCGCATCGCCGCCAACGGCGACACCGTCAACAAGGTCGGTACCTGTCTGAAGGCGCTGGCCGCGCGGGCGTCCGGAACACCGTTCTACGTCGCCGCGCCGGTTTCGACGGTCGATGCCGACGCGGCCAGCGGCGAGGCCATCCCCATCGAGGAACGCGCCGCCGAAGAAGTACTTGCCATTACCGGACTCAATGACGACAGCTTCCCGCGCCGGGTGCGGCTCGCCCCGGAAAGCACACGTACCGCCAATCCGGCCTTCGACCTTACCCCGGCGGCGCTCGTTTCCGGTTTCATCACCGAGCATGGCGTCATCGCCGCCAGCCGTTTGAACGAGCTTCCGCAAGGTGCCGGAACATGAGCGACGATGCCGCCGCATTGCTCGCCACGGCCCGCGCCACGGTGGCATGCCGCCTCAACGCAGGCACGGCGGGCAATGTCAGCGTACGCGCTGACGACGGTTTCATCATCACGCCGAGCGGACTGCCGCCCGCGCAGTGCGAAGCCGCCGACATGGTGACGATGACGATGGATGGCCGCCACAGCGGCGCATTGGCTCCCTCGTCCGAATGGCGCATCCACCGCGACATCTATGCCGGATTTCCCGAAGCGGGCGCGGTCATCCACGCCCACTCGCCCTTCGCCACGGCGCTGGCCTGCCAGCGCGCGGACATCCCGCCGTTTCACTACATGATCGCGCGCTTCGGCGGCAACAACGTGCGTTGCGCGGCATATGCCGCTTTTGGCACGGCGGCGCTGTCGGAAAACGCGCTCGCCGCACTCGAAGGGCGTTGCGCATGCCTGCTCGCCAACCACGGCATGCTTGTCCATGGCCGCAATCTCGATCACGCCCTGGCGCAGGCGGTCGAACTCGAAACGCTGTGTGAACAATACTGGCGCACATGCCAAATCGGGCCGCCGATCTTGCTGACAGCGACGGAAATGGCCGAGGCGCTCGAAGGTTTCCGCTGGTACGGACGGCCCCGGCGGAATTGAGAAACGCGCGGATTCAGCCTTGCAGAGCCGCTATCTGTGCCGTGATGTCGTGTTCGGTTTGCAGCACGGATTCCGCACCCATGGCGAAACCCTCGCCGTAGATGAATTGCACGTCGATCATGCCGAGAAAGCCGAGTATGGCTTTGAGATACGGCGCCTGCGTGTCCAGTGCGGTGTCACGGTAACGACCGCCGCGCGCCAGCGCCGCATAGACCTTCTTGCCTTTCACCAGACCTTCCGGACCAGCCTCGGTATAGCGGAAAGTCACCCCGGCGCGGCTGATGGCGTCGATCCAGCCCTTGAGTTGGACCGGGATGCCCAGGTTATACATCGGCACACCGAGCACCAGTACATTGGCGGCCTGGAGTTCGGCGATCAGGACATCATTCTTGGCGACCAGCGCCATTTGTTCGTGCGTGCGCTTGTCGGTCGGCGTAAAAAGCGCCGTCACCGCGGCAACGTCGAGCGGCGGCAGCGGATCGCGTCCCAAATCGCGCACAGTCACCTTGGCATCGGGATGAAACGTGCGCAAGCGTTCGACGACGAGACCGGCAATACGGGAAGAATGGCTGTTTTCTCGCTGGATACTTGAGTTGATTTGCAGAATGTTCATGGTTTTCGACGTCTTTGCGTGACGATGGAAGACACGAACTGTAATACATGTCGCGCCATTCAGGAAAGCCGAGAAATGCATGGGCGTGCCATTTGCCGCGCGGCGCGCTCATGCGCGGCAGCCCTGTCCGGGAAAGGCATCCGTCTGAAATGGGCGGGGTTCGCCTACAATGCGGAGCTGATTCCCCCTCCAAGGATTCGCCATGCTGCTCCTGCAATCGCTGTCGCGCCTACCCTTCCGCCTGTATTTTCTGATGCTGTTTACACTGTGCGTGGGCGAGCTGTGTTTCGGGGTTTTTTACTTGCAAGAGATCAAGGGGTTGGAACCTTGTCCGATGTGCGCCATGCAGCGATACGCCCTGGCGGGGGTGGGTCTCGTCTCGCTGGTCGCTGCCATTCACAATCGCGGCCCGCGCATCCATGGCGCGCTCGTGACGCTCATCGCCCTCGCGGGCGGAGGCGTCGCCGTCCGCCAAAGCTGGTTGCAATGGAATCCGCCCGCTGTTTCGGAATGCGGTCCCGATCTCGAATTCTTGATCGAGAGCTTTCCGCTCACTGAACTTTTGCCGAAGCTGTTCCACGGCGCGGGCGATTGCAGCGCGGTTGACTGGACCTTCCTCGGCCTATCGATTGCCAACTGGGGGCTTGTCACCTTCATCGGCATCGTGATCGCCACGCTCTGGATGATGCAGCGCCGTTCGGCACGCTGACAGGATGGCGCTGCCCACGCGCCCGAAGACTCAGCCAACAACGCGGACGGTGGCTCCGCCGATCTCGTAGCGCCCGTCGGGCAGTGCATGGCAGCGGGTCACGCGCAGATGCGTCACCAGCGGCGGGCGCGACACTCGTTCGTTCGGGGACGCGATGACGACTTCGATCACCTCGCCTTCACCGGGCACATAGGGAACGTGCAGCGTCATGCCGCTCACGCTCAACTCGATACATTCCGCCTCGATCTCCTCGCCGTTGCTGGCGCGAATGCTGGCGGAACAGCCAAGGGGGATGCGACGGTCGAGGCGGCGATCCAGTGGAGAAGCGTAATCCATGATCCAGTCGGCGTCTGGTTGGCAACGCTGCCGATTGTAACGCCCACGCGGCGGCGCGCCCATGGCGGAAATTACCCTGAGGGGCAAGATCGCACGATCCATGCGGCACAGTCGACGATCCCGCGCGCCATTCCCAATGAAAAATCGCCGCTAGGCATGAATAGTTGACAAATTTGCACAGGTATATATAGTTGACAAATTTAGTCGTGTAATAACGACAGCCAGGCGCACGCTGTGCGTGTTCATACCAAAAAGAGGAGGGAGCCATGAGACTTACAACCAAGGGACGTTTTGCGGTCACGGCAATGATTGATCTGGCGTCGCGCCAGAGTGACGGGCCGGTGACGCTGAACGGCATTTCGGAACGCCAAAACATTTCCCTTTCGTACCTCGAACAGCTTTTTGGCCGTCTGCGACGCTACAACCTCGTGAAAAGCGTGCGCGGACCGGGCGGCGGTTACAAACTGGCGCGCGACATGGACGAGATCACCGTGACCGATGTCGTACTCGCGGTCGACGAGCCGCTCGACGCTACCCGCTGCGGCGGGCGGGCGAACTGTAACAACGCGGCCCAATGTATGACGCACGACTTGTGGGCCAATCTCAACAAGCGCATGTTCGATTATCTGGACTCGGTCACGCTCGGTTCGCTGGTCGGGCAAAGAACCTGTCCCGTCGCGGGTGCTGGCGCGGGCGGGCAAACCTTGCCGACGAAGGTGGTGCGGGTAGAGAATCACCCATCCTGAACCCTTCCGGAGCATCCGCATGGCCGACCTCGTCTATTTCGATTGGAACGCGAGCGCGCCGCTCGATCCAACCGTACGCGAAGCCATGCTGCCGTGGCTTGGCGAGCGGTTCGGCAATGCATCGAGCGTTCACGAATACGGGCGGCGCACGCGGGCAGCGATAGAGACCGCGCGGGAGCGGGTGGCGGCGGCGGTCGGAGCCTTGCCGGGCGAGGTGATCTTCACTAGCGGCGGTTCGGAGGCCAATAACCTGTTCGTCAAGGGCGTGGCGGCTTCCCGCAAACCGGGAGGGATCGCCGTGAGCGCCGTGGAGCATCCCAGCGTGCTGGAACCGGCGCGCCAGCTCGGGCGGCAGGGTTGGCAATCGTTCGAGATTGGCGTGACGGGCGCGGGCATGATCGACGAAGCCGCCTGGCGCGAGGCATTGGCGCGACAGCCCGTCATCGTTTCGGTGATGAGCGCCAACAACGAGACCGGCGTAGTACAGAACGTGGCGGCGCTGGCCGCCGAAGCGCGCGCGGCGGGGGCATGTTTCCACAGCGACGCGGTGCAGGCATTCGGCAGGCTGCCATGGGATTTCCATGCCCTCGGCCTGACGGCGGCAACATTGTCGGCGCACAAGATCGGCGGCCCGCCCGGTGCGGGGGCGCTGTTGCTCGACAAGCGGCTGGAACCTGTTCCACTCATCGCGGGCGGCGGACAGGAGAGAGGCTTGCGCGCCGGAACGGAAAACGTCGCCGCGCTGGTCGGTTTCGGCTTTGCCGCCGAGCAAGCCGTGGCGCGGCGGGAGGCGGAAGCGCGGCGGCTCGCGGCCTTGCGCGACAAATGCGAGGCGCAACTCGCGGCGGCGGGCGCGACGGTATTCGCCCATGGCGTCGAACGCTTGCCCAATACGATTTACTTCGCGTTTGCGGGCATCGACGGCGGCGCGCTCGTGGATCGGCTCGACCGCGCCGGTTTTGCCTGCGGCAGCGGTTCGGCCTGTTCCAGCGCGCGGCCCGGCACATCGCATGTGCTGCGCGCAATGGGCGTGGAGGCTGGTCTAGCGCGCGGCGCGGTGCGGGTGAGCATGGGCCGCGAGACCCGCGCGGGGGAAATCGAGACGTTCGTTGCGGCGCTGGCGCGTAGCGTTTTGGAACTAAAAAATCTCGCGGCTGTATCGGTATGACGAATAATGGTGTAAAAACGCTTCCTTGCTTTACGCGGCAAAAAAACAAACAGAGAGATAACGATATGCTGAAACTCCCTATCTACCTGGATTACTCCGCGACCACCCCGGTCGACCCGAGGGTGACGCAGGCGATGATTCCCTGGCTTACCGAACGCTTCGGCAATCCGGCGAGCCGCTCTCACGCTTTCGGCTGGGAAGCGGAGGCGGCGGTGGAAGAAGCGCGCGAGAACGTCGCGGCGCTGGTCGGCGCCGAGCCTCGGGAGATCATCTGGACTTCCGGCGCAACCGAGTCGGACAACCTCGCCATCAAGGGCGCGGCGCATTTTTACCGGGACAAGGGGCGGCACGTCGTCACGGTCAAGACCGAGCACAAGGCCGTGCTCGACACCGTGCGCGAACTCGAACGCGAGGGCTACGCCGCAACCTATCTCGACGTGCGGGAAAACGGTCTCGTCGATCTCGACGTGCTACGCGCCGCGTTGCGCCCGGATACCAGCGTGGTGTCGGTGATGCTGGTCAATAACGAAATCGGCGTGATCCAGCCCATCAAGGAAATCGGCGCCATTTGCCGCGAAAAGGGCATCGTCTTCCACGTCGACGCGGCGCAGGCCACCGGCAAAGTCGCCATCGACCTGAAAAACCTGCCTGTCGACTTGATGAGCTTTTCCGCGCACAAAACCTACGGCCCCAAGGGCATTGGCGCGCTTTACGTGCGCCGCAAGCCGCGGGCCAGGCTGGAAGCGCAGGTGCACGGCGGCGGCCACGAGCGCGGCCTGCGCTCAGGCACCCTGCCGACGCACCAAATCGTCGGCATGGGCGAAGCCTTCCGCCTCGCGCGCGAGGAAATGGCGGATGAACTGCCGCGCATCCGCGCCCTGCGCGACCGCCTGCTCGCGGGCATCTCCGGCATCGAGGCAACCTATGTCAATGGCGATCTGGAACACCGGGTCGCGCATAATCTCAACGTTTCCTTTGCCTACGTCGAAGGCGAATCGCTGATGATGGCGATCAAGGACATCGCGGTATCCTCGGGTTCGGCCTGCACATCCGCCAGCCTGGAACCCTCCTACGTGCTGCGCGCGCTCGGGCGAGAGGACGAATTGGCCCACAGCTCGATCCGCTTCACCCTTGGCCGCTTCACCACCGCCGAAGAAACCGATTACGCCGTCGAACTGCTGAAAGCCAAAGTTGCCAAACTGCGCGACCTCTCGCCCTTGTGGGAGATGGTACAGGCAGGTATCGATCCCGCCACCGTGCAATGGTCGGCCCGGTAAAATCCGCCAGACAAAAAACCGCCAGCAGACTATCGTCCGGCATGGTTTGACAGGAGAACACAGCATGACCTACAGCAACGAAGTTCTGGATCACTACGAAAACCCGCGCAACGCCGGCTCATTCGGGCAGGATGAAGAAGGCGTGGCTACCGGCATGGTCGGCGCGCCCGCCTGCGGCGACGTGATGAAGCTCCAGATCAAAGTCGGCAAGGATGGCGTGATCGAGGATGCGCGTTTCAAGACCTACGGCTGCGGATCGGCGATCGCCTCCTCGTCGCTCGTCACCGAATGGGTCAAGGGCAAGACGCTCGACGAGGCGTTGTCCATCAAAAATTCCCAGATCGCCGAAGAACTGGCGTTGCCGCCGGTAAAAATCCATTGCTCGGTGCTGGCGGAGGACGCCATTCGCGCCGCGGTGGCCGATTACAGGAAAAAACACGGAGAACAGTGAAATGAGCGTCACCCTGACCGAACGCGCCGCCAGACACGTCGCTGGTTTCATCGGCAAACGTGGCAAGGGGCTTGGCATCCGCCTGGGCGTAAAAACATCCGGCTGCTCGGGCATGGCCTACAAACTGGAGTTCGTCGACGAAACCATAGACGGCGACACCATTTTCGACAGTCACGGCGTCAAGGTCGTCGTCGACCAGAAAAGCCTCATCTACCTCGACGGCACCGTACTGGACTACGTGCGCGAAGGACTCAACGAGGGTTTCAGGTTCGACAACCCCAACGCCAAAAACCAGTGCGGTTGCGGTGAAAGCTTCAATGTCTGACCTCTCTCTCGACTATTTCGCCCTGTTCGGCCTGCCCCGCCGGTTCGGCATCGCCGAAGCGGATCTCGACCGCGCTTGGCATGCCATGCAAGCCGAAGTACACCCTGACCGCCATGCGCGCCTGCCCGACAGCGAACGCCATCGCGCGATGCGGGGCGCGATGCGGGTCAACGAAGCCTACGCCACGCTCAAGAAACCGATCTCCCGCGCGCGATACCTGCTCGATTTGGCCGGTGTCGACGCCGACAAAATCGACAACGCCGCCATGGCCTCTGGCTTCCTCATCGAGCAAATGGAATGGCGCGAGGCGGTGGAAGAAGCACGCGCCTTCGGTGACGTCGACGCGCTCGAACAACTGGCCTTGCGCCTGCGCATGCACACGGACGAAGTCACGACGCTGCTGGCGGAACAATTCGACAGCCGCAACGACCGCGAAGCCGCCGCCGACACGGTACGGCGGCTGATGTTCCTCGACAAACTGCGGCGCGACATTGACGACGGTCTGGCTGCGCTCGACAACTGATCCGGACAAACCGCAAACCTCCAACCCCTGACCGGCAGAAAGGAAAACATGGCCCTGTTGCAGATTGCCGAGCCTGGCATGTCCGCCGCGCCGCACCAGCACCGGCTGGCGGTCGGCATCGACCTCGGCACCACCAATTCCCTGGTGGCAACAGTGAAAAACGGCATCGCCGTATGCCTGCCCGACGAAGAGGGCCGCGCTCTCATGCCTTCGGTCGTGCACTACCGCGACGATGATGGCCGGGACGTGGGGCATGCCGCCCTGGGCGCGCGGGTCGCCGATCCCAGGAACACCATCGTCTCGGTCAAGCGTTTCATGGGACGCGGCTTTACCGACGTGGCGCACATCGAGACCATGCCCTACATCTTCGAGGAAACCCCTGGCATGCTGCGCCTGCGCACCGTGCAGGGCAGCAAAAGCCCGGTCGAAATCTCCGCCGAAATCCTGCGCGCCCTGCGCCTGCGCGCCGAAGCCAGCCTGGGCGGCAAGCTTGCCGGCGCCGTCATTACCGTACCAGCCTACTTCGACGACGCACAACGGCAGGCAACCAAGGATGCCGCGCGGCTCGCGGGACTGCATGCACTGCGGCTCCTCAACGAACCGACCGCCGCAGCGGTCGCCTACGGGCTGGACAATGCCGTCGAAGGCGTCTATGCCGTCTACGACCTTGGCGGCGGCACCTTCGACCTCTCCATCCTCAAACTCACGCACGGCGTATTTGAAGTGCTCGCCACCAACGGCGACGCCTCGCTCGGCGGCGACGACTTCGACCATCGTCTCTACTGTTGGGTGCTCGACCAGACCCGCATCGCCCCACCCTCGGTCGAAGACACCCGCCGCCTGCAAATGAAAGCGCGCGAAGTCAAAGAACTGCTCAGCGTGAGTGAAGAAGCCCCGTTCCGGCTCCGGCTTGATTCCGGCGTCTCGCTCGACCTCACCGTAAGCCGTGCCGCCTTTGCCGAAATGACCCGGCCACTCGTGCAAAAAACCCTCGTCCCGGTGCGACGCGCCCTGCGCGACGCGGAGCTGACGGCGCGCGACATCAAAGGCGTAGTCATGGTCGGCGGCGCCACGCGCATGCCTCACGTCCAGCGCGCGGTAGCCAACTTCTTCGGGCAGGAACCGCTCACCAACCTCGACCCCGACAAAGTCGTCGCCCTCGGCGCCGCGATGCAGGCTAACGCGCTCGTCGGCAACCGCAAACCGGACGACGGCGACTGGCTGCTGCTCGACGTCATCCCCCTCTCGCTCGGGCTGGAAACCATGGGCGGCCTTTCCGAAAAACTCATCCCGCGCAACGCCACCCTGCCGGTCGCGCGGGCACAGGAATTCACCACCTACAAAGACGGCCAGACCGCGATGGCCTTCCACGTCGTGCAGGGCGAGCGGGAACTCGTCGCCGACTGCCGTTCCCTCGCCCGCTTCGAGCTACGCGGCATCCCCCCCATGGCGGCGGGCGCGGCGCGCATCCGCGTCACCTTCCAGGTCGATGCCGACGGCCTGCTTTCGGTATCGGCGCGCGAAGCCAGCACCAGCGTGGAAGCCAGCATCCTCGTCAATCCCACCTACGGCCTTGCCGACGGCGAAATCGCCGACATGCTGCGCGCCGGATTCGAGCGCGCCGGAGACGACCTCGCCGCGCGCGCCCTGCGGGAACAACAAGTCGAAGCCGGGCGGCTGCTCGACGCCATCGCGCAGGCGCTCGCCGCCGACGGCGAACTGCTCGACGCCGAAGAACGCGCCGCCATCACTGCCGCCATGGCCCGCCTGCAAGGGCTGATCGACGGCCACGGCGACGCCCGGGCGCTTGCCAGCGGCATCGCCGCCCTGAGCCGCGCGACCGAAGAATTCGCCGCTCGCCGCATGGATCACGCCATCCGCGCCGCGCTTGCCGGGCACAAAATCGAAGAACTTTAAAAAAGACCCGCCCATGACCCGGATCATCGTCCTTCCCCACACGAGCCTATGCCCCCAGGGCGCGGTCATCGAAGCCGAAGCGGGCGCATCCCTGTGCGACGCCCTACTCGCGGGCGGCGTCTGGATCGAGCATGCCTGCGAACAATCCTGCGCCTGCACCACCTGTCATATCATCGTGCGCGAAGGCTTCGCCTCCCTGCCCGAAGCTTCCGAAATGGAAGAAGACCTGCTCGACCGCGCCTGGGGCCTGACGCCATGCTCGCGCCTGTCCTGCCAGGTCGTGGTAGGCGACGCGCCGCTGGTCGTGGAAATCCCGCGTTACACCATCAACCTTGCACGGGAAGAGAAACACGAATGAAATGGACCGATGTCACCGAAATCGCCATTCAACTAGCCGACGCCCACCCGCATGTCGACCCCGCGAAACTCAACTTCGTCGACCTGATGAACTGGGTCAGGGCGCTGCCGGAATTCGACGACGACCCCGGCCATTGCGGCGAGCGCGTCCTGGAAGCCATCCAGCAGGCATGGATCGAAGAAACGGGCTGAGGAAGAGGAAACGCTAAACCCGCGCGCCATTGCGAGGCGCGCAACGCCGTGGTGTGCCGTCGCCGCCTTGCTCGCAATGACGCGGGTTCAACGTTTCCCTTACGTCTTCCCCACGATTTCCACTTCGTCGCTATTCGCCAGCCCCGCCGCGTTGGCTTCGTCGGTGTCGATATGGAATTCGCGGAAATGCCCGTCGCCCGAGCGGATGAGCACATCCTCGAATACCAGCGGGCGCGTGCCGTAGGTTTTTACATCGACGAGATCCTTGTCTTTCAGACCCGCGTCCACGGCTTGCGCCGGGGAGAGGTGGATATGGCGCAGCGCGACGATGGCTCCCGCTTTCAGTTCGACTTCGCCCTTGGGGCCGACGAGCTTGAGACCGGGGGAACCGTCCAGCTTGCCGGATTCGCGCACGGGCGCGTCGATGCCGAGCGCGCGCGCGTCGGTCCTGGAAATCTCGACCTGCGTCTGTGGCCGGGTGGGACCGATGATGCGGATATTCCTGAACGAACCCTTGGGGCCGACCAAGTCGACCTGTTCGTGCGCAGCGTACTGGCCCGGCTGTACAAGCTCCTTGTACGGCGTGAGTTTATGTCCGGGGCCGAACAACGCGGCGAGGTCCTGCTCGGACAGGTGCAGATGTTTGTTCGAGATGCCGACGGGAACTTTGTAGCCCATGGTTTTCTCCTTGGTGTGTCGCCCGCGCCGCCGCGCCCGGCAAGAGCGGCGGCGGGCGGGAGGGAATTATTCGCCTGCGTCTTACAGCTTCAGAACCTCGACTGTATAGCGGGCGATCATGCCTTCTTCGTTCGTGGGCACCACGGCGACGGCGACGCGGCTGCCGGGGCTATCGATACGCAGTTTGTCCTCACTGTTGGCCGCCGGGTCGATATGGATACCGAGCCAGGCCGAGAGCGCGCCGACGCGCTCTCGAATGACCGCGGAGTGTTCGCCAATGCCGCCGGTAAAGACAAGTGCGTCGAGTCCGCCCGCCGCCGCCGCCAGCGAGCCAAGTTCGCGGGCAATCCGGTAGCAGAAAAGCTCGACCGCCTGTTTGGCCGGGGCTTCCTCGGATGCGAGCAGGACGCGCATATCCTGGCTCAGCCCCGATACGCCGAGCAGCCCCGAATCCTTGTACAGCAACTGGGTGAGCGTTTTGTAGTCCATGCCTTTCTGGTCGATCAGGTAAAGCAGGACGCCGGGGTCGATCGAGCCGGAGCGGGTGCCCATGATGAGGCCGTTGATGGTGGAAAAACCCATCGTCGTCGCCACGCCCTTGCCGCCACGCACAGCGGCCATGGAAGCGCCGTTGCCCAAATGGGCAATCACGACCGCGCCCAAAGCGCTTTCGCCGATGACTTCCGGCAGGCTGCGGGTGATGTAGTCGTAGGAAAGACCGTGGAAGCCGTAGCTTTTAATGCCGCCTTCCGTGAGCGCGCGCGGCAGGCCGTAGATTTGCGCGACCTCGGGATTGCTGCGATGGAAGGCGGTATCGAAACAAGCGACCTGCGGCACATCCGGCAGCAGGGTGAAAATTTCCCGCACCGCGCGCAAGTTGTGCGGCTGGTGCAGGGGCGCGAGCGGGATGAGGGTTTCGAGTTCGGCCAGCGTCGACGCATCGAGCCGGACCGGGGCGCTGTAACGTTCGCCGCCGTGTACGACGCGATGGCCTGCGGCGGAAATTTTCAGCTCTGGCGCATGAGCGGCGAGCCAGTGGAATAGATAAGCCAGCGATGCGCGATGCTGTTCGGTCTGGTCGCCGGAAACAGCGACATCTTCCTGATGGCGGGCGCCGTTGACCTTGGCGGAAAGCTTGGGCGTAGCGCCGATGCCTTCGATCTGGCCCGACACCGCCGGATGTTCGGACAGCGCCGGTTCAAGAGGAAAAAGCGCGAATTTCAGGCTCGACGAACCCGCGTTGAGAACGAGTATGGACTTCATGGCTACTTGGCCTCCCTGCTGTTATGGTAGTGGATCAACTGAGCAATGGCGCACGAAACCGTGCGGGTTTGCGCGGTATCCGCGCGGGTGGTGAGAACGATAGGCACGCGCCCCCCCAATACGATGCCGCCCATCAGCGCATCGGCCAGATATTCCAGTTGTCTGACGACGATGTTGCCGGACTCGATGTCGGGCACCACAAGAATATCGGCATCGCCCGCCACCGGCGAACGGATGCCCTTGATGTTGGCGGCCCTGGGCGAGACGGCCTTGTCGAAGGCGAGCGGCCCGGCGAGCAGGCCGCCTCGGATTCTGCCATGTTCCGCCATTTCGCACAGTGCCGCGGCGTCCAGCGTCGCGGGCATCTTCGGGTTGACCGTATCGGTTGCGGCAAGCAGGGCAACCCTGGGGGCGGCAATGCCCATCATTTCCGCGAGGTCGATGGCATTCTGGATGATGTCGGCCTTTTCTTCCAGCGTGGGCGCGATATTGATGGCCGCGTCGGTCACGAGAAGCAGCTTCGGGTAAGTCGGCACGCTGGCGACGGAAACATGGCTGATGCGCCGCGCGCCGCGCAACCCGGCGGTTTTCGAGAGCACGGCGCGCATGAGGTCGCGGGTGGAGAGCGAACCTTTCATCAGGGCGCTCACGCCCTCGTCGCGGCACAGCGCCACGGCGGTTTCGGCGGCGGCGAAATTGTCCGGCACATTGATGATGCGGATGCCCTTGATGTCCAGCATCTGCTCTTCGGCCACGGCGCGAATCTTGCGGTCCGGGCCGATCAGGATGGGCGTCACCAGCCCGAGCACGGCGGCCTGGAGCGGGCCGCGCAAAGAATCGGCATCGCACGGACAGGCCGCCGCGAGCCGTATCGGGGGCAGCCCATCGACGAGCGAGAGCATGCGGCGGAAGCGTTCCTCCCGGTCGGCGATCTTGATTTCGGGCGGCAGCACCTTTGGGCGGCGGATTCTCTGGGTCGGCGCGGCCACCTCCGCGCAGCCGTCCATGACCTTGACGCCGCTCTGGTTGACTGCCTTGCAGTCAAAGACGATGTGGTGATTGTGTTCATGCTTTTCCCGGCAGGTCACGCTGATGGTGATCGTGTCACCGACCGTCACGGGCCGCCAGAAATTGAAATTTTGCGAGACGTAAACCGTGCCGGGGCCAGGAAACTCGGTGCCGAGGATGGCCGAAACCAGCGTGCCGCCCCAGAGACTGTGGCCGACGATATCGCGGAACTGCCCGGCCTGCGCGAACTCGGTATCGAGATGCGTCGGGTTGATGTCGCCCGAAATGGCGGCGAAAAGCTGGATGTCCGCCGTACTCAGGGTGCGGGTGAGTTGCGCCGAATCACCGACTTCGATCTCATCGAAAGTGCGGTTCTGGATGAACGGGTCGCCGGAATGGCTCATGCGGTCTCTCAGGGACGATGAAAACGATGAATAAAATCAGAGTCGAGCATCGTAGCAGTGTTCACGCCATTTTGTCCGCCGCGCCGGATACCCCTGTGCGGCAGAATCCCGGCATCAATGATCGGACGCGCCTGCATCATCTCGCCCGAAACCGTCATTGCGACGCTTGATGCGCCCTGGCAATCCAGATTCCTTTCATTCGGATTGCCCCGTCCGGATAGTTTCCCCTCGGCCCCGCCCCCAGCCGCCGCGCCCTTCCAGCAACGCGCCCTCGCCTGGACGCTCATCGCCCCCCTCAGACTGCAACCGCTGCCGGGCCTAGCCAACGCCACCGCGCGGGCCGTCCAGACCCAACTGGGCCAGTGGATCAAAGCCCAGCGCCGCCCAAAGGCCGCAACACGGCATACGCCATGACAAGGACTTGACCCCATCCGATGCACAAGACATCATGCAGGCCATGTGCAAAAACATCCTTGGCATTTTCGCGGGTATCTGGCTGCTGCAAGTCTCGGCGGACTTGCCGCCGTGGGCGGGTCATGGCTGGATCGTGGCGGCTTTGGCGCTTGGCGCGCTCGCGGTTTGCGGGAGGGCGAGCGGAAAAAGGCGAGCGGCGGATGTCGCCCGCGTGGCCTGGGTGTCCGGGCTGGCGGCTGCGATCTTGGCGGGGTATGCCTATGCAGCATGGCGCGCGGATTCACGCCTGGGCGACGCGCTCGATGAGGCGCTCGAAGGCCGGGACGTACAAATCACCGGGAACGTCGCGTCGCTGCCACGCGACAGCGGCGATGCCGTGCGCTTTGAGTTTAAATCCGAATGTCTTGAACCGGAAACTAAATCCTGCGTGGAAACGCCGACGCGGGTACTGCTGTCGTGGTATCGCAACACCTGGGGCGATCCTCGGACGGCGCGCGCAGTGCCCGTATTGCAGCCGGGAGAACGCTGGCGGCTCACGGCGAGGTTGAAGCGGCCACACGGCTCGGCGGCGCCGGGCGGTTCCGATTACGAAGCCTGGCTGCTGGAACGAGGATTGCGGGCGACCGGCTACGTCCGGCGTGGAGAGCGGCTGCCGGCGGACATCGGCGGCTTCATGAACCGCGTGCATCGGCTACGGGGGCGCATCCGCCAGCAATTCGAGGCAAGACTGCCGGATGCGCCGTATCGCGGCATCCTAGTGGCGCTGGCCGTGGGCGATCAGGGCGCGATTCCGCCTGAGCAGTGGGAGATCCTGCGCCGTACCGGCGTACAACACCTGGTGGCGATCTCGGGCTTGCACATTTCGCTGGTGGCGCTGGCCGTGGGCGGGTTATGCATGGCGCTGTGGCGGCGCGTGCAGTGGCTCGCGCTGCGTTGCCCGGCGCGGCTGGCCGGTGCGCTGGCGGG
>JAIRMC010000051.1 GCA_031258965.1 Azoarcus sp. | reverse complement strand
CACGGGGGAATGAGGAAGGGATTATGTCCGCATTCTATGTCTTGGGCAATGGTCCGCGATGTTGCCGGATCGGTGTGCGATCTCGCCGGTTTGAACGCCGTGATGATCATGTTGTTATTAGCTGATGCCCTCACGCTGCCCCCGCGCTTGGGTAGGCGACGCGAACCCTGCAGGGGGAATGTTCGTCAAAGGCTGCGGCGATTGGTGTTGCGAGGCCCGAAGCGACGCGGCAATCCCTACGGCGCGTGGATTGCCGCGCTTCGCTCGCAATGACGGGACTATCTCCGCCGTTTTTTCTTTTGCCCACGCAGCCGCCTTAGGCGAGCGGCGGGATTCGCCCGCGATTACACGCCGAACGGATGGCGGCGCAGGATGGTTTCTTCCCGTTCAGGGCCGGTTGAGATGACGTCGATGGGCGCTTCGCAGATTTCTTCGATGCGGTGAAGATAGGCGCGCGCTTCCGGCGGCAGGGCGCGCCAGTCTTTCGCGCCCACGGTCGAGGTATTCCAGCCGGGCAGGGTCTCGAAGACCGGCTTGCAGCGGCGTACTTCTTCCGCGCCGAGCGGCAGGAGGCCGACCTGTTCGCCATTGAGCGCGTAGCCGGTGCACAGTTTGAGTTCGGGCAGGCCGTCGAGCACGTCGAGTTTGGTGATACACAGGCCGGTGACGCCGTTGATGAGGATGGATCGCCGCAGCGCGGCCAGGTCGAGCCAGCCGCAACGCCGTTTGCGCCGGGTGACTGTGCCGATTTCGCGCCCGCGCGTGGACATTTGTTCACCGGGCGCGCCGGGGGTTTCGATGTCAAGTTCGGTCGGGAAAGGCCCGCCGCCGACGCGGGTGCAATAGGCCTTGGTGATGCCGAGTATGTAGTGCAGGCTCCCCGGCCCCAGGCCCGAGCCGGCGGCGGCTTGCCCGGCAGCGCAGTTGCTGGAGGTGACGAAGGGGTAGGTGCCGTGGTCGATGTCGAGCAGGGTGCCTTGCGCGCCTTCGAATAGAAGCGAGCCGCCCGCCCGGTTGATGGCATGCAGTCCGGCAGCGACGTCGGCCACCATCGGGCGCAGTTCTTCGCCGTCGGCCATGGCTTGGTCGAAGACGGCCTGGAAGTCGACCGCTGGCGCTTTCAGGTATTGCGTGAGCACGAAATTGTGGTAATCGAGTATGTCTCGGAGCTTGGCGGCAAAGCGGTCGCGGTCGAAGAGGTCGTAGACGCGCAGGGCGCGGCGGGCGACTTTGTCCTCGTAGGCGGGGCCGATGCCTTTGCCCGTGGTGCCGATTTTGTCGCCTGCGGCCTTGGCCGCTTCGCGGGCGAGGTCGAGGGCGTTGTGATAGCCGAGGATGAGCGGACAGCCGGGGCTGACTTTCAGGCGGTCGCGTACTTTGATGCCCCCGGCTTCCAGTACGCGGATTTCGCCCAGCAGGTGGTGGATGTCCAGCACGACGCCATTGCCGATGAAGCAGGCGACGCCTTCGTGGACGATGCCGGAAGGGACGAGGTTGAGTTTGTATTCGGTCTTGCCGACCACCAGGGTGTGACCAGCGTTGTGCCCGCCCTGGAAGCGCGCTACGCCCTGGGCGTGTCCGGCCAGCCAGTCAACGATCTTGCCCTTGCCTTCGTCGCCCCATTGGGTGCCGACGACGACGACGTTCTTTGCCATGCTTGCTCCTCATTCCTTTTCGGAAAGCGCGGCGACCGTCCAGTGGTCTTCGCGTTTCACCAGTTGCCGGTCGCAACCGGCTGCTTGCCATGTTCCATCGTGTCCGGGCAGCGTGTCGACGACGATTTCGCCTTCGCCACGCAGGCGCGCGATTTCATCGGCCAGTGCCGGGTCTTTCAGGGCGGGGGCCAGGATCGCGCTGGGCCGGGCCGCCTCGGGGGAATTGCGCACGAGTTCCCGTAAATCGAGGCTGAAGCCGGTGGCCGGGCGGGCGCGCCCGAAGGCTTCGGCCACGTGGTCGTAGCGCCCGCCCAGGGCGAGCGCCGCGGGTGCGTCGCCGCCATAGGCGGCGAATACCAGGCCGCTGTGGTAGTGGTAGCCGCGCAGGTCGGCCAGGTCGAAGCCGAGCGGCAGGCCGTCGAGTTCTCCGGCCAGGCGGCGCAGATCGGCGAGCGCGGCGGTGATTTCGGGGATTGGCGGCAGGCGGCGGGCGGCTTCGTCGAGCGCGTCCAGGCCGCCGTAAAGCGCGGGCAAGGCCAGGATGGCTTCGCGCGCGGACGGTTCGGTTGCCGCCAGCAAGGCGCGCAGTTCGGGAACGTCCTTGCTTTGCAGAAGGCCGAAGGCTTCTTCGCGGGCGGTGTCGCCGAGTCCGGCGCGCGCGGCCAGGGCGTGGAAAAGCCCGACGTGGCCGATTTCGATGCGCGTGGCCGGTACGCCCGCCAGGCGCATGACGTTGTCCAGCAGGCGGAGGATTTCGATGTCGGCTTCAAGCCCGGCGTGGCCGTAGAGTTCGGCGCCCAGTTGCAGGGGTTCGCGGGTCGCGGTCAGGGATGAGGGCTTTGTGTGCAGCACGCTGCCGCAGTAGCACAGGCGCGAGACGCCTTCGCGGTTGAGCAGGTGCGAGTCGATGCGCGTGACTTGCGGGGTCATGTCGGCCCGCACGCCCATGGCGCGTCCGGAGAACTGGTCGACGAGCTGGTAGGTGCGCCATTGCAGGTCGCGCCCCGCGCCGGTGACGAGTGCATCGAGATGTTCGACGAGCGGCGGTATGACGAGCTGGTAGCCGCGCGCTCGGAAGGCGTCGAGCAGGCGTCGACGCAGGTTTTCGAGCCGGACGGCTTCGTCCGGCAGGACGTCTTGTATGTAGTCCGGCAAAACCCAGCGCATCGCGTATCAGTTCCAGACGAACAGCAAGAGCAGCAGGGCGAGGCCCGCGAGTACGGAGGAAAGCCCGGCGTAGCGGATTTGGCCGTTTTTCATGCTGGTGAGAAAAAGGAAAACCTCCCGCCACAGGGCGGGGGCGAAAAGAGGAATGCATCCTTCAAGGATCAGCATCAAGGCGATGGCGGCGAGCAGGGTGGCGCCCATCGTGAGTGTCAGCGTTTGCCCTGCGGCCCTTTCAGGTATTTGAAGAAGTCCGCGTCCGGCGCGACGACGATGATGTCATCCTTGCTGGCGAAGCTCGCGCGATAGGCTTCCAGGCTGCGGTAGAAGGCGTAGAACTCCGGGTCGAGGCCGTAGGCTTCGCCGTAGATCGCGGCGGCCTTGGCGTCGCCTTCGCCCTTGATTTGCTGCGCTTCGCGCATGGCTTCGGCGACGATGACGTCGCGCTGGCGGTCGGCGTCGGCCTTGATTTTTTCGGCGTCCGCCGCGCCCCGCGAGCGCCGTTCGTTGGCGACGCGCGTTCTTTCCGCTTTCATCCGCGAATAGACGTTGCCGGAGACTTCGTCAGGGTATTCGACCCGCTTGAGCCGCACGTCGACGATTTCCACGCCGATGGAGCGCGCGTCCTTGTCGGCGCGCTCGCTCATCTGGCGCATGATGACGTCACGTTCGCCCGAGATGACTTCCTGGACGGTGCGTCTGCCGAATTCTTCGCGCAGACCGGCATCGACCGCTTGGTTGAGGCGGATGATGGCGCGCGCTTCGTCCCCGGCCACGGCTTGGTAATAGAGTTTGGGGTCGGCGATCCGCCATTTGACGAAGTAGTCGACGATGACGTTTTGCTTTTCGGAGGTGAGGAAGCGTTTCGGGTCGGATGTATCCATGGTCAGGATACGGCGGTCGAAGTAGCGCACGTTATGGATGATCGGCCATTTGAACTTCAGCCCCGGTTCCTTGACGATTTCCTTGACTTCGCCAAACTCGAACACGATTGCGTACTGGCGCTGGTCGACGACGAACAGCACCATGGAGGCCAGCGCCAGCAGGATGAGCAGCGCGCCGCTGACAAGCACGGACAGTTTGTCTCGCATCAACGTTCTCCCCGTTCACGGTCGCGCAGCAGGTCGCGGTCGCGTGGATTGATCTGTAACAGCGGCTCCGGCGCGGACGGCTCGGGCGGCGTGGAAGAGGTGTCGGCCATCACGGCGGAAACCGCCGCGGCGCGCGCGCCCGCTTGCTGGACGAGTTTGTCGAGCGGCAGCAGGAAGAGGTTGTTCCCGCCCTTGTCGTCGATCATCACCTTGCTGGCGCGGGAGTAAACGTGCTGTACGGTTTCGATGTACATGCGTTCGCGCGTGACCTGCGGGGCGCGTTTGAACTCGGCAAGCACTTGGCGGAAGCGGGAGGTGTCGCCCTCGGCGCTGGCGACCGCCCTGGCGCGATAGGCTTGCGCGTCGGCAAGCAGGCGGGACGCCGTCCCTTGGGCGAGCGGGATGACCTTGTTGGCATAGGCTTCGCCTTCGTTTTTCTGGCGTTCCCAGTCCTGCGTGGCTTTGGTGGCGTCGTCGAAGGCGGCCTGTACTTGTTCGGGGGGCTGCACTTCTTCCATGGTCACGCGGCTTACCTGGATGCCGGATTTGTAGCGGTTGAGGATTTCCTGGATCAGTTTCTGCGCGGCGTCGGCGATTTGTTCCCGGCCTTCGTAGAGTACGAAGTCCATCTTGCTCTTGCCGACAATGCCGCGCATCGCGGTTTCCGCGATCTGGCGGACGAATTCTTCGTTGGGGTCGCGGTTCTCGAAGATGTGGTTTTCCGGGTTGACGCCGTCGAGCACATACTGGACGGCGAACTGGACATTGACGATGTTCAGGTCGTCGGTCAGCATCAGGGCGCGGGAGTTGCCGCGACCGCCGACAGGCACTGTGCGCAGGCCGGTGAGGTCGACGATTTCATGCGTCTCGAATGGCCTCGGCAGACGCCAGTGCAGCCCCGGATCGGTCACGTTGGTGAATCTGCCCAGCCGCAGCACGATGCCGCGCTCGTTGGTGTCGACCATGTAGATGCCTGTGATGAGCCAGGCAAGGAGTACGAGGAATATCAGCACGCCCAACATGCCGCCGAGCTGCCTGGGCGAGAGGCCCGAGCCGCCGGAACCGGGACTGCCCCCTTTGTTTCCGTTTCCGCCACGCCGCCCGAACATGCCGGACAGGCGCCGGTTGAAGTCTTGCCAGAGTTCTTCGAGATCGGGCGGCCCCTGGTCGTCTCCGCGCTTGCCGCCGCGCTCTTTGTTGCCGTCACGGTTGCCCCAGTGCGGATCGTTGATTGACATGAGTATGCCTGTGGTCATTTATCGCAAGGAAAGGTGGCTCCCGCAAGCATATGCGGGCCGGGATCGGGCGCGCGCGAGCCGGCCTCTGGCATGATGGCTCCGGCATCCGCCGGTACCGCCGGTGCAACGCCCCGCGCAGAGACCGCTTGCGCGGCTTCGTCGAGCGCGGCGCGCAAGAGGCCAAGTCCGTCGCCCGTGCGGGCGCTCAAAAAAACGCGCTCGATTCTAGCACAATCGTTCCGCAGCATCGTGGCTTTGGCGCGCGTGAGGTCGATCTTGTTCCAGATCTGGATTTGCGGCACATCGGCGGCGCCGATTTCGTCAAGCACTGTGTTGACGGCGGCGATTTGCGCTTCCCTGTCCTCGCTCGCCGCGTCGACGACATGCAGCAATAGATCGGCATGGGCGGTTTCTTCGAGCGTGGCGTGGAAGGCGGCCACCAGGGCGTGCGGCAGGTCGCGGATGAAGCCGACCGTATCCGAAATGACGATGTTTGCGCCGCCGACGAACAGCCGCCGCGATGTGGTGTCCAGTGTGGCAAAAAGCTGGTCGGCGGCATAGGCGCCCGCCTTGGTGAGGGCGTTGAATAGCGTCGATTTGCCCGCGTTGGTGTAGCCAACTAGCGATACCGACAGCACGTCGCGCCGGTCACGTGCGCGTCGCCGGGTGCGGCGCTGCTTTTCGAGCCGGACCAGCCGCGACTTGAGCAGCTTGACCCGGTCGCCAAGCAGACGCCGGTCGGTTTCAAGCTGGGTTTCGCCGGGGCCGCGCAGGCCGATGCCGCCCTTTTGCCGTTCGAGGTGCGTCCACCCCCTCACCAGGCGCGTGGACAGATGGCTCAGTTGCGCCAGTTCCACTTGCAGCTTGCCTTCGTGGCTTCTGGCGCGCTGGGCGAAGATGTCCAGGATCAGGGCGCTGCGGTCGACGACCCGGCATTCGAGGCTTTTTTCGAGATTGCGCTGTTGCGCCGGTGACAACGCATGGTTGAAGATCACCAGGTCGGCGTTGCAGGCGCGCAGGGCGTCGGCGATTTCCTCGACCTTGCCCCGCCCGGCAAAAAAGGCCGGATCGGGCGTTGCGCGGCGGCCCTGCACCACGCCTTCCACTGTCGCGCCCGCGCTCGCCGCCAGCAGTTCCAGTTCCGCCAGACGCTCCGCGATCACGCCTTGGCCGAGGTCGAGCTGAACGACGACGGCCCGCTCGCCGCTGGCCGGTCGTTCAAACATGCGGGAGAGTCCGGCTTCGCGGGACGCTCAGCTGCCGCCCCCCTCGCTTTCCTGCGGCTGGATGGTGACGGCGCGCCCCGGTACGACGGTCGAAATCGCGTGCTTGTACACCATCTGGGTCACGGTGTTCTTCAGTAGCACCACGTATTGGTCGAAGGACTCGATTTGCCCTTGCAGCTTGATGCCATTGACCAGGTAAATGGAAACCGGGACATGCTCGCGCCGCAGCGTGTTCAGGAACGGGTCTTGTAAAAGCTGGCCCTTGTTGTTGCTCATTGTGTAACCTCGATTCTTTTGTGGTTATAAAAACGGGGGGGGGCAATTGTATTGCTTCTTACCGCCGTCCGCGAGTATGCGATGAAACTGACTCGCCGGTATACTGACAAAAATCAAAAACTACGGTTTATCCGCGTAGGGATTGTACGCGCTGCGCAGCTGAATGCGTAGCGGCGTGCCCCGCAGTTCAAACGCTTCCATGAACGCGTGTTCGAGGTAGCGCACGTAGGTGTCTGGCACCCGTTCGAGCGCGGCGCCGTGAATTACGATTGTCGGCGGGTTCATGCCGCCCTGGTGTGCGTAGCGCAATTTCGGGCGCACGGCGCCTGTGCGCGGCGGCGCTTGCCGGGCCACGACGGTTTGCAGGGCGCGGGTAAGCCGCGGCGTTGAAAGCCTGGCCATCGCCGCGGCATAAGCGGCGTTCACTGATTTCAGCAGCGCGCCGATTCCGTCTGTCTTGAGCGCGGAGATGTGATGCAGGCGGGCAAAGGACAGGAAGCCCAGTTTGCGCGCCACGTCTTCCTTGAGCCGTTCGCGCCGGTAGCGGTCGGCCACGTCCCATTTGTTGATCGCCAGTACCAGCGCCCGCCCCGTTTCGAGCACGAAACCGGCGATGCGCGCATCCTGGTCGGAAATGTCCTGCGCCGCGTCGAGCACGAGCACTGCGACGTTGGCCCGTTCGATTGCCTGCAAGGTTTTTACGACGGAGAATTTTTCGACTGTCTCGAAAACCTTGCCGCGACGGCGCAGACCGGCGGTGTCGATCAGGGTGTAGCCGCGGCCATCCCGCTCGAAGGGGATTTCGATGGCGTCGCGGGTCGTCCCTGGCGAATCGAAGGCGATGACCCGTTCTTCGCCCAGCAGGGCATTGACCAGGGTCGATTTGCCGACGTTGGGACGGCCCACGATGGCGACCCTCGGCGTGTGACCGGCGCTTTCGGCATCGTCATCGCTTTCGTCCGCCGTGGCGAAAGGCGCCAGCGCCACATCAATCAGTTCCCGCACCCCCTCGCCGTGCGCGGAGGAGACCGGCAAGGGTTCGCCAAACCCCAGGGTATGGAAATCGGCGGCGGCCATCGCCCGGTCGAGTCCCTCGGCCTTGTTGACGACGAGGTGGACGGGGCAGGCGGCGCGGCGCAGGCGGGCGGCGATTTTTTCATCATGCGGCGTGCGGCCCGCGCGTCCGTCGACGAGGAAGAACAATACATCGGCCTCGGCAATCGCCTGCTCGGCCTGGCGCGCCATTTCGTGCAGGATGCCGTCCCGCGCCACGGGGTCGAAACCGGCGGTATCGACCACCAGGTAGCCGCCCCCGCCGACACGGCCAACGCCATAGTGGCGGTCGCGCGTCAGGCCGGGTTGATCCGCGACCAGCGCGTCGCGGCTGCGGGTCAGGCGATTGAACAGGGTCGATTTGCCGACGTTGGGGCGGCCAACCAGGACGATGGTGGGCTTCATGGTTGGATTCCGGCGCGGCGGTCGAAATCAGCGCCGCACTTCATAGGCCACGACGTCGCCATCGAGCGTCTGCACGACGAAGCCGTTCCCGAACAGGCGGGGTTCGGCGGCAATGGCGCTGCTGTCGGCGCGCGCGCGCGCGGCGAAGGAACCATCCTCGCGCGCGAGCATGTGTACGTAGCCTTCGCCGTCGCCAACCAGCACGTAATCGTCGAAGATTACGGGCCGGGTCAATTGCCGGCGCGGCATCGCATCCTGCCGCCACACCGTGACGCCGCTATAGACGTCGAGCGCCTGGACGGAATCGCGCTCATCGACGAGCACGGCGAAGCGGGCGTCCCGATCCATGCCGACGTGCGAGGAAAAATCGCGCGCCCAAATGGTGTTGCCATTTGTGACGTCGAAGCAGGCCACCCGCCCCTGGTAAGTCACCGCGCAGACTTCGCTGCGGCTGACCACGGGCGTACCGGCCACGTCGGCCACCCGTTCGAGTTCGGTCGCGCCGCGAGGCCTGGTCACGTTGAGTTCCCATAAATCGCCGCCGTTTTCCAGGCCCACCGCGATCACCTTGCCGCCGGGGAAACCGGCGAGCGCGACGTTATCCACGATGAACACCCCGGCATGGCTGCGCAAGGCCAGCGGCGGCATGTTGCGCTGGTAAAGCCAACGCTGCCGTCCATCCCTGGTATCAAGCCCGATCAGCCGGTGATCAGAAGCCCGCAGCACCACGACGCCGCCGCCAATGGCGGGGGGAGCCAATACTTCGGCGCCGATATTGGCCCGCCAGCGCTCGGCGCCGGTTCCGGCATCGAGGGCAATCGCCTGCCCCGCCTCGCTCACCACGATGACCAGGTCGCCATCCGCGCCCACTCCGGCGGAGAGTTTGCCGCGCGTATCGGTTTTCCATTTTTTCTTGCCGTCCTCGATGCGGACGACTTCGCCATCGGCCTCCGCGACATAGACACTGTCATCGACCACGGCGGGCTGGAACACATAGGTATCCGCGTCGCCGACCGACACTTTCCAGAGTCTGCGCAGTTCGACGGTCGGCGTGAAATCGACCAGGTCGGCCGGGCCGGGCGTGGAAGAACATCCGGCGAACAAGGCCAGGATCGCAACCGGGCACAGCAGACGCAATAAAGAACGGTTCATCGTTCATCCCTCCGACGATTCGAGTTTGGCGCGGATCGCTTCGCGCAAGGGCGCGGCATCGTCGAACGCATCGAGCGCGGCCTGCCAGGCGGCGCGCGCCTCGTCGATCTTGCCTTGGGCGGCGAGCACATCACCGCGCAAATCTTCAAAACGAGTAAGCCAAGCGCCCTCCGGAGCCGGTTGCAGCCGGGCAAGCGCCCCGTCGAAATCCTCTTTCTGCAACAGCACGGTTGCCAGTCTCAGGCGCGCCAATTCGCGCAATGCGGGTTCCGCGCCCTTATCAGCCGCCCATTCGAGCTGCGAATGCGCATTGTCGAGTTCGTTCTTCCGGAACTGCACTTGTGCCGACAGCAAGGCGCCCAACTGCGCTTGGACCGTGCCGCCGTATTTGTCGATCAGCCTGCCCGCAAGCTCGCGCGTCCGTTGCGCATCGCCCGCCGCCGCTATTTGCTGCAATTCAACGTACAGGGCGCCGGCTTCGACGGCATTGCCTTCCTGATACCGGCGCAACCCCGTCCAGGCGGTAAAACCGATCGCCGCCGCCAGCAGCACGACAATGGTCCGATTGCCGTATTGCTCCCACCAGGCCTTGATCTGGGCGATCTGCTCCTGTTCCTCAAGGTCATACACTGCCATCTTTCACTCCCGCATCCTGTCCGGCGTTTTCCGGTTCGATCATTCCGTGACTATCGTGATCGTCGCTGCTGCCATGCAAAGTATCCAATACCGCCTCCGCCAGCACGGCGAACGGCGCGCGCTGTTGCGCGCCGCCGCCGCGCAGCGGTTTGATGCTGACTTCCATGGCGGCGGCCTCGTCGTCGCCGATCACCAGCGCGAGCTGTGCGCCGCTGGCATCGGCCTTTCTCATCTGCGACTTGAAACTGCCCTCTTCACCACAATGCAACAAAATATTCAGCCCCACATCGCGCAAGGTTTCGGCGGCACGGAAAGCCAGCCGCTGCGCGCGCTCGCCCTGGTGCACCACATAAACATCGGGCGCGGGCCGCGCGATGGCGTATTCCGCCTCGCCGCCTTCCAGCCACAGCGCGAGCAGCCGCTCCACCCCCATGGCGAAACCGGCCGCTGGCAGCGGCTTGCCGCCAAGCTGCTCTACCAGCGTGTCGTAACGCCCCCCCGCGCAGACCGTGCCTTGCGCGCCAAGGCGATCCGTGACCCACTCGAAAACGGTGCGATTGTAATAGTCAAGACCGCGCACGAGGCGATGATTGACGCGATAGGCGATTCCGGCATCGTCCAGCATTGCCTGAACTGTCTCGAAATGCGCGCGCGACGCATCGCCGAGGTGGTCGAGCAGTTTCGGGGCGGCTTCGGCAATCTCCTGCAAGGCCGGATTCTTGGTGTCGAGAATGCGCAGCGGGTTGGAATGCAGACGCCGCCGCCCATCCTCATCGAGCGCGTCTTCATGCTTCTCAAGATAAGCGATGAGTGCCGCGCGATGGCTGGCGCGTTCTTCCGCCGAACCCAGCGAGTTGAGTTCGAGCCGTACATCGGCCAGCCCCAATTGCCCCCACAGGCGCGCGCCCATGACGATGAGTTCCGCGTCGATGTCCGGCCCGGCAAAGCCCAGCGCCTCGACGCCGACTTGATGGAATTGGCGATAGCGCCCTTTTTGCGGGCGCTCGTGGCGAAACATCGGCCCCTGGTACCAGAGACGCCGCCCCCCCCCCACCGTCAGCCCGTGCTGGATCGCCGCGCGCACACAACCCGCCGTGCCTTCCGGGCGCAGGGTCAACTTCTCGCCGTTCAGGGCATCCTCGAACGAGTACATTTCTTTTTCGACGATGTCGGTAACTTCGCCGATGGCACGGCGGAAAAGCGGCGTCGGCTCCACGATCGGCAGGCGAATGGGACGATAGCCATAGCCCTTCAGCCAGTCGCGGATGATGACGTCGAAGTTTTCCCAGACTTCGGCCTCGTCGGGCAAGATGTCGTTCATCCCGCGAACGGCATGCAAGGTTTTGGTCATTGGTCGGCTTTCCCGGTTTGCGTTATGCGGATCTGCGCGCGTAGCGGCTTGCGACGTAATCGTCGACAAGGGCGGTGAACTCGGCGGCAATGTTGTCGCCGCGCAGAGTAACCGTTTTTCGTCCATCGACAAAGACCGGTGCGGCGGGTGCCTCGCCCGTGCCGGGCAGCGAGATGCCAATGTTGGCGTGGCGGCTCTCGCCGGGGCCATTGACCACGCATCCCATTACCGCCAGCGTCATGTTCTCGACACCGTCGTACCGCTCGCGCCATTGCGGCATGCGTTCGCGCACATGCCGCTGGATGTGCGCGGCAAGCGCCTGGAAGAACGTGCTGCCGGTACGGCCACAGCCGGGGCAGGCCGTCACCATCGGCGCGAAGGCCCGCAGTCCCATGGTTTGCAGGATCTCCTGCGCCACCACGACCTCTTGCGCGCGGCTGCCGCCCGGTTCGGGTGTCAGTGAAACGCGGATCGTGTCGCCGATGCCTTCTTCGAGCAGCACCGCCAGCGCCGCGGTCGAGGCGACGATGCCCTTGCTGCCCATGCCCGCTTCGGTAAGGCCCAGATGCAACGGATATTCGCAGCGCCGGGCAAGTTCGCGGTAGACCGCGATCAAATCCCGCACGCTCGATACCTTGGCCGAAAGAACGATGCGGTCGGCGGCCAGCCCAATGCTTTCCGCCTGCGCCGCCGACTCCAGCGCCGACGCCACCAGCGCCTCGCGCATCACCGCGCCGACGGGCAATGGCGTGGCGCGGGAAGCGTTTTCGTCCAGCACGCGGGCAAGCACCGAAGGGTCGAGGCTGCCCCAGTTCACGCCAATGCGGACTGGTTTGGCATGCCTCATGGCGAGTTCGATGATGCTGGCGAACTGCGCATCGCGCCGCGCGCCCGCGCCGACATTGCCCGGATTGATGCGCAACTTGGCGAGCGCCTCGGCGCATGCCGGATATTTGCCGAGCAAGGTGTGGCCGTTGTAGTGGAAATCGCCCACCAGCGGCACGTCGACACCCTGTGCGGCAAGGCGTTCGCGGATGTGTGGCACGGCCCGCGCCGCGTCTTCGTTGTTGACCGTGATCCGTACCAGTTCGGAACCGGCGCGCGCCAGTTCCGCCGCCTGCGCCACGGTCGCGGCGACATCGGCGGTATCGGTATTGGTCATTGATTGCACCGCCACCGGCGTCGCCGAACCCACCGCCACATGGCCGATACGCACGAGACGGGTGCGCCGCCGCGTAAATAGCGGCGCGGAAACAGAAAGCTGCGCCGTCATTGCAAGGTCAGGCGGGCAACCCCATCTTTGACAATATGCGGCTTCAAATCGACCGGCTTGCCGTTGTACTCCAACGCAACCCTGTTCGCATTGCCCACCACCAGTGAGAAGGGCGGCGTTCCCCGGATATTGCGGACACTCCCCGCATTGCCGACGCCCCCGAAAAGAAGTTTGCCGCTTCCTCTAGAGCCTTCGCGCACCTGAACCAAGGCATTGGACAAAAAGGTGAGGCGCAAGGTCGATATTTCCGGCTCGGCCACGGCGGGCGGCGCGGCCGCGCTGGCGGCGGGCGCCGCCGCTGGCGAAATGTCCCCTGCGCCCGGAAGCCCCTCCGCGACAACGTCCTGAGGTTCCGCAGCCTGCTTTTCCGCCGGGGTTGCCAGGGAGATGGGCGGCAGCACCAATTCTTGTTGGACTTGTTGGAATACCTCGCCTTCCTGTTCCGCGGACGCGGCTTCGGTCGTCAACCTTTGCGGCATCTCGATCCAGCCCAGGGAAAAACCGGCCCCGACCGCCGCCAGCACCAGTACCAGCAGGATCAACAACACCGGAAACGCGCTGCGGTTGGTCGAAATATTGGTATTGGCCTTCACCATCGGGGCAGAAACAGGAATGTTGGCCCTTCCGTTGGAAACCAAGGGCGGATGGGCGGATTTGGGAACCTGCCCGTCAAGCCCGATAAGCAAGGGTTCGGGATCCAGCCCCAGATGGCGGGCGTAATTGCGCAAGAAACCGCGCACGAAAGTTGGCCCTGGCAAGGCGTCAAACCGCCCGCTCTCGATGGCTTCGAGCTGCTGATGCGACAGTTTGAGCGCCTGCACGACGTCGATCAGGGACTCTCCGCGCGCTTTGCGCGCTTTCCTGAGGATGTCGCCGGGCGCGGGTACAGGTTTCGCCATGGGTTCCGCCACGGCTTCGGGAGCGCTTTCCCCGGTTTCAGGCTTTTCGTTCGCCACAGTAGAAGAATCGTTTTCCATGGTGTTCACTCATATTTTCCTTGCATCAACAATGCGCTTTCGGGAGAACCGGCGAAGCGCCCGCGCAATTGCTCGGTATAACTTGTTTCCGCGTGATGTTCGCCCAAACGCCGCGCCGCGCGCAAGCCCAGCCACACCGAACGGGCGCTGGGATCGAAACGCTGGTGATACTGGACGAGCAGATCGTGTGCGCGGCGGTAATTTCCACGGCGATAAACGGCCTGCGCCAATTGATACAGGGCTTCGCTGCTGGAGGGATCCGCCTCCAGCGCCCTGGCGAACTGTGTTTCAGCCCCGGCGGGATCGTTGTTTTCCAGCAGGCATAGACCGGCATTGATGCGAGGGCGCGCCTTGCAGCAATAATAGGGATTGGATTCCGCCGTGGCGAAATGGGACATCGCCTCGGCAAAACGCCCCCGCCCGCATAGGAACCAGCCATAGCTGTTATTGAAATCCGGGTCTCCCGGCGCGGAACCGAGCGCCCGGCGAAACGCCTCGCCGGCCTGTTCATTCTGTTCGAGTTCCATGTAGATCAACCCGAGCAGATGATGTGCCGGGGCATAACCGGAACTGGCATCCAGGGCTATCCTGGCCTCGTCGAGAGCAACCTTGGTGCGCCCGATACCGAGATACTCCATGCCAAGCTCGGTATGGACGCGCGCCTTCGACGCCGCTTCGTTCGCTGGCGGCATGTCGGACAAGGGGCGGGAATACGGGCCGCGATAACTGGGCACGGGCGCGACATCGCGCGTCGCCGCAGGAGCCGCGCATCCAGCAAGAATGAAACCGGAAACAATCCAGCACAGGGATGTCATCATGCGAATCATGACCCAATCTCCTCCATCATCTGTAATGGATATGTCCGGGCGCGCCGGGTTTTATCCCGCACCTGGCCGGCAAGCTGGCCGCAGGCGGCGGCGACGTCACCGCCGCGCGTCCTGCGTGTCGTTGCAATGATACCGGAATCGAGCAATATCGCCGAAAAGCGGCGGATGCGATCGACCGGCGAGCGTGCGAACCCGGAATGCGGAAAAGGGTTGAACGGAATCAGGTTGAACTTGCACGGCACGTCGCGTGTGAGCGCAACCAGGGCGCGGGCGTGGGCATCACTATCGTTGATGCCATCGATCATTGCGTACTCAAAAGTCACGAAATCGCGTGGGGCGCGTTCGAGGTAGCGACGGCAGGCCGCCATCAGATCGTGCAAGGGATATTTGCGATTGATCGGCATCAGGCGATCTCGCAAGGCGTCGTCGGGCGCATGTAGCGATACCGCCAGCGCCACCGGGCATTCTTCGCGCAGGCGGTCCATCGCTGGCGTCACGCCCGCGGTCGACACCGTCACCCGCCGCCGCGACAGCCCATAGGCGTGGTCATCGAGCATGACCCGCAAAGCGGTGACGACCTTGTCGAAATTGGCCAGCGGCTCTCCCATTCCCATCAGCACGACATTGCTGATGACACGCCCGTTGTCATTTTCATCCTCGCGCGCGGGGGCGCTGGCCGCGCCGAGCAGTTTATTGGCCAGCCACAACTGGCCGACAATTTCGCCCGCTTCGAGGTTACGGTTGAAGCCCTGTTTGCCTGTCGCGCAAAAAGCACAGTCGAGCGCGCACCCGGCCTGCGACGACACGCACAACGTGCCGCGCCCGGCCTCCGGGATGAAAACCGCTTCCACCGCATTGCCGCCCCCGACATCGAGCAGCCATTTGCGCGTGCCATCGCCGGACACGGTATCCCGCAACGGCACGGGCGGGCGGATCTCTGCCAGCGCATCAAGTTTTGCCCGCAAGGACTTGGCGACATCGGTCATCGCCCCGAAATCGTCGCACCCCTCACGGTGTATCCAGCGCATCACCTGGCGCGCGCGAAAAGGCTTTTCGCCCAGTTCCTCAAACCAGGCGGCGAGTCCGGCAAGGTCGTAATCGAGCAGATTGGGCATGACAAAAGCAGAAAGCCGTGCGCGGGCCGTGCGGAATCAACGGCGATGAATATTGATGCCGGGGAAAAAGAAGGCGATTTCCACCGCCGCCGTTTCTGGCGCATCGGAACCATGTACCGCATTGGCATCTATCGACTCGGCGAAGTCGGCGCGCAGGGTGCCGGGCGCGGCTTTCTTCGGATCGGTGGCGCCCATCAGCTCGCGGTTTTTGGCGATGGCGTTTTCGCCTTCGAGCACTTGCACCACGACCGGGCCGGAAATCATGAACGCCACCAGATCATTGAAAAACGGGCGCTCACGATGCACGGCGTAAAATTCGCTAGCTTCCCGCGCGGACAGATGCACCATGCGGGCGGCGGCGATCTTGAGTCCGGCATCCTCGAAACGCTGATAGATTTTGCCGATCACATTCTTGGCGACGGCATCGGGCTTGATGATGGAAAGGGTACGTTCGACGGCCATGGAATTACTCCTGCATGTTGCGAAAAAGCCGATATTCTAGCAGGTTCCCGCCATGGCGGCCCAACCGTATAATCACGGTTTTTCGCTCGGATGAAACTGCGCCGGCAGGGCGGCGGTCGCCGGTTCCCGGGTTCACCTTCTCCATGACAATACCCCGGCCATGACTCCAACGACCCTCCAGGCAATCGGCGCCACCCTGTTCGCGGTTGCCATCCTGCATACCTTCTCCGTCGGCTTTTTCGCGCGCTTGGCAAAAAAACACCCCGCACACGCGGGATTGTTGGGATTGTTCGCCGAAGTGGAATTCGTTTTCGGCTTTTGGGCGGGCATCCTGCTTCTTTCCATCGCCGTCGCCGCCATTGGGACGGAAAGCGGCGCTTCCCTGGCCGTCGCGGAATATCTGGAAAACCGCAACTACACCGAGCCGCTGTTCGTGCTGGCCATCATGATCGTGGCGGCAAGCAAGCCGGTTCTCATTCTCGCCTCCGCCATCGTGCGGCAAACATCGCGCCTGTTGCCAACTGCACGGCCCATCGCCTTCTACTTCACCATCCTGGCCGTGGTGCCGCTCCTGTCTTCCTTCATCACCGAACCGGCCGCCATGGCGCTGGCCGCGTTGATCCTGAAAGACGCCTACTACCGCAAGGACATGTCCCCACGCCTGATGTACGCCACCCTCGGCGTGTTGTTCGTCAACGTCTCCATCGGCGGCACGCTCACCAATTTCGCGGCCCCGCCGGTACTGATGGTGGCGGGGGTCTGGAAATGGGACAGTCTTTTCATGCTCACCCACATCGGTTGGCGCAGCGCCGTGGCCGTCTTCGTCAACGCGACAGCTGTCAGCCTGGTTTTCCGCAAGGAACTGAGCCGCTTTGAGATTTCCGGCCGGCGCGAACACAGCGACGGCGTGCCCTGGCCGGTCGTCGGTCTGCATCTGCTGCTCCTGTTCCTGATCGTGCTCTTTGCCCATCACCCCCGCGTTTTTCTCGGCGTCCTGCTGATATTCCTGGCCTTCGCCCATGCCTATCCGCGCTTCCAGGAACGGCTGATCCTGCGTGAAGGGCTGATGGTCAGTTGCTTCCTGGCCGGGCTGGTGACGCTTGGCGGCCAGCAGTCGTGGTGGCTGCAACCGCTGCTGTCACGCATGGATGCCACCACCGTGTATTACGGCGCCACGGCATTGACGGCGGTCACGGACAACGCCGCCCTCACCTATCTGGGTTCGCTGGTGGAAGGACTGTCGGATGAATTCAAATACGCGCTGGTGGCTGGCGCGGTCACGGGCGGCGGCCTTACCGTCATCGCCAACGCGCCCAACCCGGCGGGCATGGCCATCCTGCAAGGCCATTTCAGGGGCGGCGCGGTGAATCCCCTTGGACTACTCGCCGCCGCCGCGTTGCCAACGCTGGTGGCGATACTCGCCTTCCGCCTGCTCTGAGCACAAAACAGCATCAGGGAGGGCGGTCGCAAAGATCGCAAGAAATCGCGGCAATGATCGCCTGGAGATCAGGCGCTGCCCTGCGCAGGCAGACCATACGGTCGTGCCTTCACGCCACGCTGAAAAACTCTCGGGTATCGTCGGGAGCCGCACCCGCCGATCTGAAAGCAACGAGGCGCGGGAGAACCCCCGCGCCTCGTGCTATTGCGTAACTCCCGCGCCTGTCAGCCCTGCGGCGAGCGGCGGGCGCCAGCCAGCAATTCCGGGCGTTCTTCCAGCCACAGGCGCACTCTTTGCGCATCGACGACGCGCATGTTGCGGCCATTTGAATCCAGCAGCACGATCGACAGGGGCTGGCCGCCCATCCACGCCTGCATCACCAAGCAGCGCCCGGCTTCGCTGATGTAGCCCGTCTTGGAAACGCCGATGTTCCAGTCCGGACTCTTGACCAGCCCATTGGTGTTGCGGAAAAGCTTCACCTGCCCATTGACATGGACATAACGCTCGATAGTGGTGGTGAACTCGCGGATCAGCGGATAACGGGCCGCCGCAATCACCATCCGGGAAAGATCGTGCGGCGTGGAGACGTTGCGAGGAGTCAATCCGGTACTGTCGTAAAAGCGGGTCTCGTTCATGCCGAGCAGACGGGCCTGGACATTCATCGCTTCCACGAAAGCGGCCCGCCCGCCCGGATAGTTGCGCGCCAGCGCCGAAGCGGCGCGGTTTTCAGAGGACATCAGCGCCAGTTGCAGCATTTCCTCGCGCGTCAGGCGGGTTCCCAGTCCGAGCCGGGAGCCGGTGCCTTTCAGGTGGTCGATGTCGTTCTCGGTGATGGAGAGCACTTCGTTCAGACTGCTCCGCGATTCGAGCACCACTATCGCCGTCATGAGCTTGGTGATCGAGGCGATCGGCATGACCCTGTGCGCGCCCCTCTGGAGCAGCACCTCGCCCGTGTCCTGATTGACGACGTAGAACGCCGAGGAACCCAGCAAGGGCTGGCCGAAGCCGTCCAGCCTCAGCGTAAGCGGTTCTTCCGCGGCATGGGCGCGGGCGGCCTGCCTCCTGGCCGCGGCCAGCCTCCCCGCGAGCACGCGCTTGCCGCGCGCCGTCAGCCTTGCGGCATTGCGCCCGGCACGCGCGACCTTGACGGATTTCTTGCTGGAAGACGCCTTTTTCTTGGCTAGGGACGCCGGGGCGGGCTTGCAGGCTTTCGTCTTCGCCGCTCCGGCGCATTTGGCCTTGGCGGGGGCGGCCACGGCAGGCCCGGCCCCCATCACGGAGAGTGCCAGCGCCACCATGGCGGCAAACAGAATGCGATGTTTCATAATCGCCTCTCTATCGGGCGAGAGTTCCGAAGACAGCCCATGGAAAACATTGGAATATCTTGGCTCTCTAAAACATTTTCATAGAAAAATACGTTCTCATTCTAGCACCTTTCAACCCGTATTGCAGGGGAAGGTCGTCAAAAATCACAGTGCTCCCAATCTGTTGCGAACAAACAACCATGCCGCGCGCCGACGATCCCTCATCCTGCCCGGTTCCCCGCTTCGACCACGGTCAGCGCGGTCATGTTGATGATTCTGCGCACTGTCGCCGAAGGCGAGAGCACATGTACGGGCCTGGCCGCGCCCAGCAGGATCGGCCCCACCGTCACCCCCCCGCCCGCCGCGGTCTTCAGCAGATTGAAGGCGATGTTGGCCGCGTCCAGCGTCGGGAAGATCAGCAGATTGGCTTCCTCAAGCAAGTTGGCGTTCGGTAACAAGTGCAGCCGCAGACGGACATCGAGCGCCGCATCGCCCTGCATTTCGCCTTCGATCTGCAAGCCGGGATGGCGTTCCCGGATCAGCCGCAAGGCGGCCCTCATTTTCAGCGCGGATGGCGTGTCCGCCGATCCGAAAGAGGAATGTGACAGCAGGGCGACCCTCGGCTCGAAACCGAAACGGCGCACTTCTTCGGCGGCCAGTGCGGTCATTTCGGCGATCTGTTCGGGTGTCGGGTCGTAGTTGACGCTGGTGTCCGCGAGAAACAGCGTCCGTCCGGGCACGTTCAGCACGTTGACCGTGTAGTAGTGGTCGACGCCAGGGCGTCGACCCACCGTGGCTTCGACATTGGAAAGGTGTTTGCGATGTACGCCGTCGGTGCCGCAGATCAGGCCATCGGCGTAGCCGAGCACGAGCGACAACGCGCCGATCAGGGTGGGATTGCGGCGTAGCCGCTTTTGCGCTTCATCCGCCGTGACGCCGCGACGTTCCATGAGGCTGTGGTAGCGCGTCCACATCTCGTCAAAATGCGGATTGTGGGCCGGGTCGATTATTTCGTACTGCAAGCCGGGGTTCATGCGCAGGCCGAGGCGGTCTATCGTGCCGATGATCGCTTCCGAGCGCCCGACCAGGATCGGCCAGGCCATGCCTTCGTCGACCACGGTGCGTACCGCCCGCAGCACTCTTTCGGATTCGCCTTCGGCGAAGACGATACGTTGTGGCATGCCGCGAGCGGCGGCGAACACCGGCTTCATCAACATGCCGGAATGCCAGACGAAGTTGTTGAGCTGCGCGCGATAGGCGTCCCAATCGGCGATGGGCCGCGTCGCCACGCCCGAAGCGATGGCCGCCTCGGCCACCGCTGGCGCGATCTTGACGATGAGCCGGGGGTCGAACGGGCGCGGAATGATGTAATCGGCTCCGAATCCGCTCACTTTTTCGCCATAGGCGGAGGCGACGACGTCGCTTTGCTCGGCGCGCGCCAGTTCGGCGATGGCCCACACCGCCGCGAGTTTCATTTCGTCGGTAATGGTGGTCGCGCCCACGTCCAGCGCGCCCCTGAAGATGAAGGGGAAGCACAATACGTTATTGACCTGGTTCGGATAATCCGAACGGCCCGTGGCGATGATGGCGTCCTCGCGCGCCTGTCGCACCTCGCCGGGCATGATTTCCGGTACCGGGTTGGCCAGGGCCAATACCAGCGGCTTGGCCGCCATTTTCGCCACCATTCCGGCCTTGAGTACGCCGCCCGCCGACAGCCCCAGGAAGATGTCGGCGCCCTCGATGACTTCGTCGAGGCGGCGCGCATCGGTTCTCTTGGCGTAACGCGCCTTGACCGGATCCATCAGCGCCGCGCGGCCCTCGTAGACCACGCCTTCGATGTCCGTCACCCAGATGTTCTCCACCGGAATGCCGAGCATCACCAGCAGATCGAGGCAGGCCAGCGCCGCCGCGCCCGCGCCCGAAGTGACGAGCTTGACCTTCTTCAGATCCTTTCCCTGCATTTGCAGTCCGTTGAGGACGGCCGCGCCGACCACGATGGCCGTGCCATGTTGGTCGTCGTGGAAAACGGGGATTTTCATGCGCTCGCGCAACTTCTTTTCGATGTAGAAGCACTCGGGCGCCTTGATGTCTTCGAGGTTGATGCCGCCGAAAGTCGGCTCCAGCGCGGCGATCATGTCGACCAGGCGGTCGGGGTCGGACTCATTGATTTCGAGATCGAACACGTCGATGCCGGCGAATTTCTTGAACAGTACGCCCTTGCCTTCCATGACCGGCTTGGCGGCGAGCGCGCCGATGTTGCCCAAGCCAAGCACGGCGCTGCCGTTGGTAATGACCCCGATCAGGTTGCCGCGCGAAGTGAGGCTGGCCGCCTCGCCCGGATCGGCCACGATCGCGTCGCAGGCGGCCCCCACGCCTGGTGAATAGGCCAGCGACAGATCGCGCTGGTTGGTCAGCGCCTTGGTCGGCGTTACCGCGATCTTGCCGGGCCTTGGATTGCGGTGATAATCGAGCGCCGCGGCGCGTATCAGTTCGTCCATGAATGTTGCGTTCCTCGTGCGTGACGGGCGGCGGAAAACATCAACCGCCAAGCCAGGCCCGTATTGTACGGGAGAGTGAAAACCGCCCGCCAACCATCCCGCGCCGCAACCGCTGGCGCAGGCATGCGCGCAATCGGCTCATCCGTCTTCCTGCATGGGGATAAACGGCGCCGGTTTTATCGCCCCCTGAACCGCGGCTTGCGTTTTTCAAAAAACGCGGCCATGCCTTCCCTATAATCTTCAGTCTCCAGAAAGGCGAAGGCGCTGCGTTTTTCTTCCTCGCTCAGGGGGCGGTCGTGCATCAGGCGGGCGATCCATTGTTTGTGCCAGCCCGCCACGAGCGGCGCGCCGGCGGCGATACGGCGGGCGCTGGCGCGGGCTTCGTCGAATACCACGTCATCGGGGACGATACGGCTCAGCAGGCCGCGCGCGAAAGCCTCGTGGGCGTCGAGGATGCGGCCTTCGAGGAGGATTTCCAGCACGACGGCGGGGCCGGCGAGCGCGACCAGTCCGGCCATTTCACCGGGGTACATCGAAAAGCCGAGTTTGTTGATGGGCGCGCCGAATTTGGCGGATTCCCCGGCGATGCGGATGTCGCAGCAACCGGCGATTTCCAGCCCGCCGCCGATGCACGCGCCCTGGATGGCGGCGATGGTGGGCTTGGGGCAGGCGCGGATGGCCTCCAGCGCGCGGGCGACCAGTTCTTCGTGGTAATGCATGGCGTCGTCCACCGTGGCGCGCACGCTGAGGAATTCCTTGAGGTCGCCCCCGGCGGCGAAAGCTTTGTCGCCCTCGCCGCGCAGGACGATGCAGCGCACTTCGGGATCGGCGACGAGGCGCTCGAAGGCTTCGCGCAGGGCGCGCCACATGGCGGCGTCGATGGCGTTGAGCTTGCCGGGGCTGGAAAGGGTCAGGGTCGCGGCCTGGTCGGCGACGTCGATAAGTATCTGGCTGGGCATCAGGGGGCAGGGGGTAGGGGGTAGGGATCAGGGGTGAAAACAGCGCATGCACGCGGGAAGAAATCTGGCTTCCGATACAGGTAAACCCCGGACGTTGCTGCATTGCATCGCTGATTGTGCGCAAGGTATCATCCTTTGGCTAGATCAAGTCTTTTATAAGTCAACTTTCGCCGCAGGAAACAAACCGCGCCGCGTCAAGCGGCGATTTTTTGCCCTGCGGCGATTCCGAATGAGGCATGCCATGTCCGACGCCAGCCAGCCCACTTATCCGCGCCCCGATCTGAACGCCTGGACAAAAGCCGCCGCCCGCCACGCGCCGGAAGGCAAGGTCGAGAATCTCGACTGGATCACGCCGGAAGGTCTGCGGGTCAAGCCGCTCTACACCAAGGCGGATGTGGAGGCGCTTCCCGACACGGATACCTTGCCGGGGTTCGAGCCGTTCCTGCGCGGGCCGCAGCCGACCATGTACGCGGTCAAGCCCTGGACGATACGCCAATACGCGGGCTTTTCCACCGCCGAGGCGTCGAACGATTTCTACCGCAAGGCGCTGGCCGCCGGAGGGCAAGGCGTGTCGGTGGCCTTCGATCTCGCCACGCACCG
>JAIRMC010000119.1 GCA_031258965.1 Azoarcus sp. | reverse complement strand
TGCGGGCACGCGTCGAGCGCGGGCACCTTGCTCTTGACCACTTCCACTTGACGCGGCTTGCGAACGAGCTGATTGATTGTCGGCATGGCTTGAGAATTTCCAAAAAACCGAGGCAGCCCGCTTTTGGGCCGCCTCGGAGAGTTATCCCGGTCTGGGGCCGGACACAAGCCGACCCACAAAAGGAGACGAATTCTAGAGAAAGTCCAGACATGAGTCAACGCCATCCATCGCGGGCCTTTGCGTATTACGTTTTCATCCCGTTCCGGCCTTGCCGACCCAAGCGGCGGCATTTGCTCCGGCGGCCTGTTTATACTCTCTACCTCGCGCCGCATGGCGTGCCCCCATTTACAGGAGATCACATGAATACCACCCAGCAGCAACTCGTCGCCGCGCGTTACGGCGAAGCCTCGCAGCCCTCGGCAATCGCCTGGTCGCCGGTCATCGAACATCTGCTGAAACATCGCTCGGTGCGTGCCTACCTGCCCGACCCGGTGAGCGACGAGCAGCTTGCCGCCATCGTCGCCGCCGCGCAGTCGGCATCGAGTTCGTCCAACCTGCAAGCCTGGAGCGTGGTCGCGGTGCGCGAGGCTGGACAGCGCGCGAAACTGGCCGAACTGACGGGCCAGGCGCATGTCGAAAAAGCGCCCCTGCAACTGGCCTGGATTGCCGATCTCGCCCGTCTGGAGCGCCTGACCCAGATCACCCAACGCCCTGGCGAGGCGCTCGACTACCTCGAAATGTTCCTCGTCGCCGCCCTCGATGCCGCGCTGGCGGCCCAAAATGCGGCAGTGGCGGCGGAATCGCTCGGACTTGGCATCGTATACACCGGCACCATGCGCAACCGGCCAGAAGAAATCGCTGAACTGCTCGGATTGCCGCCCAGAACCATCGCCATATTCGGCCTCTGCGTGGGCAAACCCGATCCGGCGCGGCCCGCCGATATCAAACCACGGTTGCCGCAGTCCGTGGTGTTGCACAACGAACGCTATTCGCTCGACGCCCAAATGCCGGGCATCGAGACCTACAACGCCGCCATGGCGCGTTTCTACGAGGAGCAGAAAATGAAAGTGCATGGCGCCTGGGCCGTGCATTCATCCAAACGGATCGCCAACGCCGACGCCCTGACCGGGCGTGACAAACTGACTGGGGCGTTGCGCGCGCGCGGTTTCGTGCTGAAGTAAAGTAAACCCAGGCGCGCGCCGGATGAAGCGGACAAACCCCCAACCGCATCCTCCGTGCGCGCAGGCGTAAAGCTGCGCCGGACACCCTCTCCCCGGCCCGTCCGCGCCTCGATACACTCCGTTCTGTCGCCGCTGGTTTTCCGGATTCGCCATCATGCCCAAATTTGAAGAATTCCAGGTTCTCGTCGTTGCCAGCAACCCCAAGCTGCGCACGCAACTGCGCGGCATGCTCTCTTCGTTCGGGTTTTCCTCCATCCACTTCGCCATCAGCGCGCACACCGCCTTGCGTCACCTGCACGCGCGCCATTACGAACTGATCCTGTGCGACTATGCCCTCGGCGGCGGGCAGGACGGCCAACACCTGCTCGAAGACCTGCGTCAGCACGAAGTCATTACCAGTGACACCTTGTTCGTCATGATTACCAGCGAGCGCAACCACGAATGCGTCGTCGGCGCCGCTGAACTCCTGCCCGACGATTACATCCTCACCCCGCTCGCGCCCGGCACCCTGCAAGACCGGCTGGCGCGGCTCATCGACAAGCGCGAAGTATTCTTGCCCGCGCGTCAACTGGCCGCTATCGGCGATTGGCTTGGCGCCATCGACTACTGCCTGGAGGCGGAAACCGAACACCCGCAATACCTCGTCGATTTCCATCGCCTCGAAGCGGGCTACCACATCGCGGCCGGACAACTCACCGAAGCCGAAGCCATCTACCGCCGGATCGTTGCCAGCCAACACATCCCCTGGGCGCAACTGGGGCTTGCCCGCTGTCTCGCCTTCAAAAAGGATTACGCCGCTGCCGACGCCCTGCTCACCGAACTCATTGCTGAAAACAGTCATTTCATGGCGGCCTACGATCTGCTTGCCCGCGTGCGCGCTGAAAACGGGCAAGGCGACGAGGCCTGCAAAGTGCTGCAAACCGCTATCGAACGCTCGCCGTACCGTCTCGGACGCCACCGCCGCCTTGGCGAACTGGCCATGGAAACGGGCGACGCCGCCACCGCCGAAAAAGCGCTCGCCGAAGTCATCCGCCAAAGCGCGCATTCCCACTTCCGCGACTCCGAAATCCACGTCCGGCTGGCGCAGGCCCAAATCGCCCAAAACAAAACCGACGCCGCCCGCGCCACCATCAACGATCTCGAACGCCACCTCGGCGACCAGCCCAACGCCGCGCTGTGCAAGGCGCTGGCCAACGCCATGCTTCACGCCCACGACGGCAAAACGGAAAGAGCACAGGACGACCTCGCTGTCGCCGCAAGCCTCACCTCCGCCGGAGCCAGCCTGTCGCCAGGGCTTTCCCGCGAATTGGTCAAGGCGTGCTTCGACCAGCGCCTCGAACGCGCGGGCAGCGAAATCGTGACAAACATCCTCCGCACCACGGCGGACGAACAAACCGTCGGCGCGCTGCGCGAAATGCTCCGCATGCGCGGACTCGAACCGCTCTCGCAGGAAATCGAGCAGAACGTCCAGAAAGAAGTCCGCGATCTCATCAAGGCTGGCGCGGAAAAAGCCCGTACTGGCGACTACGACGGCGCGGTCGAGGCCATGATGAATGCCGTCCGCCAGATGCCGGGCCATCCCGTTGTCCTGTTCAACGCCGCGCTCGCCCTGCTGCGTCGCATCGAGCACCTCGGCTGGAATGGCGCGCTCGCCCGCGAAGCGCGCGCATTCATCGAACGCGCCCGTAACATCGACCCGGCCAGTGGCCGCCTCGCTACCCTGGCCGAATACATGCACGTCCTCATCGAACGCAACGGTGTTGCTGTCGGCAACAACCCCAGACCCGCGCATAGACAGGCCAGTGCCTGACCCGGCGCGTGGGCGGCTTGCCGCCCGTTCCCGGCAAAAACCGCCGAGCGCCTCCCGCAATATTGCGCTTCCCTGTCCGGCCTTGTCGAAAAGGGGGGATGTGATGGCCCTGTTTACAATGCCCGTGCAAAGCCAGATGTCCGCCCCAGCCCGTATAATGGCTCTCCTTCCTGCGCCGCGCTGCATGCCGTGCGGTTGGCAGCCGATTCAACGGAAAAGCGCCCCATGCTCCTGCAAGTCAATAAACTCGCCGATCTCGACATCCGCGGCAAAAAGGTTTTCGTCCGCGCCGATCTCAATGTGCCTCAGGACGAAGTCGGCAACATCACGGAGGACACCCGCATCCGCGCGTCCGTGCCGACCCTCCGTCATTGCCTCGACCATGGCGCGGCGGTGATGGTGACATCCCACCTTGGCCGCCCCGGCGAAGGCAGGGTTGGCCCTGAAGATACGCTCGCGCCGGTGGCGGTGCGCCTCGGGCAGTTGCTCGGCCAGCCGGTGAAGCTGGTCGCCAACTGGGTGGACGGCGGCTTCGCGGTCGAAGCCGGGCAGGCGGTATTGCTGGAAAACTGCCGCTGCAACATCGGCGAAAAGAAAGACGATGAAACACTGGCGCGAAAAATGGCGGCGCTGTGCGACGTTTACGTGAACGACGCTTTTGGCACCGCCCACCGTGCCGAAGCGTCCACGCACGGCATCGCCCGCTTTGCGTCCGCCGCCTGCGCCGGGCTGCTGATGAGCGCGGAGATCGACGCGCTCTCCCGCGCCCTCGGCAATCCCGAGCGCCCGCTGGTGGCCATCGTCGGCGGCGCGAAGGTTTCCAGCAAGCTGACGATTCTCCGCTCGCTGGCCCAAAAGGTTGACCAGCTCATCGTTGGCGGCGGCATCGCCAATACGTTTCTGCTGGCCTCGGGCAAGCGCGTCGGCGAGTCGCTCGCCGAACCCGACCTGGTGAAAGAGGCGCACGCTGTCATGGATCTGATGCGCGCGCGCGGCGCGGAGGTGCCGTTGCCGGTGGATGTGGTGGTCGCCGACGAGGTGTCGGCGCTCGCCCGCGCCAATAAGATCGCCATCGACGAGGTCGGCCCCAACGACCGCATTCTCGACATTGGCCCCCGGAGCGCGGCGCATTTGGCGCAGATCGTCGCCAATGCGGGCACGATTGTCTGGAACGGCCCGGTCGGGGTGTTCGAGCATGCGCAGTTCGCGGGCGGCACGAAGATGTTGGCCTCGGCCATCGCACACTCGCAGGCGTTTTCGATTGCGGGCGGCGGCGATACGCTGGCGGCCATCGCCCGATTCGACATTGCGGCCAACGTGGGCTATATCTCCACTGGCGGCGGCGCTTTTCTGGAATTCCTCGAAGGCGGAACCCTGCCCGCCATCGCGGCGTTGGCGGCGCGCCATGACCGTCGGCGGCTCCCCTGAAACCCCTGTCGAGGAAGAATCATGAGCCTTATAGATATTGGCCGTCTGGAACTGGAAACCGTCATTTATGGCAAGCCGGACGCGCCCGCAATTATGCTGATCCAAGGGCTTGGCACGCCGCTCACGCGCTGGCCCGCGAGCCTGACCAGCACACTGGCCGAAGCGGGTTTCCGCGTTATTGCTTTCGATAACCGCGACGCCGGGTTGTCTACCAGAATGGAGACGCTCGGCCTGCCCGATGTCAAGCGGTTGATGAGCGTCAAGCCTTTTTCGTGGGCATTGCCATCGGTGCGGCCCACGCTGCCGGTTCCTTACACGCTGGCCGATATGGCTGCGGACGCGGCGGCGCTGCTCGACGCGCTGCACATCGGTGCGGCGCACATCGTTGGCGCATCGCTTGGCGGCATGATCGCGCAACTGTTCGCGGCCTATTACCCGGAGCGATGTCTTTCGCTCACGTCCATGATGTCGTCGAGCGGCAATCCCCTGCTGCCGCCGCCTTCTTCCGCGGCGCTGCACGCCCTGTTCGCGCCGCTGTCGGCTGCACACGATGTGGATGCGCTCATCGAGGACCGTATCTGGCGCCAGAAAGTGTTGATGAGTCCCGGTTATCCCGCATCGGATGAAGAATTGCGCGCCATGTTTACTGCCGACTACCGGCGCGCGGGTTTCTACCCCAAGGGCGTTCTCCGGCAACTGGCGACGCTGCTCACGGCGGGCGACCGGCGGCCCCTGCTGGCGACGATCCGCGTCCCCGCCATGGTTCTGCACGGCGCCGACGACCCGCTCATCAACCCCGCTTGCGGCCTGGACACAGCGTCATCCATTCCCGGCGCGGAATTCCGCACGATACCGGGCATGGCGCACGATTTTCCCGAGGCGCTTGGTCCCGAGTTCGCCATGGGCATTCTGACGGCGGCGCGACGGGCGGCGAAAAAAGGTTGAGAGACGCTATTCAGTCAGTCCTGGACGCCTCCGCTTTGAGCGAAACAAGCAAATGCCGGGACCAAACACTCGCCCAGTCCCCGAAGAGCCTGTCCGGCCTCGGACGGGGGAAAACCGGATTCCGAACCGACAGCGGCGTAAAGCCTGGACGTCCCTCGCGCTTCCGAAACAGGAGAGGCCATTTACGCGAGCGCGGGTTTGCACTTCAGAAGTGCAAACCTCGGCTTCCGAGCCGGACGTTTCGACTGACGAAGTGCAAGCTTCAGCTTTTGAAGCACGAACGACAGAACATCTGAAGCACGAGGCGCGGCTTCCGAAGCGGGCGCTTCGGCTTCGGGAGTGCAATGTCCTGCTTCAAAAGTCGGCTCTGCGAAACGCCCCAAACCCTTGTTCTGACTCAATACTCATTGTCGCTTCGCGCGGCGCGGTCAGTCGAAACGGCTGACCCACTTCTTTGCTTCTTCTGCGTCATTCAATGGTTCATCGACCCGAAAAAGAAGGTCTTTATAGTCCATGAACCGTACCGGCTTAGTGAGGGATGCTACCTTGCGGTAGGGTTCGAGAAGCTCGGATGAACCCGGCACGTCTACATCGCCCAAACGGGGCGCTTCTCCGGCTTGGATCATTACGCCGCCCGGATAGGGGTGGAGCGTGCATTCGGGTTCCAGCGCGTTCTTTATTATGGCAAGCCCGCCAAGTTCTTTCAGAATGGCATCGCCCAGGATGGTGAGCCAGTTGACGCATTTGATGCGGTTGTGGACACTTTCTGTTTCCATGGTGAAATCGAGGGGCGTCTGAACATCCAGTCCGATATACTTCTTCAAGGTCGGGTAGATATATGGCTCGTCAGTAGTTCTATTATTCATCACGACACTCAGGCCTGCTAGCCCGTGCGCGGGCCGCAAGCGTTTAGCCCAAGTCAGTACACAATCCCGCCAAATATCGAAATGCAATCCACCATTTCCGTCAGAAACGGGAATGGAAGCAACGTGATCGGATAATTTATTTTTGTGTTCGACTCTGGCATAGAACGAACTTTGCCAAGCAGAGATGTTGAATTTGGATTTGTCGGGAAAATCCGGATGAGCGGGATCATTGCGGATCACATTGCAATACCCTTCATTGGGGGGAGGGTGTCCAATGGCTTGTCTGACCCAAGGGAATGGGTTTTCATCTTTTTTAAGCCTGAAAAGAAGCCCGTCATGCTCTTTCTCTGTTTCGTAAAGCATGCTATCCAAATGCCCGTTGAAGCGCCGCCAGTAATCTTCCTGCACGTCCAGCATATCGAGCCGCAATTGTGCCAGTTCACGCGGCGCGACATACAGCTCTGCGCCGAGGACAAACAGCCCGGCGGCGTAACCTAGTTTCTTGCAGATAACGCCATGCCTGTCCATTGAAGCATAAGCGAGTGCTTGTTCCTGGGTAATCATTTCCCTCTCCCGTGTGGTGATTGTGACGTAAACCTCGGCTCATATCGGTATAGGCAGGCCGGGGAGTGGCAATATTGGCGGTAAGGCAGGCGGTTGGGGCGAGCCGTCTGTACCGATGGGAGGCTTCTCGGGAAGCCTGTCCCAATCCCTGAATCGTTCCCCCAGGCTCCTAGATTCTCCCTGCGTAGCCTGTTCTGGCTGCCGCTGTTCCTGTTCTTGCTTCTGGCAGTCGCCGCATTCCTCCTTGACGACGAACGTTTTGTAATTCTTTTTATTGCCTGTGTATTTTTTGGCGATCGCTTCGTATGCTTCTTCCCGTTTTTGCCAATTTGGATCTTTTTCCGGCTCATCCCCCGGAAACTTCATGTCGTAGAACTTCTCCGGCTTCCCATTGGGGCCGATCTTGACGATATCCGGTCGCCAGGTACCGGAGCGGGGATACCACGAAGTCGGTTTGCCGGGATACTCCCGGCTCTCCACCATGTCGTATTCTCTGTGCACCGGCGTGCTCCCGCCAAAGATGCCGCCCGCGCTCATCACGGAATCTTCCTTGTAGTAGCTCACCTCCGACCACACCGGCGAATCGTCGCGCGGGTGATTGGTGTTGTCGTAATACTGCGCCCGGACTCGCTCATCGACACAGCCTTGATGCGTTCCGTCGCGGCCATAGGCGTCCTTGCATTGGCAGGCCCATTCGCACATATTGGCCTCGAACGCCTTGTCG
>JAIRMC010000039.1 GCA_031258965.1 Azoarcus sp. | reverse complement strand
CCATCGTCAAACACGTCCTGCAACGCCACGACGCCATCCTCGCTATCGACAGCGCGCCGGGGCAAGGCGCGTGCTTCACGGTGACGTTTCCCGCACACCGGGTGCGGAGCGCACCGCCGGACAAGCAAGCATGATGCGAAATTGGGCGAATCGGCTGGACTCGTGCGGACAAGGCCAAGTGCGGCAGCGTCCTGAAGTGGCGGTCTTTACTATGAGGACGAAGGCGAGGACTGCCGGATGCGTCCGTACCGATCCTCGAAACGCACGATGTCATCCTCGCCCAGATAGGCGCCCGACTGCACTTCGATGATCTCCAGAGGCAAGATTCCTGGATTGAAGAGACGATGCGTGACGCCCAGCGGGATGTAGGTCGATTCGTTCTCGCTCAACAGGAAGACCTCTTCGCCACGGCGCACTTCCGCCGTACCCCGCACCACGATCCAGTGTTCGGCGCGATGGTGGTGCATTTGCAGGGACAGGCTCGCGCCGGGATTGACCACGATGCGCTTGACCTGGAACCGGTCGCCGCCGTCGACGGAGTCGTACCAGCCCCAGGGCCGGAACACCTTGCGATGGAAACGGCCATGGCTGCGCCCTTCGGCCTTGAGGCGTTCGACGACTTTCTTGACATCCTGGGCGCGATGCCTGGGCATCACCAGCACGGCGTCGGCAGTTTCCACCACCGCCATGTCCTGGCAGCCGACCGCCGCCACAAAACGGTGGCTGGCATGGATGAGCGTGTCGCGGCTGTCGTGCAGGAAAGCATCGCCATGCGTTGCGTTGCCATCGGCATCATGCGCCGACACCGACCACAGCGCGTCCCACGAACCCACGTCCGACCAGCCCGCGGCCAGCGGCACCAATACGCCCTGCCCCAATTGCGGCGCGGCGCGCAGTTTTTCCATCACCGCATAGTCGATGGAATCGGACGGGCAGGCCTCGAACGCCGCACGCTCGACGCGCACGAAATCGGCATCCACAACGCATCCGGCATGGGCGGCGCGGCAGGCCGCGTCGATGTCGGGCCGCAGATGCGCCAACGCCGCGAGCCACACCGAGGCGCGGAACATGAAAATGCCGCTGTTCCAGAAATACGCGCCGCTGTCCACATAGCGCGCGGCGGCGGCGGCATCGGGCTTCTCGACGAATTCGGCCAGTTCGCTCGCCGCGCTCCCGGCGATTGCCTCACCGGCGCGGAGATAGCCGTAGCCGGTTTCGGCGCGCTCGGGCACGATGCCGAAGCACACCAGCGCGCCGCTTTCGGCCTGCCGCGCCCCCTCGGCGATCGCCTGCTGGAAGGCGGCGCGGTCGCCGATCACGTGGTCGGCGGGCATCGCCAGCAATACGGGATCGCTCCCCTCCCCGACCGCCGACAGCGCCGCCAGCGTAAGCGCCGGAGCGGTATTGCGGCCCACGGGTTCGAGCACGATTCGCGCATCTTTCACGCCGCCCTGGCGTAGCTGTTCGGCAATGATGAAACGGTATTCTTCGTTGCTCACCACCAGCAGGCGGGGATCGAAGTCCCCGTTGAAGCCGTCGAGCCTTGCCACCGTTTCCTGCAAGAGCGAATGCTCGCCGGTCAGCGGCAGGAGTTGCTTGGGAAAAGCTTCGCGCGAAGCGGGCCAGAGCCGCGTGCCCGAGCCGCCGGAAAGGATTACCGCCCTGATCGTCATGATTGTCCGCTTGTCTGCGCCGCCAGCATTTCAGTCATACACTTCGGCATCTTTCAGCCGCACGCCAGCCTTGTCCTTCGCGGACAGGAGCGGTTCGCCCAATTCTTGCAGCGGCCATTCGATGCCGATGTCCGGATCGTTCCAGAGAATGCTGTGATCATGCTCGGGCGCATAATAATCCGTGGCCTTGTAGAGAAAATCGGCGCTTTCGCTCAACACCACGAAACCGTGGGCGAAGCCGGGCGGAATCCAAACCATGCGCTGCGGCGCATCCTCGTCCAGTTCGACCCCGCCCCAGCGCCCGAAATTCGGCGAGCTGCGGCGCAAATCCACGCCGATGTCGAACACCCGCCCCCGCACCACCCTGACCAGTTTGCCCTGCGCTTTCTTGATCTGGTAATGCAGGCCGCGCAGCACGCCACGCGCCGAGCGCGAGTGGTTGTCCTGCACGAACGCCAGTTCAGCGCCGGTTGCCTCGCGGAAATCATGCTCGTTGTAGCTTTCGAGGAAAAACCCGCGCGCATCGCCATAGAGTTCGGGTTCGAGAATCAGCATTCCAGGCAATGTGGTCTGGGTTACTTTGAGGCTCATCGTAAAAACTTGGCTCCGGTTTCAAAGTTTGTTCAAAAGATCCTGTTTCTGTCTTCGATCAGACGTTGCAGGTAGCGGCCATAGCCGCTCTTGGCCAGTGGCGCGGCCAGGCGCGCAAGTGCGGCATCGTCGATCCAGCCCGCGCGCCAGGCGATTTCCTCGGGGCAGGCAATCTTGAGGCCTTGCCGCTTTTCGATGGCCTGGATAAACAGCCCCGCCTCGAACAGGCTCTCATGCGTGCCCGTGTCGAGCCAAGCGTGGCCGCGCCCCATCACCTGCACATTGAGCGCGCCCCAGGCCAAGTATTGCGCGTTGACGTCGGTGATCTCCAATTCCCCTCTCGCACTGGGCCGGAGTCCACGCGCGACATCGACCACGCGCCCATCGTAGAAATAGAGGCCCGTCACCGCGTAACGGCTCTTGGGATGGGCGGGTTTTTCTTCCAGGTTGATGGCGCGGCCCTCCGCGTCGAATTCGACCACGCCGTAACGTTCGGGATCGTTGACGGGATAGGCGAATACCGTTGCGTCCGAAGTGCGCGCGCAAGCCGCCAAGAGGGCGTCCGCCAACGCGTGTCCGTAGAAAAGATTGTCGCCCAGCACCAGCGCGGAAGGATTGCCGTCGATGAAACGCTCGCCGATGATGAAAGCCTGCGCCAGCCCGTCCGGACTCGGCTGCGCCGCATAGGACAGGTCCAGGCCCCATTGTCCGCCGTCGCCAAGCAATTGCTCGAAACGCGGCGTATCTTGCGGGGTGGAGATCACGAGGACATCGCGTATGCCGGCAAGCATCAGCGTCGACAAGGGGTAGTAAACCATCGGCTTGTCGTAGACCGGCAGCAACTGCTTGGAGACGGCCAGGGTGGCCGGATGCAGGCGAGTGCCGGAGCCGCCCGCGAGAAGAATGCCTTTACGTTTCGTCATAACCGCAGTATTTCGTGAACCAGCCGCTTTACGCCGTCCCGCCAGGCTGGCAAACGGATATTGAAACCGGCTTGCAAGCGCGTGGTATCCAGGCGGGAATTCAGCGGACGCACCGCGGACGTCGCCCACGCTTCGGAAAGGATCGGTACGATTTCCTTCACCTTGATGGGCAGGGAATGCCTGCGGGCCTCGCCGATGACGAAGCGGGCGTAATCATACCAGCTCGTTTCCCCCGCCGCGACGAGGTGGTGGAGACCGCCGGACGGAGCATTGCCGCCCCGCGTCACGCCGCGCAAAAGGTGCGCGGTCACGTCGGCGATCAGGTCGGCCCCCGTCGGCGCGCCGTTTTGGTCGGCGACCATCGACAGGGTTTCGCGCTCGGCGGCCAGGTTCAGGACGGTGCGCGCGAAGTTGCCGCCCCGCGCGGCGTAAACCCAGGAAGTGCGCAGAATCAGGCAGGGACAACCGCTTGCCAGGATGGCCTCGTCGCCCGCGAGCTTGCTCTTGCCATAAACCGACAACGGGCGCGGGAGATCATCCTCGCGCCACGGACGGCTGCCGCTGCCGTCGTACACGTAGTCGGTCGAATAGTGCACGAGCCAGATGCCGCGCGCCGCGGCTTCGGCGGCAAGCACGGCGGGAGCAGCCGCGTTGATGCGGTACGCGAGTTCCGGTTCGCTCTCGGCGCGGTCGACGTCGGTGTAGGCGGCGGCATTGACGATAACGTCCGGCGCGACCGACTCGATCGTGGCGCGCAGGCCCGGCTCGTCGGTCAAATCGCCGACAAGGCCGTCAGCGCCGCGGCGGTCCAGGGTCACGAGTTCGCCCAACGGCGCAAGCGCGCGTTGCAGTTCCCAGCCAACCTGCCCGTTTTTGCCAAACAGAAGAATTTTCATGCCATCGCACCATCACCGTACTGCCGGTCTATCCATTCGAGATAAGCGCCGCTTTGCACGTTGGCAACCCACTTCGGGTTAGCGAGATACCATTGCACGGTCTTGCGCAGACCGCTCTCGAAGCTCTCCACGGGCCGCCAGCCAAGTTCCCGTTCGATCTTGCCCGCGTTGATCGCATAGCGGCGATCATGGCCGGGACGGTCGGCGACGAAAGAAATCAAGCGTTCATAACGACCGCCGTCATCGGGCCACAACTGGTCGAGCAAGCCGCAGATCGCGCGCACGATGTCGATGTTGGGCTTCTCGCAGCCGCCGCCGACATTGTAGGTTTCGCCGGGACGGCCATGCGCGAGCACGGTGCGGATGGCGCTACAATGATCGCCGACATAGAGCCAGTCCCGCACGTTCAGCCCGTCGCCATATACCGGCAGCGCCTTCCCGGCGAGCGCGTTGACGATGGTGAGCGGAATCAGCTTTTCCAGGAATTGAAAGGGACCGTAATTATTCGAGCAATTCGTGGTCAGCACCGGCAAACCGTAAGTGTGGAACCATGCCCGCACCAGATGATCGGACGCGGCCTTGCTTGCAGCATACGGACTATTGGGCAAATAGGGGTTCGTCTCGGTAAACGGCGCGTCTTCCGCTTGCAGCGAACCGTAAACCTCATCCGTGCTCACATGATGGAAGCGGAACGCCGCCCGCTCTGCCCCGTCGAGTGTGTTCCAATAGACGCGCGCCGCTTCGAGCAAGGCGAAAGTGCCTTCGACATTGGTGCGGACGAAATCGCCCGGCCCATGGATCGAGCGATCGACGTGGCTCTCGGCAGCGAAGTGCACAATGGCCCTGGGATGATATTTGTCGAGAAGTCCGTCAAGAAGCTCACGTCCGCAAATATTGCCCCGTACAAACACATAGCGCGGATCGTCCTCTACCATCGCCAACGTCTCCAGATTGCCCGCGTAGGTGAGCGCATCAAGATTGAGTACAGGTTCGTCGCTTTCCAGCAGCCAATCAAGGATGAAATTGCCGCCGATGAAACCCGCGCCGCCGGTTACCAGAATCATGTAATTACCTTAAAACAAAGGAGAATAGTTTTTGCATGATAACCTACATGCCGCTTTCCGTCTGTATATACACGCTTTTGTCATCACCAGCCATCGCTGTGCAACATACTGCCGCCGCTCTCCGGTGCTACTCTTGTCACCCGAATCCCGCCTGAGGCCGAATCCGCCATGGAACGCTTCTTCAACAACGCCGGCCCCATCCAACCGGAGAACCACTACCACATCGACCCGCTTACCCGTCTCGACTGGGCCGAAGTCCAGCAGCTCATTGCCGGACAACGCTATTTCGTGCTTCACGCGCCGCGCCAGACGGGCAAGACCAGCACCTTGCTGGCGATGATGGCGGCGCTGAACGAGGAGAGGGAATACGCCTGCGCCTACGCCAATATCGAGGCCGCACAGGCGGCGCGGGGGGACGCGGCGCGGGGGATTCCCATCGCGTGCAGCGCGATTGCCGCCTCGCTCGCCCTGTATCTGAAAAGACCGGAACTCGAAGCCTGGTATCGGCGGGAAGCCCAGGGTATTGAGGCGCAAGAACGTCTCGCCGGGCTGCTGAGACATTGGGCAGCCACGACGCCCAAACCCACGGTGCTCTTTCTCGACGAAGTCGACGCCTTGGTGGGCGACACGCTGATTTCCCTGCTGCGCCAGAT
>JAIRMC010000054.1 GCA_031258965.1 Azoarcus sp. | reverse complement strand
CCCTGGATCTGGTTTTCCCACTTCGGACTGTTGGAATCCTCGAAGTCGGCCATGTAGGAATCCGCGCCGGAATTGAGCGCGTTGATAATCATCTTGGCCTCGACCGGGCCGGTGATTTCCACGCGGCGGCGTTCCAGCGCCGGAGGCGGGGGGGCGATCTTCCAGTCGCTGTCGCGGATGCGGCGGGTGTCGGGCAGGAAATCGGGCATTTCTCCAGTATCGAACCGGGCCTGCCGCGCGGCGCGCAGACGCAGAAGTTCGCGGCGGCGCGGCTCGAAGGCGCGATGCAGCCAGGCGAGTAATTCGAGCGCCTCGCGGGTCAGGATGGTTTCGTAGCCAGGATGAATGGGTGCGTCGATTTCGACGCCTTCAGGCAGCCTGAGATTCATGGTAATCCTCGTGAGATGTAAATCAAATCCGATGCTTCAGTGGAACTGCGCTTCTTCGGTTGAACCGGCAAGCGCCTTCACCGAAGATGCGCCGCCTTGGATCGCAGTCGTTACTTCATCGAAATAGCCCGCGCCCACTTCCTGCTGGTGGGAGACAAAAGTATAGCCTTCGCCGCGCGCGGCGAATTCCGGCTCCTGCACCATGTCGACGTAATGCCGCATGCCCTCGCCGCGCGCGTAGGCGTGTGCAAAGCGGAAAGTGTTGTACCAGTTGATGTGAATACCGGCCAGGGTAATGAACTGATATTTGTAGCCAAGCGCGGAGAGTTCTTCCTGGAAGTCGGCAATGGTTCTGTCGTCCAGGTTTTTCTTCCAGTTGAAGGACGGCGAGCAGTTATAGGCGAGCAGGCGGCCCGGACATACCGCCTGCACGGCCTTGGCGAATTCGCGGGCGAATCCTAGGTCGGGCGTTGCCGTTTCGCACCACACCAGATCGGCGTAGGGCGCATAGGCGACGCCGCGCGATATCGCCTGTTCTAGTCCGTTCTTGACGCGGTAGAAGCCTTCCGGCGTGCGCTCGCCGGAGATGAAGGGGCGGTCGTTTTCGTCGCAGTCGGAGGTCAGCAGGTTGGCCGCTTCGGCGTCGGTGCGCGCCAGGATGAGCGTCGGCACGCCCATGACGTCAGCGGCCAGCCGCGCGGCATTCAGCTTGTCGATGGCCTCGCGGGTCGGCACTAGCACCTTGCCGCCCATGTGGCCGCACTTCTTCACCGCCGCCAATTGATCCTCGAAGTGCACGCCCGCCGCACCGGCTGCGATCATGTTCTTCATCAACTCGAAAGCGTTCAGCACCCCGCCGAAACCAGCCTCGGCATCAGCCACGATGGGCAGGAAATAGTCGATGAAACCCTCGTCATCGGGATTGATTCCGCGTGCATGCTGGATCTCGTCCGCGCGCTTGAAGGTATTGTTGATGCGCCGCACCATGGCAGGCACGGAATCATAGGCATAAAGCGACTGATCCGGATACATAGTCTCGGACGTATTGCCGTCGGCGGCCACCTGCCAGCCGGAGAGATATACGGCTTCCAGCCCCGCTTTGGCCTGTTGCATGGCTTGTCCGGCGGTGATAGCGCCAAATGCGTTGACGTACCCCTTTTTTGCGTCGCCGTGAAGCTTGTTCCACAATTTTTCCGCGCCGTTTTTTGCCAGCGTGTATTCGATTTTCACCGAGCCGCGCAAGCGCACCACGTCGGCGGCGTTGTAGTTACGGCGGATGCCTTGCCAGCGCCAGCGGGAACTGGTCGCCCATTCGTGTTCAAGGGACTGAATATCTGCTTCGCGGGACATGGGACGTTTCCTTCAAGTCGTGTTGTGCGCGGATGCCGTACCGTCCGCCGTGTGGCGAGACGCACGGATACGAGCGCGGGGGGTCGTGTTCAAAAGCATGTCTTATATAAGACATAATATATGATACCATGCCTGACAGAGCTTGCAAGAAAAAAACGGGACTGAGAACGGCGATCGCGTTCGCTGTCGAGTGTTGTTCAGGCGGCAACGGTTACGCCGCCGGGCGCTTTGTTTTCATCGCCAGCCATGCGCCTAGCCATTGAGTTGAGGGGTATGCATGGAATCTATTTTTGCCAACATCATTCTTGGCGGCGCATTGGGGATGGTGGTCATCGACCCGCTTTCCGGCGCAATGTGGAACCTGACACCGGACAAGATCAAGCATACCCTCACGCAGGAACAGGCTTCCGTAATCGAGACGGGCCAGGGCTTTGTCGTCAAATTGCTCTCCGAGACGACTTCCAGCGAACGCACTGACATGGTGCGTGTCAACTGACCCATATCTTGCGCCGCGCTCGGTCGGCGGCGGTGATGTTTTTGGCGAGCGCGTTACGCTGTCAGCCGCCTCGTCTCCGCCGCCAGCCACACGCCCAGCACGCTCTGCACCAGATAAATCGTGCTCGACACCCCGTGCAACAGGGCGAAACGTTCGCGGGCCGCGCTTTCCATGATGTCCATCGACCCTATGCCCGCTTTGAGCGTGGCCATCTCTGCCTGAATGCCGAAATAGCCTACCGCCACGCAGACGAGCATTGCCGCAATCACACGGAAAAGACTGTCGCGCAGAACCGCCCTGCCCTGCCGCGCGGCAATGAAGGCGAGCAGGTAAACGGCAACCCCCATGCCAACCCAGGCTATGATAGCGAAAAGCTGCCCAGCAATGCTGCCCGCCAGCATGCGGTCGCCAAGCATGTCGAAGAGGACGGGCGCGGCGATATAGCCGACCATCCACATGCCGCCGACCCAAAGCGCGACGAGCGCTCGCGCGAGCGCGGCAGCGGCGCGGGCTGGAAAGAAGGCCGTGTTTTCAGATGTAGACGACATCGATGATCTCGTATTCCCGCACGCCGCTGGGCGCTTGCACTTCGGCGACGTCCCCCGAGTATTTGCCGATCAGCGCGCGGGCAACCGGGGAATTGACGGAAATCTTGCCCACCTTGATATCGGCTTCGTCGTCGCCGACGATTTGGTAAGTGACGCTCTTGCCGGAACCCACGTCTTCCAGGGTGACGGTAGAGCCGAAAACACACCGGCCATCGGCGTCAAGTAATCCGGGATCAATGATCTGGGCATGGGCGAGTTTGTTTTCGACTTCGAGGATGCGGCCTTCGATGAAGCCCTGGCGCTCTTTGGCGGCGTCGTATTCGGCGTTCTCGGAGAGGTCGCCGTGCGAGCGCGCTTCGGCGATGGCGGCGATGACCTTGGGGCGTTCGATGGTCTTGAGGCGGTGCAGTTCGGCGCGCAAGGCTTCGGCGCCGACGAGGGTCAGGGGAATCTTGTTCATCGGGAATCAGTGTTGTGTCAGTTTTGCGTGGAGTTCTTGCAGGGCGTAGACGTCGAGTCCGGCCAGGTGGCGCATGCCCATGCACGCCGCCTGGGCGCCTTCGATGGTGGTGAAGACGGTGACTTTGGCCGCCAGCGCGCTGGTGCGGATGGAGCGCGAATCGGCGACCGCCTGGCGCTTGCCTTCGACGGTGTTGATGACGAGGGCGATTTCGTCGTTCTTGATGATGTCGACGATGTGGGGCCGCCCTTCGTTGACTTTGTTGACCACCGTCACGGGCAGCCCGGCGGCCGCGATGACCGAGCCGGTGCCGCGCGTGGCGACGAGCGCGAAGCCCAGGCCGTGCAGGTCGCGGGCGATCTCGACCGCCGCGGGGCGGTCGGCGTGCTTGACGCTGATGAAGATCTTGCCCGAGACGGGCAGGCGCACGCCAGCGCCAAGCTGGCTTTTGACGAAGGCTTCGGGGAAGCTCTTCCCCACGCCCATGACTTCGCCGGTCGATTTCATTTCCGGGCCGAGGATGGTGTCGACGCCGGGGAATTTGACGAAGGGGAAGACGGCTTCCTTGACCGAGTAGTAGGGCGGCACGATTTCGCCGGCGATGCCCTGGCTTCGCAGGCTTTGCCCGGCCATGCAGCGCGCGGCGATCTTGGCCAGTTGCAGGGAGCAGGCCTTGGAGACGAAGGGAACGGTGCGCGAGGCGCGCGGGTTGACTTCGAGGACGTAGACGGTGGCGTCGTTGCCCTCGCCCTGGATGGCGAACTGGACGTTCATGAGGCCGCGGACATCGAGGGCGCGCGCCATGGCCTTGGTCTGGCGGCGCAGTTCGTCCTGCAAGGCGGGCGTGAGGGTGTAGGGCGGCAGCGAGCAGGCGGAGTCGCCCGAGTGGACGCCAGCCTGTTCGATGTGCTCCATGATGCCGCCGATGATGATTTCTTCGCCGTCGGAGAGGGCGTCGACGTCGACTTCGGTGGCGTCGTCGAGGAAGCGGTCGAGCAGTACCGGCGATTCGTTGCTGACCTTGACGGCTTCGCGCATGTAGCGTTCGAGGTCTTTTTGTTCGTGCACGATTTCCATGGCCCGCCCGCCGAGCACGTAGGAGGGGCGCACGACGAGCGGATAGCCGATTTCGGCGGCCAGGCGCACGGCGGCTTCGGGGGTGCGGGCGGTGCGGTTGGGCGGCTGGCGCAGGCCAAGGTCGTTGAGGAGTTTCTGGAAGCGCTCGCGGTCTTCGGCGGCGTCGATCATGTCCGGGCTGGTGCCGATGATGGGCACGCCGTTTTCTTCGAGGGCGCGCGCGCGCTTGAGCGGGGTCTGGCCGCCGAACTGGACGATGACGCCGTCCGGCCGTTCGACATGGACGATTTCGAGGATGTCTTCGAGGGTGATCGGCTCGAAGTACAGGCGGTCGGAGGTGTCGTAGTCGGTGGAGACGGTTTCCGGGTTGCAGTTGACCATGATGGTCTCGAAACCGTCTTCCCGCAGGGCGAGGGCGGCGTGCACGCAGCAGTAGTCGAATTCGATGCCCTGCCCGATGCGGTTCGGCCCGCCGCCGAGCACCATGATCTTCTTGCGCGCGCCCGGACGCGCTTCGCATTCTTCCTCGTAGGTGGAATACATGTAGGCGGTGGAGGTGGCGAATTCGGCGGCGCAGGTGTCGACGCGCTTGAAGACGGGGCGGACGCCGAGCGCGTGCCGCGCCAGGCGCACGGTGGTCTCGGTGCTGTTGAGGAGCTTCGCCAGGCGGCGGTCGGAGAAGCCTTTTTGCTTCAGGCCGCGCAGTTCGTCCGCGCCCAGCGCCTTGAGCGAGCGGCCGCCGAGGGCTTTTTCGCTGGCGACGATGTCTTCGATCTGGGCGAGGAACCAAGGGTCGATGCGGGTGAGCCGGAAAACCCTGTCGAGGCTGTAGCCTTCGCGGAACGCTTGCCCCACATACCAGATGCGCTGCGCGCCGGGGTTGGCGAGTTCGTGTTCGAGGTCTTCGGTATCGGTTTCGACTTCGTCCAGCCCGTAGGCGCCGACTTCCAGCCCGCGCAGGGCTTTCTGGAAGGATTCCTGGAAGGTGCGCCCGATGGCCATCACTTCGCCCACCGACTTCATCTGCGTGGTGAGGCGGTCGTTGGCCTGCGGGAATTTCTCGAAGGCGAAGCGCGGCACTTTGGTGACGACGTAGTCGATGGAAGGCTCGAAGGAGGCGGGCGTGGCGCCGCCGGTGATGTCGTTGCGCAGTTCGTCGAGGGTGTAGCCCACGGCGAGCTTGGCCGCGATCTTGGCGATGGGGAACCCCGTGGCCTTGGAGGCCAGCGCCGAGGAGCGCGACACGCGCGGGTTCATCTCGATGACGATCATGCGTCCGTCCTCGGGATTGATGGCGAACTGTACGTTGGAGCCGCCGGTGTCGACGCCGATCTCGCGCAGCACCGCGATCGAGGCGTTGCGCAGGATCTGGTATTCCTTGTCGGTGAGCGTCTGCGCCGGGGCGACGGTGATGGAGTCGCCGGTGTGCACGCCCATGGGGTCGAGGTTTTCGATCGAGCAGATGATGATGCAGTTGTCGTGGCTGTCGCGCACGACCTCCATCTCGAATTCCTTCCAGCCCAAGAGCGATTCTTCGATCAGGAGTTCGTTGGTCGGGCTGACTTCCAGCCCGCGCTTGCAGATTTCGTGGAATTCCTCGGTGTTGTAGGCGACGCCGCCGCCAGCGCCGCCCAGGGTGAAACTAGGGCGGATGATGACGGGAAAACCGATGCCGCCCTGCACCTGCAAGGCTTCCTCCATGCTGTGGGCGATGCCGGAGCGCGCGGAACCCAGGCCGATGCGGGTCATGGCGTCCTTGAATTTCAGGCGGTCTTCGGCCTTGTCGATGGCGTCCCTGGACGCGCCGATCAGTTCGACGCCATGTTTTTCCAGCACGCCGTGCCGGGCCAGGTCGAGCGCGCAGTTGAGCGCCGTCTGTCCGCCCATCGTCGGCAGGATGGCGTCGGGGCGTTCCTTTTCGACGATGCGTTCGATCACCTGCCAGGTGATCGGTTCGATGTAGGTGACGTCGGCGCTGCCCGGATCGGTCATGATCGTCGCCGGGTTGGAATTGACCAGCACGACGCGGTAGCCCTCCTCGCGCAGCGCCTTGCACGCCTGCGCGCCGGAGTAGTCGAATTCGCACGCCTGCCCGATGACGATCGGGCCGGCGCC
>JAIRMC010000019.1 GCA_031258965.1 Azoarcus sp. | reverse complement strand
CTCGGTGCATACAATGTCATCCTTGCCGAATGGAAGCGTCTTGCCCTGAAACTCGACGGATCATATTCTTTCAGTCAATTGAAGTAAATGCTTCACGGAAACTATTCTCCCCCGTGATTGCGCGGCAGATCGTTGAAACGGCCATATGCTGAAGAATGGCGCGAAAAGAAAATTTTGAACTATTCGTAAAAGCGTGCAGGCTCTAGATGTTTAGTTCCGTCATTTGCCGGATCGGATTGACGATAAACCGTTAAGGCTCAGTAGCATCGACCGATTGGCGGTGTTTCCATTTGGCCACCGTCTTCAGGTTGATGCCGTAACGCTTGGCCAGCGATCTCACGCGCTCTTGACTATGCTGTATCGCTCGGCGCACGGCCTGAAGTCGTCGTGGCGCTGCCGTGTAGAACTTGTCCCATGACCTCAACTTCCCGAACCGTCCGGTGCGCAGCCGCATGCCGGGTCAGGCAAGGCTTCCGGCGGCGTCCGCCAGATCGGCGAAGCGCATCTTCTTCACATTGCCGCGCTGGTGTTTCTCGCCGATGGCGGTTTCGCCCACGCAATACGGACAGACCGCCGCCGGCATGGGAAAGCGCAGGCGGCGGCCATCGAGGCCGTCCAGATCGGCGGCGGCCCGGAAGATGCCCGCCAGCGCGTCCGCGCCTTGTCCCGTGATGCCGTTCATGAACAGGGCGCGCGCGCCGGGATTGGCCAGCCGCACATGATGGGCGAACACCTCGCGTTCCACCTGCGAGACGATGTCGCCCTTGGTGATGACCACGCAATCGGCGAGCCGCAGCATGGGGCCGATCTTCCGGGGCGTGTGCACGCCCGCGAGCGCATCGACCACGCAGACCGCCAGCGCGCCGTCGATGTGCGGCGAACAGCGATTGCACAATCCCGCCGACTCGGACAGGAGCAAGTCCAGCCCTTGCCGCCGCCCCCAGGCGAAGCAATCCCCGATGTTGGAGACGAAATAATGGTCGGGGCACAGCGCCCCGGAAAGCCCCGCCGCCACGGGAAAGCCGCGCGCCTCGAACAGCCTGTCATCCGAAGTGGAGAGCGAATCGAACTTGGCGACGCCGGCCGCGACGCCCATGCCGCGCAGGCGCTCGGCCGCGCGCAGGATCACCGATGTCTTGCCCACCGAGGGCGAACCGGAAACGGTCACGAGCTGCATGACGCCTCCTTTCCACCTTCGATGATGCCGTGCCGCCCATACCAGGCCGCGAAGAAGATGCCGGATGCCGCCGCGCTGTCGGCGGCCATCTTCCCCATATGGAAATACGCCCAGCCCGGCCATTTGAGGCGGACGCCCGGCGGATAAGCCGCCGCCGCGCCCGCCGCCTGATGAACGGGCGGATACGCGTTCCGGGCAAACATCGCTCCCAGTTCCCGGCTTTGCAGATACTCGACGAGCGGCGCGGCATCGCCCCCTTCCTCCATGCCCCGCTTCACGAGCCACGAAAGCGGCATGACGAGCGCGCCGTCTTCCGGCCAGGCGATGCGCACGCGCTCGCGGCGCGGGCACAACTCTGCCTGCAACCAGGGCAGCACGGACACGGCCCCGGCCTGCTGGCTATTGGAACCGGCCCGCGCCGCGGTGCGGACGTTGTGCTGCAAATGGCGGACGTTGGCGGCGAAGGCGGCCAGCCCCGCCGCGCCGAATTCGAGATAAAGGCAGAGCAGCAGATAGCCGCAGTAATCGCGGTAAGGACTCGACTCGTCAGGCCGCCAGCCGCCGAAGACGATTTCATCCGCCCACGCCGGATCGAGCAGATCCGCCCAGCCGCGCGGCGCGGCGCGGCCTTTCAGGCGCTTTTCGTCCACCAGGAATACGAAGGGCACAAGGGCGAGATTGCGGAAAACGCCGCGCGCGTCCCGCAGTCCCGCCGCCTCGCAGGCCGGATGCAGCGGCATGGAAAGCGGCGCGCGCGCGGGCGTGTAATGCCGCAGCAAACCGGGCGCGAACAAATCCGCGTGCAGCGTCGTCACCAGCACGGCGGGCAGCCGCGCGGCGGGCCAGTCCGCCAAGCGATCGAACGGCGTATACCACTGCGCACCGGAGATCATCCGGCAATCGAAGCGCCGGGGCGCGCGGGACAAGGCCGCGTCCAGCCCCGCCTTGAAAGGACGGCGCAGGGGAACGGGCAGGCGTCCCAGCAAATCGAGCGCCGCGGACGCCCCGGCGGCGGCATCATTGGACACTCCGGGCCATGGCGGAGAAACCGGCGCGGAAACGGGAAGATCGTGATAGACAGGCGCGTTCATGAGCGGCTCGCATGAGGGGTTATCTGCGCTACGCAAACCCTGTGCCAGTCCCGCGTTCCGGCGAGGGAGCGCACCTGGAGGAACGCCCGCCGGGCTTTGCGCCGCCACGAACGCACTGGCGCGGCGCGACAGAGGTGTACGCCCAGGTACGAAACCGGCTGGATGACGCACCGTTCCGTACTCTATTTTCATGATCCGGCCCGCGGGCGGGGCGCGCCCGCCGCTACCCCGCCTCCGGCACGCACAATCTCGCCTCTCTCCCGTCCCGCCTCCGGATGACGTGGATTTCGCTGGCGATGCCGTAGGTTTGCGAGAGGTAGTCCTCGGTGATGACCTCTGCCGGCGCGCCGAGGGCGGCGCGGCCGTGCCGGTCGAGCGTCAGGGTGCGGGTGGCGTGGAGAAGCGCGTGGTCGGGATGGTGGGTGGTGAGGAGGATGCCGAGGTTTTGCCGGGCGGCGAGGCGGCGGACGTGGGCGAGGGTTTTCAACTGGTTGCCGTAATCGAGGCTGGAAGTCGGCTCGTCCATGATCAGCAGGCGCGGGGCTTGCGCCAGGGCGCGGGCGATGAGGACGAGCTGGCGCTCGCCGCCGGAGATTTCGGTATAGCGGACGGCGGCGAGCGCGCCGATGCCCAGGTCGTCCAGCGCGGCGTGGGCGGCGTCCATATCGGCCTTGCCGGGTTTGCCGAAAAGGCCATGGCGCGCGACCCGCCCCATCGCCGCCACGTCGCGCACGAGGAACGGGAAGGGCGGCGTGTGCGCCTGCGGCACGTAGCCGACCTGCCGCGCGAAGCGGCGGCGCGGCCAGCGGGCGATTTCTTCGCCATTCAGCCGGATCGCGCCGGAGAGGCGCGGCATCAGACCGAGAATGGTTTTGAAGAGCGTGGTCTTGCCCACGCCATTGGGGCCGATGAGGGCGAGCAGTTCGCCCGCGCCGAGGGCGAAGGAAATGTCGCCGAGGATGGCGCGCTTGCCGTAGCCGCAGCACAAGCGGTCGATGTCCAGCAGGGTCAATCCCACTTTTGCCCCCGGCGAAGCAGGTAAAGGAAAAAGGGCGCGCCGATGATGGCGGTGACAATGCCGAGCGGGATTTCCACGGCAAAGAGCGAACGCGCCAGATCATCGACCGCGAGCAGGAATCCGCCGCCGATGAGCGCCGAGACCGGCAGCAGCGCGCGGTGATCGGGGCCGGCCAACATCCGCGCCAGATGCGGCGCGACCAGTCCCACCAGGCCGATGATGCCGCTGATGGCGACGGCGGCGGCGGTAATCAGCGTGGCGCAAACGATGACGAGCAGGCGTATCCGCCCGGTCGCCAGCCCCAGGGCGCGGGCTTCCTCGTCGCCGAAGCACAGGACGTTGAGCGTCCAGCCCAGGGCGATGAGCAACGCGGCACCGGGGAGAATGAGCGCCGCCGCCGCCGCGAGTTCGCCGAAGTGGAGGGAAGCAAGGCTGCCCATCAGCCAGAAAGTGATGGAGGGCAGCGTGTCATCGGGATCGGCGGCGAATTTGACCAGTGAAATGAAAGCGGTGAAGAGCGTGCCGACGATGACGCCCGCCAGCAGCATGGGCAGCGCCGGATCGCCCCGGCGGGCGATGGATGCGCCGATCGCCCAGGTGGTTCCCACGGCCAGCATGCCGCCGAGGAAGGCGGAAAGCTGTATGCCCATCATGCCGAAGCCCAGCAAGATGGCGAGAGCCGCGCCGAAACCCGCGCCCGCCGAGACGCCGAGGATGCCCGGCGAGACCAGCGGATTGCGGAACAATCCCTGGTAGGCCGCGCCGGAAACGGACAGCGCCGCGCCGACGAGGAGCGCGGCAAGGATGCGCGGCAGGCGGATACCGAGCACGACGATGTCCACATTGCCCTCCCAATGCGGCGTCAGGGGCAGGATTTGCGCGGCGAGCACGGAAAGCGCCGTGAGCGGCGCGACCGGATAACGCCCCACGGCAAACGACAAGATAAACAAGGCGCAAAGACATGACAGCAAAGCCGCCAGACGCCATGGCGAACTCGACGCGGCAGCCCCCCGGCGAAAACGGCGGGCGGGCGCTTGTGTTTCCACGGGCGTCGACGCGGCAGGCACGGACATCATTGCGCCTTTGGCTTTCCGGGCGCAGCCAGATCCAGCAAATAACGCGCGTCCGCCGCGCTCAATATCTTGTGCAGGAAAAGGCGCGAATACTCTTGCACCAAAGGCGTCATGTCGTAATCGAAGACTTTCGGGTAGAGCAACTGCGCCAGCCACAACACGCCGATGACGCGGTTGCTGCCGGGCGGGCGGTCGAACCAGCTATAGGGCAGCCAGGGAATTTGCGTGACCTTCCCCTTCTCCACGGCATCCAGCTTGCGCCAGAGCGGGTCTTCCACGATAGCGCGCCAGGCCGTCCGTTCTTCCGCGCCGGGCGTCCACACCAGAATGCGTTCGGGTTGCCAGAGATAAAGCTGTTCCAGCGTCACCTTGTGCATACCCTCGCCGGGCTGGTTGCGCACCTGGGCGACATTGACGCCGCCCACGTAGTCGAGCACTTGCGTGTGGCTGGAACCGGCGGGATTGGTGGACAGCCCGTCCGGCCCCTCGGCGTAGTAGACGCGCACCCGTTCTTTTTCGGGAATGGCGCGGGCGCGCGGGGCGACCGGATCGACGTGGCGGACGATGAACTCCCGCAGCTTGTCCGCGTGCTCGCGGCGTTCCAGCACTTCGCCCAGGAATCCGATGGCTTCCTTCAATTTCAGGAAATCCGGATCGACCAGCACGACCGGCACGCCCAGCTTGTCCTGCATCCGCCCGGCCCGGTCGAGCGCCTGCGCCGAGGTCTCCATGACGACGAGATCGGGCCTCATCTTCACGATCTCTTCGTCGGAGAGCATGATGCCCGCGGCCGGGATGGTCTTGTTCTCGAAAAAGAGCGGCGAGAGGAAGCGGCGCGCCGCCGCGCTTTCAGTGGCGTGGCGGTAATTGTTGGCGAGCTTGTCCGGCGCGACCGCGCCGGCAATGGGGATGCAATGGCCGACGGCGAAGACGCGCGCCACATGATCGGGCAGCGTGAGCGCGCGCCCGGCCATGTCGGTGATGGCGCGCTCGGCGCGGACGGGCGCGGCGACGAACCAGAGCAACAGGCAGAGGAGGCAGGGAAGAGAGCGTTTCATTGATATTCCTCCTTCCATCAAAAATCGACGCCGATTTCCACGCCCCAAGTTGCGCCCACGTCGGCGATGGCGCCCCACGATTCGGGAAAGACGGTGGCGCCCGTGCCGGTCTTGTGGCGGGTCCAATAGCGTTTGCCGGTGATGTTCTGCCCGTAGAGCGAAACGGTGACGCCATGCGCGAATGTGCGGCGCACATTGAGATTCACCGTGGTGAAATTGCCCGTCGGAAGACAGGCGCCCCGGAAGAAGTGGCAGTATTCATCGACCCGCAAGGCGCTGATCGTACTTTTCCAGGGGCCATATTCCCAATCGAGCCGGGCGGTATAGCGGTTTTCGGGCGTCTCCACGCTGCCGCTTCGGGCATCGATGGAATCGTCCTTGAAATGGCTCCAGCCCAGTTCGTAGCCCAGGGTGCCGAATTCCCCGGCGGGCGCGACGGGGAAACGCCCCCGCAAGGCAAGCTCGAATCCTTTGCGAATGACCTTGTCCGCCGTCGCGTAGACGCTCAGATTCTCGTAACTCGACGAATCGGGATTCCAGACGGAAATCGGCGGCGCGCTGCCGTCCGTCACCTTGGCGTCCTTCACGACGTAGTAAAACGGCGTGAAAGAGGCATTGAAAGCCGGATGCAATTTCGCGTCCAGCCCCAACTCCCAGCGGTGCAGGCGCTCGTCGGGCAGATTCTGGTCGTTGGCCGTGGTGATAGTGTCCGGCGTCGGCGTCCGGCTCCAGGCATAGCGCCCGCTCACCCGCCAAACCGGGTCGATCTGCCAGGCGGCGCCCAGCGCGAACAGCCACGCCTTGTCCGTCCAGACATCGTTGGAAACCTTCACTGTGCCACCGTCCGCGCCGTACTTATCGCCGCCTTTCTCGACGTGCTTCCTGTCCATGCGCAGGCTGGCATCGACGGCGAGGGCAGGGGTGATCCGGTATTCGTCCGTCACATACAGTCCGTAGATTTCCTCCTCGCGCGGGGCGCGCGCCGCGCCCGGCAGGGTTTCCGTGAGCTGGTGGAAACCGATGCGCTGCACCCCCGCCTTGAACGTGTTCTTCGGAGTTTCGATGCTGTGGGAAAGGTTCAGATCGCTGGAAACATCCTTGAAATAACGCGGCGGGACGCTCTCTTTCGGGGCGGCGGCGGTATAGAAAAGCCCCTTGCCATCCACCTTGCCGTGCCCGTAGGTGAGCGCGGTGGCGTGCGCATCGTTCCAGTAGCGGGCGAGATTGAGAGTAAACACCTCCGTGTTCCTGGGATCGTATTTCCAGACTTCCGGCCCCAGTTCCCCCACCGCCGTGCTGGAACCGCCGATCACGCCGATATAGCGCTGGATTTCCCGCTCGCCCCTGTTTACGAAAACGGAAGCCATCGCCATGAAATCGCTGTCCTTCCAGCCGCCGTTCAGCATGTAGGTATCGGTGGCGTAGGCGTTGTTCCAGCCGTGCTTTCCATTGCTCGCGGAATGCTGGTAGCCGCCGCCCAGTTGCAGGCGGCCATCGGTCCACGAATGTTTGAAGCCGCCGGAGAGTTTCCAGGTATCGAACGTGCCGTAGCTCGCCCTGGCGTGTGCGCGATCCTCGCCGCCGGCGCGGCGCAAGGTATGGATGACCACCACCCCCTGGTTCGGCGCGGATACGCGGCTGCCGAAGCCCATCACCGGCAGGATGGAGAGCACCGAGCCGTCGCGCACGAACGAGATGGATTCGATCATCCCCACCGGAATATCCCCCGCCGCCCGCTGCGCCTGCGTGCCGGTCAGATACACGCCATCGATCAGGAAAGCGACGTTGCCGCCCCGGTTCTGGGAGAAATTGTTGATCCGCGAGCCTTGCCGGGTGATGCTCATGCCCAGCGAGGTTTCCATCAGGTCGAACACATCGCGCGGGCGCAGCGCCTCGATATCCTCGCGGGCAAAGGTCTGCACGCCTTCCACGCTGACGGGAACCGCCGCGCGCTCATGGGCGGGCAGCCTCGCCGCGGGCAAATCCCCCGGATTCCCCCCGCCGCCCGTGACGGTGACTTCCGGCAGGACGGTGACTTCCGGCGGGACGGCGGCATCTTCCCGCGCGCCGGCCGCCCCTGTTGTGAACGCCAGCGCCAGCAAGGCCAGCCCGGCGGCGCGAAGCGCGCGCGCCTGTACGCATCCCGAAATGAACATACCGCCTCCCGATCATCCCGCCCGGTATGGGCGCGTCCAGGCGAGACAGTGCAAACCCCGTGCCATGGCCGGGAAGTGGACGCCGGGGTACATAAAAGGGCCTTGTTACGCCGATGTCGAAATCCGCCGCGGCGGCGCGGTAAGGCGCGTTCGCGGATGTGCGGGGGCGATGCGGGGAATGTACGGCGCGGTGCGGGGGGGTGGGAACGGGCGCGGGCGGGCCGCGCCCGGATGGGGATTTATGCGGCGATCTCGAAGGTCACTTTGCCGAGGCTGTCTTTCAATTCCGTGCCCGGCGTGAAAACGATCCGCACGCTTTTCACGTCGCGGGCGGTCAGTTCTTCGGGCGTCGCCGCGCCTTCGCTCGAAATGGATACCCGGAAAATCCCCAGGTCGCCAAAGCGCACGCTCTGGCCGTTTTTCAGATAATTCGGCAAGGTTTCGGCAAGGCTGATCAACACCGACGAAATGTCCGCGTGCGTGACGGAGGTTTGTTTCTCGATGTCGCGCGCGATGTCCTTCAGGTCGATGAAACCCGAGGACACCTTGCTCAAATACCATTTCAATTCCCCCGGATTGCGCGGGCTGGCCTTGGTGATTTTCTTCAGTCTTACGCTCATGGCAATTCACTCCTCATCGGGATTTTGGAGGTGCCACCTTATGGCATGCCATGTGCCTTGTCAATATGCAAGGGCGAAATGCTGTTGATGCCGCCGGTAAGTGCTGGGGATCTTTTGCGGATATACCACAATGCGCGGCGCTTCATGGGGCGTTCGCCGCCGTTCGATGCCGCGCCGTTCGCGGCGGATACGGACGGCGATTTTTGGGATATTGAAGCCGGTGCGGAGCAGTGAAAATATCGGCGCGACGAAGTCAAGTGTTCCCCGCGACGAAGTCAAGTGTTTGTCGCGACGAAGTCAAGTGTTCGTCGCAACGAAGTCAAGTGTTCGTCGACGCATGATGCTGGCGTCGACGCTTTGGGATGTGGCGAAGCCGGGCGCCGGGTTGCGGCATGGCTTCGGCGGGCCGCCGCGCGCCCTGTTTACGATGCCAACCCGATCGCCGCTTCCAGCGCGTTCGCGGCCTCTTCCACGCAGGCATGGCGTTCGTCCCGCGCCGCCGTGGGCGCGCGGGCGAGCCATATCCTGGCTTGGGCAAGGATGTGGCGGGCTTCTTCTTCGGCCTTGGCGATCAGGAAAGGGCTTTGCATCCCGCGCGCGCCTTCCAGGCGGCGGCGGGCGTTTTCGATGCCGCGCGTTTTCATGGGGCGCGGAAGTGGCTGGCGTCCAGCTTGTATTTCGCCATGCGCAGCCCCAGGATGCGGCGGCTCAGTCCCAGTTGCGCGGCGGCGGCGGTCATGTTGCCGCGGTGCGGTTTGAGCGCCTCGACGATCATTTCGTATTCGATGGCGTTCAGCCGCGCTTCGAGATTGCCGGAGGCGGTTTCCGTGACGGCGGGCGTCTGCATGGAGGGCGGCAGGTCGTAGCCGTGGATCACGCCGTCTTCCGCCAGCAGCATGGCGCGTTGGATGACGTTCTCCAGCTCGCGCACATTGCCCGGCCAATGGTAGGCGGCCAGCATGTTCAGGGCGGGGGTGGAGATGCGATACACGTCGACGCCCATCGCGGCGGAGAAGCGCGAGACGAAATAATCGGCGAGCGCGATGACGTCATTGCCCCGGTCGCGCAGGGGCGGAATGATGATGGGGAATACCGCCAGCCGGTAATAGAGGTCTTCGCGGAACGCGCCTTCCCGCACCATTTCCCACAGATCGCGGTTGGTGGCGGCGAGGATGCGGATGTCGACTTCGATGGTGACGTTGCCGCCCACCCGCTCGAATCTTTTTTCCTGCAATACGCGCAGGAGCTTGGCTTGCATCGGCGGCGACAAATCGCCCACTTCGTCCAGGAAGATCGTGCCGCCGTCGGCGCATTCGAAGCGCCCGCGCCGCAATGCCGCCGCGCCGGTAAACGCGCCTTTTTCGTGGCCGAACAATTCGCTCTCGACCATGCCTTCCGGCAAGGCGGCGCAATTGAACGTGATGAACGGCCCGCCGCCGCCGGGGCTGTGCTGGTGAATGGCGCTGGCGGCCCGTTCCTTGCCCACGCCGCTTTCTCCCAGGATCAGCACCGTGGCGCGCGAGCGCGCGACTTTTTCGATGAGGTGATACACCTCCAGCATGGGCTTGGAATTGCCGATGATGTTTTCCGGCTTGAAGCGCGTTTCCAGATGTTGGCGCAAGCGCCGGTTTTCGTGCTCCAGCGCGGGGTTGTAGACGTTTTCCATCAGGTAAAGCTCCACGGCCTGCGCCGTGGCCGCCGCCAGGATGGAGAGGATGCCCGCGTCGAGATCGAGCAGCCAGCGGTTGTCGTAGATCCGCTCGGCGCTGATGGCGCCCATCACTTTCTTGCCGCGCATGATGGGTACGCACAGGAAGGAGAGCTTTTTCGCGGCCTCGCCCGCGTGGCTGCCGGTGCGGTCGAGAAAGCCGGGTTCGTCGCTGATCCGGGGCACGATCATGGGCTGGCCGCTTTCGACCACCCGGCCCGTCACGCCCTCGCCCAGCCCGTATTCGCCCCGCGCCGCTTCTTCTTCCGAAAGCCCGAAGCTTTCGTGGATGAAAATCCGCCCGCTCGAAGGCTCGAACAGGCTCACCATGCCGCGCACGACTTTCATGTGCCGCTGCATCAGACAGAGCAGCATCTTGAGCAGTTCGGACAGATCGCCGCTGGCGCTGGCCAGCGCACTCATTTCGTGCAGCAGCGGCAGTAAATTGGTGCGGCACTCGCCCAGGTCGCACTCGCAAAAATGCGCCCCGCCGCCCGCGTAAATCTCTGCCGACGGCATGGGGAGAATCGGCTTTTCCGCGCCTTGTCTCGTGTATTCGTGTTGATATAACGGTTCGCGCAACATGATCCGGCCTTGATGTTCAGATGTTCCCCGATGCCCCGCCGTCAGGGAAAAGACGGCCTTTCTGGCGGGTTCCGGTAATGATCGAGCAGGAAACGTGCCGCGCGCCGCGCCGCGGCGGCGATCCAGCGCGATAGCGTCAGGTACCTTGCCAAGCTCGACCTGTTCGACCTGATCATCCTTGATGATCTGTCCTGCGTGCGCAGGGATCAGGCCGAAGCCAGTGTGCTTTTCGAGTCGATCGCCAAACACTGCCGCCCTCGCATCACCGCCAATAACGTCCGTTCGCCAATTATTTTCAACAGCTTGCAGACATTTACGGAAACCGCTGGAACAGGATTTGAGTTTCCGGACGGCGTACTTACGCTCTGCCGGACCGGCGTAGAGACAACGGTGATCGTCCAGACTATCATGTGCCCTCTCCTTCAGCTTATCCGCCAGCCTGGCGGGTAAAATTGCGCGCCAACGCCCATACCCGATGACAAATAGCGCTTTCAACGAAGCCGACACCAGCCGCGAGTTCATTACGCCAAAACTGGTCGAAGCCGGCTGGAATACTTCGCCGCACGCCATCGGCGAGCAGCGCGGCTTCACCAATGGCCGCATCATCGTTACTGGCGGCAAGGTCAAGCGCGGCAAGCGCAAGCGTGTGGATTACCTGCTTTTCTACCGGCGGGATTTTCCGCTCGCCGTGCTCGAAGCGAAGGCATGGGACGATCCCGCCACGAACGGCGTGCAACAGGCGCGCGAATACGCCGAACTGCTCGGCCTCAAGTTCGCCTACGCCTCCAACGGGCGCGACATCATCGAAATCGACCTTTCCGCCGGCACCGAGCGCAATGTTGACCGCTATGCCACACCCGATGAACTGTTCGAGCGTCTGGTCGCGGCGGAAGGTCTGCCACAAACCGCCACGCGGCCTTTGCTGGAGCCGTTCAATCTGGCTTCCGGCAAGGAACCCCGCTACTACCAGCAAATCGCCATTCAGCGCGTGGTCGAAGCCATTCTGCTCGGGCAGGAACGCATTCTCGTTACCATGGCGACCGGCACCGGCAAAACCTGTGTCGCTTTCCAGATTTGCTGGAAGCTCTGGAACAGCCGCTGGAACCGCCATGGCGAATACCGCCGCCCCAAGATTCTGTTTTTGGCCGATCGCAATATTCTGGTCGACTACCCGATGGCGCAGATGTTCGCTCCCTTCGGAGATGCCCGTCACAAGATCACGGGAGGCGAGGCCAGCAAGAGCCGCGACATTTATTTCGGCCTCTACCAGGCGCTCACCAACGCCAGTTCGGACGTATATCGCCAGTACCGTCCGGATTTCTTCGATCTCATCATCGTCGACGAATGCCATCGCGGTTCGAGCTGGGACGCGGGCGCCTGGCGCGCGGTGCTTGAACACTTCGCGCCCGCCGTGCAGTTCGGCATGACGGCGACGCCCTTGCGCGAGGAATCGCGCGATACCTACGCCTACTTCGGTAAGCCCGTCTACACCTACAGTCTGCGCCAGGGCATCGAGGATGGTTTTCTTGCGCCGTATCGCGTCCATCGTGTCATTTCCTCGGTCGACGCCGCCGGCTGGCGGCCCGGCAAGGACGAACTGGATCGCTATGGCCGCCCGGTGCCCGACGAGGAATACCAGACCAAAGACTTCGAGCGCGTCGTCGCCCTGCGCGCCCGGACACGGGCAATGGCCCGGCATTTGACCAACTTTCTCAAAGGCACGGATCGTTTCGCCAAGACTCTCGTGTTCTGCGTCGATCAGGAACATGCCGCCGAGATGCGCCAGGAGCTTGTCAATCTCAACAGCGACTTGGTGAAGCTCTACCCCGATTATGTCTGCCGTGTCACAAGCGACGAGGGCGGCATCGGTGCGACGCACCTGGCCAATTTCCAGGACGTGGACAAACCCACGCCGGTTGTCCTCACCACCTCGCAACTGCTGACCACCGGCGTCGACGCCGAAATGGTCAAGAACGTCGTGCTGGCCCGCGTCGTGGGATCGGGCGCCGAGTTCAAGCAAATCATCGGGCGCGGCACCCGGCTCAAGGTGGATTACGGCAAGGAATACTTCAGCATCATCGACTTTACCGGCACGGCCACCCATCACTTCGCCGATCCGGATTTCGACGGTTTCCCGGAAGGAAGCGAGGACGTAACCATCGACGGCGACGGCAACGTGATCGACGGCGAAAACCCGCTCCCGGAACCGGACGAGGAAACCCACGAAGAGGGCGACACTCCCGGCGAAGACGACATCCCGGACGGCGAAGGCGGAACGAACGAGCCGCCCATCATCATCGATCCGTTGCCTCCCGAACCGCGCAAGTTCTACATCGACGGCGGCGAGGTCGAAATCATCGGCCATCTGGTCTATGACCTCGACACCGACGGCAAGAAGCTGCAAGTCATCAAATACACCGAATATTCGGGCCGCGCCGTGCGCAGCCTTTACCCGACGCGCGAGGCACTGCAATCCTGCTGGGCCAACCCCGACACACGCGCCGAAACCCTGCACGCACTCGCCGAGCGCGGCATCAGTTTCGAGGAACTCGCCAGTAGCGCCGAACAGCCCGACGCCGATCCTTTCGATTTGCTTTGCCATCTGGCCTGGAACGCCCCATTGCTCACCCGCCGCCAGCGCGCCGAGCGGGCGCGGCGCAAAATGCCAGACTTGTTCGCGGCCCATGGCGATACCGCGCGCGAAATCCTCGCGCTTCTTCTGGAGCGTTACATCGAGCGCGGTATCATCCAGTTCAATCGGCTTTCCGAACTGATCAAGGTGCAACCCTTCGATCGTTACGGCTCCCCTTCCGAAATCGCCGAGCAATACTTCGGCGGCGCGCCGGGTATGCGGGACGCCGTCACGAAGCTCCAGACCGCGCTCTACCAATAAGACTTCCCCATGCCCGCCACCACAGGAAAAAAGCCCCGTGCGCCCAAAGCCGCGCTGACCACCCGCGACAATCTCTCCTCCCTGATCGGCAGCGCCCGCAAAATCCTGCGTAAAGACAAGGGCCTGAACGGCGACGTCGACCGTCTGCCGCTGCTCACCTGGGTGATGTTCCTCAAATTCCTCGACGACCTGGAAATCCGCCACGAGGAAGAAGCCACACTCGATGGCCGGCGCTACCGGCCCATCATCGAAGCGCCATACCGCTGGCGCGACTGGGCGGGCAGGGACGACGGCATCTCCGGCGACGAACTGCTGGAATTCATCGCGCAGGATAGCGCCATCTTTCCCGACGGTCGCCGGGGCAAGGGTCTGTTCGCCTACCTGCGCGACCTGGCGGGCAGCGGCGAGAAGGGCAGCCAGCGCGAAATCGTCGCCAACGTTTTCCGAGGCGTGCAGAACCGCATGGAAAGCGGCTACCTGCTGCGCGAGATCGTCAACAAGATCGACGGCATCCACTTCAACGCCTCTGATGAAATCCACACCCTCTCGCACCTCTACGAATCCATGTTGCGCGAGATGCGCGACGCGGCGGGCGACGCGGGCGAGTTCTATACCCCGCGCCCGGTGGTGCGCTTCATGGTGCGGGTCGTCGATCCGCGCCTCGGCGAAACCATGCTCGACCCGGCCTGCGGCACCGGCGGCTTCCTGGTGGAAGCCTTTGACCACATCGCCCCGCAAGTGACCCACCCCGGCGAGCGCCGCGTCCTGCAACGCCAAACTCTTCAAGGGCAGGAAGCCAAGCCTCTGCCCTACATGTTGGCGCAGATGAATCTGCTGCTGCACGGATTGGAAGCGCCGCAAATCGCCTACGGCAACACCCTGCAAAGGAAGATCGCCGAAATCGGCCACGGCGAGCGCGTAGACATCATCCTTACCAATCCGCCCTTCGGCGGCGAGGAAGAAGCGGGCATCAAGGCCAACTTCCCGCCCAACATGCAGACGGCGGAAACCGCGCTGCTCTTCCTGCAATACATCATGCGCAAGCTCCGGGTGGTTGGCGCGCCCGTCTCGAAAGGCAAGACGGCGGCGCGCGGCGGCCGCGCCGCCGTGGTCGTGCCCAATGGCGTCCTCTTCGGCGACGGCGTGACCGCCGTCATCAAGGAAGAACTCCTGAAGGAATTCAACCTGCACACCATCGTGCGCCTGCCGCAGGGCGTCTTCGCGCCCTATACCGACATCCCCGCCAACCTGCTCTTCTTCGAGCGCGGCGGCCCGACGCAAAGTATCTGGTATTACGAATTGCCTCTGCCCGAAGGGCGCAAGAAGTACAGCAAGACCGCCCCCTTGCAGTTCGAGGAATTCGCCCCCGCGCTCGCCTGGTGGAACGCGCGCGAAGAAGGCGCGCAAGCGTGGAAAGTAGACTTCGCCGCCAAACGCGCCGCCGCCCTCGATGCCGCCGCGCCACATTGGCGGCAAGCAGAGACCGAGCGTAACGCCGCCATCGCGCAGGGCAAGCCCATCCGCGATCTGGAACGGAAAATTCAGACCACCGACGGCGACAAGGCGGCGTGGCTGGAGCGGCTCGCCGTCCTGAAAGCCGAACAGCAAGCCCACGAACAGGCCGCCAAGGCGGCGCAGGCCGAAGGCGACGCGTGCTACTGGCCGATCTACAACCTCGATATCAAGAACCCGAACGCCAAAGCCGGCCTCGCGCACGCCGACCCGCGGGAACTGGTCGCCTCGATGCGTAGCCATGAGGCCGAGGTGGCGCGCCTGCTGGATGAGATCGAGGCACTGGTGAACGAGGCGTGAGGATGAACAGGAAAAGCGTTCCAGCCCAAACGGCAAAGGCCATCGAATTTGTCGAAACCGGCGCGGGTTATGCCAGTGTTCATGACGGAATCGTGGCGCTGCTGCAAGCGGCTCGTGGGGCCGCCGCGCGCAGCGTCAATGCGCTGATGACTGCCGCCTATTGGGAAATCGGGCGGCGCATCGTCGAATTCGAGCAGGGCGGCAAGAAACGGGCGGAATACGGAAATACTTTGTTGAAACGTCTCTCCGGCGATTTGACGGCTCATTGCGGGCGGGGCTTTGGAATCTACAACTTACAGCAGATGCGTCTGTTCTATTTGGCGTGGCCCGTCGAAAAGATTTATTGCACACTGTCCAATAAATCTGCCGACGCCCCAATTTTCCAGACATTGTCTGAAGGAGCCTCACGTCCTGAAATTTCGCGGATAGCGTCTGCCAGATCTCCCAACCTCTCCGTTCTTGCCCAAGCCTTCCCCTTGCCCTGGTCGGCTTATGTGAGCCTGCTCGCGGTCAAGAACGAACACGCCCGCGCCTTCTACGAAACCGAGGCCTTGCGCGGCGGCTGGAGCGTGCGGCAACTCAACCGGCAAATCGACAGCCAGTTCTACGAACGCGCCGCGCTGTCGCGCAACAAGGCCGCCATGCTGCAAAAGGGCGAAATCGCCAAACCCGGCGATGAGATCACCCCCGAAGAAGCCATCAAAGACCCTTACGTTCTGGAATTTCTCGACCTCAAGGACGAGTATTCCGAATCCGAACTGGAAGACGGGCTGATCCATCGGCTGCAAGATTTTTTGCTGGAACTGGGAGACGACTTCGCTTACATCGGTCGCCAGCGCCGCTTGCGACTGGATGACGTCTGGTTTCGCGTCGACCTGGTCTTCTTTCACCGTCGACTGAAATGCCTGCTGCTCATCGACCTCAAGGTGGACAAGTTCAGTTACGCCGACGCCGGGCAGATGCACCTTTATCTCAATTATGCCCGCGAGCATTGGATGAAACCCGGCGAAAATCCGCCTGTGGGACTGATTCTGTGTGCCGCCAAAGGCAGCAACGAAGCCCA
>JAIRMC010000143.1 GCA_031258965.1 Azoarcus sp. | reverse complement strand
CAGCCGCTCCGGTTCCAGGGGCAGTACTTCGATGAGGAGTCGGGGTTTTATTACAATCGGTGGCGGTATTACGATCCTAAACAGGGGCGGTATATCACGCAGGATCCGATTGGATTGGCGGGGGGGTTGAATGGGTATGTTTATCCGGTGAATCCGGCTGAGGGGGTTGATCCGCTGGGGTTGGATGCAGCGGCAGGCGTTTATCTCTGCAAAAGGCCAGTGGATGGAAAGCCGGGGGATAAATTAAATATCTTTATGAATCATCATTATCTTTGCGCGGTAGAACGTGATGGCGACGGGGTATTCCCATGCTATGGGCTTACCACTGCCAACCCGGATGAAGCTAATGACGTTAAACCTGGAAAGCCATACAAAGGGATAATTGCAGGGCAGGATCGTGGAGATTATTACGATAGCTCTTGTGAGATGTTAGGTAGAGTAGATGATAAGGAGGGGCCAAAGTTGCTTAAGGAAATTGCTAAACGCCCACCTCCAACATTTGGAATCGGGCCGTTTTTAACAGATTGTCAAGAATGGGCAGAAGAAGCCAATGAAGAGCTTCATAGAAAAGCTGGAAATGCTGCTCTTTGCAGTAAATACCCGAATAAATCTGTTTGCGGCGAGGACTAGGAAAGCTATTAAAAGTGTACTCCAGGAGAAGATTAAAACAATCCCTTATTTTCTTGAGTGGCCTTATGTTAAGGTTTGTCATGGTTTCATGGTTTTATGCAATGGCAAGCATGTTTTATACATTTAATGAAAAACAATTTTTAAGCTTGGCATTCTTGTCATTTTGGGTGCTTCAGCTTACAAAATGGGATGTTAGATTTATTTCTAAAAATATTGAGAATTGGCAATTTAGAGCGCTACTTTTTACTATTTATGCGTTTCTGTGGGGCATGGCCTTATATAAATATTATGTAATTGGTGGTTTCGAGAAAGGCTTGGTGTTTATGTTTGATTCACTCACAATTTCTCCTTTCTCAGAGGGTTTGCTTGCTATTTTCGTAAATTTCCCTCTTGGTCAAGTGGAATCCTTTGGCCAGACAGGAAAGAAGATTAGTGATGTATATTTTAGTTATTTGAGTACTCCTGTAAGCATTATTGCTTCTTTTATGCTTCTAGAGCTACTTGTGAGATTTCTAAAAAACGTTCTGACACGCACAGAGAAGTTTGCAGTGCAACAAAATCGCTGCCAGCTTGTTTGCGTTCAGTTATTTTTGCTCGTGGGATTTTGCACATTATGGTATTGCGTTTTCGGAACTGTTACAATTGTAATAACAAATAATTCAGGAAAAACCGTTCACTCTGTAGAAATGACTTATAATGATGGCGCTCAAAGTGTAGGTCCTTTACAAAACGGGGAACGCAATGTATCAAAAATAAGCGTTGCCACAAATACAAATCTCAAGGTCAGTCTTCATTCGAATATAAGTGTTGTCAAAAATTGTCTGATTGGCATTCGCTTAGACCAATACGATGATTATAAAGTAGAGATTTTTTTAGATAAAAATTTTGTAGTAACGGCTATAAGCGATGAGGTAATATATGACTGTAAGTTCAATTCTGAATAATATTTTCGAGAGCGTTGCCTTAGGGATTCCCTGAACAACCCTTTCAGATGAGACAATATCAGGACATGTAGGAAGGCAGGCAAATGAAGACCCCGAAACAACGCAGTCTTGCCGAGACGGGCTTTCTGCCGCGGATGAGCAAGCCGACGCGCAAGGAAGTATTTCTATCGGAGATGGAGCAAATCGTTCCGTGGTCTCGACTGGAAGGGTTGATCCAGCCGCACTACTTTGAGGCGGGAGCCCAAGGCGGGCGTCCGGCAAAGCCGTTGTCAGCGATGCTGCGGATACACTTCCTGCAACAATGGTTTGCGCTTGGCGACCTGGCGATGGAAGAAGCGTTGCATGACATCCCCGCGTTCAGGCGCTTTGCGGGGCTGGACGCTTTCGAGGATGTGATCCCCGACGAGAGCACGATTCTGCACTTTCGGCATTTTCTGGAACGGCACGATTTTGGCGAAGCGATCTTTGCCGAAGTCAATGCCCAACTGGCGAGCAAGGGTCTGACGATGAAACGCGGGACGGTGGTGGATGCGAGCTTGATCTCGGCCCCGTCTTCGACGAAGAACCAGGACAGGCAACGCGATCCGGAGATGAGCCAGACGAAGAAAGGCCATCAATATTACTTTGGGATGAAGGTGCATATCGGTGTGGATGCCGACAGTGGTTTGGTGCATACAGTCAAATGCACGACGGCGAAGGTGGCCGACATCAAGATGATGTCGGCCTGCCTGCATGGAGAGGAAGTGCTTGTGCTGGCCGACAGGGGCTATCACAAGCGCAGCCGGACACTGGAGGCGCACGAACGCGAGAATGGCAAGCTGGTATTGACCCCGAGCAAAAAGCCGCGGGCATGCCAACTGACGCCGTGTCAAAAGGAGGTCAATCGGGCGCTGTCGGCGTTACGGGCGAAGGTGGAACATCCCTTTCGGCTCATCAAGCGGCAGTTTGGTTATACCAAGGTACGTTACCGGGGGATTGCCAAGAACGCGGCGCAGATCATCACGCTGTTTGCGCTCTCGAATCTGTGGCAGGCGCGACACCGGTTATTGGCTTACACGGGACAGGTGCGTCCATGAGGCGGATGTGCGGGGAAATATCCCCTGAAAGTCATCATTTTTGCACTCACTCTCATTCGATTGGTATCTTTTCGTCGTTTTACGGATTTTTGAACCAAAATACAAAAACTCGCAAGGGTTGTTCAGATAATCCCTAGGTGTTTAGCCCCGGCATTTTCTGGATCGGATTGACGATAAGCCGTTCAGGTTCAGTTGTCCAGACTTTGCGGAGATATTCGTAGGGAGTCAGGCCATGCAATGTTTTCAATCGCCAGGCGAAGCTATAAGCCCGGATGAAATCATGTAGATGATCTTCGAGCTACTGGCGGCTGTTATGGTAATACCGTTTGACTATGCTGTGTCGCTCGACGCACCGCTTTTGTCGTGGTGGCGCTGTCGTGTAGAACTTATCCCGTAGAGCCTCCTTCCAGTGAGTGGACAGGATTGTCCCGGCAAATACAAGGACTAAACGCCTAGGGAACTCCACGCGCGTTGCAGGGTAGGCCCTGCGAATCTGAACACAAGGTATATAGCAAGGGAAAGGAGTGTGACAAAATTTATTTGTCGAGGCGCTGGTAGGCGCGATTGGATTCGAACCAACGACCCCCACCATGTCAAGGTGGTGCTCTAACCAACTGAGCTACGCGCCTGCTAAGAGGGCTGGATTATAGAGGGGCGAAAGGCGTTGTCAAGCCAAATCAAAAACTCTTGACAGCCATGGCAGCCGCGCTCGCCCGGCGAGCGTTTGGACGCATTCGGGTATCCAGCCCACTCAGGCGACGATAGTTTGCGCTTCGCCCGGATTCCGGCGGTCGATGTGGCCGATGCGGTAAACAGTTTCGCCCATTCCGGCAAGGCGCGCCGAGACGGCTTTGGTGTTCTCCGCCGCCACGACGACAGCCATGCCGATACCGCAGTTGAAGACGCGATGCATTTCCGCCTGGTCGACCTGCCCAGCCTGTTGCAGCCATTGGAAAAGCGGCGGCAGGGGCCAACTTTGGGCGTCGAGGCGGGCGATGAGGCTGTCGCCGAGTATGCGGGGGATGTTCCCGGTCAGGCCGCCGCCGGTGATGTGGGCAAGCCCTTTGACCGCGCCGGGCAGGTCGCGGAATACGGCGAGCAGCGGCTTGACGTAGATGCGGGTTGGCGCGAGCAATGCATCACCCAGGGGACGGCCATGGAAATCGGCGGCGAGGTCGGGCTTGTGGAGGGCGAGGATTTTGCGGATGAGGGAGTAACCGTTGGAATGTGCGCCGCTGGAAGCCAGCCCGAGCACGACATCGCCCGGCGCGATCCGCGAGCCGTCGATGATGTCACCCTTTTCCACCGCGCCGACGGCAAAGCCCGCGAGGTCGTATTCGCCGTCCGGGTACATGTCCGGCATTTCGGCGGTTTCTCCGCCGATGAGGGCGCAACCGGCTAGCTCGCAGCCACGGGCGATGCCCTGCACGACGCTGGCCGCCGTGTCGACGTCGAGCCTGCCGCAGGCGAAGTAATCGAGAAAGAAAAGAGGTTCGGCCCCCTGCACGAGAATGTCGTTGACACTCATGGCGACGAGGTCTTGCCCCACGGTGTGGTGTCTGTCGAGCGCGAAAGCGAGCCTGAGCTTGGTGCCGACGCCGTCGGTGCCGGAGACGAGCACGGGGTCGCGGTATTTGCCCGAGAGGCTGAAGAGCGCGCCAAAGCCGCCAATGCCGCCGAGCACTTCGGGGCGCAGGGTTTTCCGGGCGAAGGGTTTGATGCGTTCGACCAACGCATCGCCCGCTTCGATGTCGACGCCCGCATCACGGTAAGAAAGGGGAGGTTGGGAGGGGGGGTGGTCGCTCAAGGCCGTTCCTTGTGAAAAACGGAAGCGGCGCTTGAAGCGCCGCCGCCAGAGGGCTGCATTTGAAAGTTTGTGGTAGAAGCGCTGGCCTTGCGCCCTGCCGGGCCAGCTTTGCATAATGCGGCGATTTTACTTGAAAATGTTCTCTCTCCACGCTCCACGCCTGCAAACCGCCGCCTAGCCGGCCCGTTCTGGCTGCTCGCGCCCATCCTGACGCCGTTCGCAGTTGTCGCCGTGCCTGCTCGTTTGTGCGACCCTGCCGTGAATGCACTCACGCGCAGCCGCCTTCCGCGCCCGGTTGTGGCACTGCTCGCCGCGCCGCTTTGCTCGCGATGTCAATGAACTTGAATGCGTTGCTTTACGCCTCTTGGATGCGCATGCCCCGTTTTTCGGTCAGATGGGCAATGATGCGCGCTCTGGCGTCGGCGAAGCTCACGGTGGTTGCCGGTAGAACGGCGTCGCAAAAGAGTAGATGCAGGCCGACGGGGGATTCCTGCGGGGAGGAGATTTCGCCTTCGGCGAGCGCGAAGGCAGGCGCTTCCAGTTCCGGGAAAAGCTGCCCGCGCCGGACGGCGCCGATGAGGCCTTCTCTCAAGGCCGTAGGACATTGCGAATATTTCAGGGCAGCGGCGGCGAAATCCTCCGCCGTGGCGATGCCGGTTCGCAAGGCTTCAAGCTGCGCCGTGACGCGCTCTTTTTGTGCCGCGTCATCGTAAGTCATGAGAATGTGGCGCAGACGCCGCGCTTCGGGCCGGATGAAAGCGCGCGGATGCTGCCGGTAATAACTCTCTGCCGCTTCCTCGGAGATTTCCGGCTCCCGCCCCGGTTGCGGGATCGCATCCAGCATGCGTTCGGGCACCTGGAATACCCGGCCAGGCATCGTATCGAAATGGACATGATAGGCAACATCGTCCAGGCCGCCGGAGGGGCCGCACACAACTTTGAGGATTTCGCCTGTATCGCCCGCCCGTACCAGAAGCTTGCCCTGCACGGCCATACCGGCGCGGCTTCGCACTTTTTCACGGAACTCGAAACGGCTCGGCGTCCAGACTTCGGCGGCGTCGATCAGTTCTTCTTCCCGGCAGCCCACCACGCGGTTTTCCGCATGGAAATGCACGGAATAGATGATCTGGTCTTGCAGGAAGAAGCCAATGTCCCGGATTACTCCCACGCTGCCGCGCCGCGCCAGCAACTCCCCCCGGCTCGCGCCGGGAAAGGTGCCATCGTCGCGCACATTGCGGGTGAGCCGCACCTCGTCGTCGATTTGCCAGCGCGGCATTATCGGAACACCTTGTCCAGGGAAACGAAAGAGGACATGCCGCCCCCCGCCGCCGGCACATTCCGGAACACGGCGAACACCTTTTCCGTCCGGGCGTCGGAATGGGTGAAATCCGCATACGCCCGCTCCAGCCATTTCCGGTAGAACGCGGTGCGGGCGGCATCGTCCGGCGGCATATCCTCCGCATGGCGGCGCAGGTAATCATGAAAGCGTTGCAGAATGTGCAGGCGCTTGACCTGCACGACCGCCGCCGCGTAGGGCACGCCGAAATACGCCAGAAAATCCTCGGCGCAAACAAGCTCCCGCAAGGCTTCGTCCAATGTTGGTACGGATGTCATCGCGGCCTCCTCAAAAGGGCATGAAGCCGGGCGCGTGGGTGGCGAGCAGTTCCCGCAAGTCCGCTTCTTCCGGCGGACGCCGGGCGGCGGCGGCGAAAGTGCGCACGGCATCGACCAGACGCCGCGCCGTTGCTTCGTCAAGCAGGATGCCAAGCCGGGCATACACGGACGTTACCGCCCGATGGCCGGAATGCTTGCCCAGCACGATGCGGTGGCTGCGCCCGACCTCTGCCGGGTCGAATCCTTGATAGTTGCGCGGGTCCTTGAGGAGTCCATCGACATGGATACCCGCCTCGTGGGTAAAGGCGCCCGCGCCGACGATGCTTTTCTGCCAGGGTACAGGCCGACCGGCGGCGTTGGCGACCCGCTCCGAGAGCGCCGGAAAACCCCGCAAATCAACGCCCGTCACGCCGTCATGGAGTTTTTCCACGCCCATCACGACTTCTTCCAGCGGCGCGTTGCCCGCCCGTTCTCCCAGACCGTTTACCGTGGTGTTGACATGGCTTGCGCCCGCGCGGATCGCGGCCAGGGTGTTCGCCGTCGCCAGTCCGAAATCGTCATGGGCATGCATTTCGATGGCCAGCCCGGCGGCGCGCGCCAGACGGCGAATGATGCCGTGCAGGCGGAAGGGTTCCATGATGCCCAGCGTATCGGCATAGCGCAGGCGAACCGCGCCCGCCCTGGCCGAAGTTTCAGCAATGCGCAGCAGGAAATCGGGATCGGCGCGGGAGGCATCCTCGCAGCCGACGCACACGTCCAGCCCCAGGTCGCGCGCCCGCGCAATGTATCCGGGCAAGGCATCCAGCAGCCAGTTTCGGTCCTTGCGCAGTTTGTAGGCCAAATGCTGGTCGGAAGCGGGAACGGAGATGTCGACTTTAGCCGCGCCAAGCCCGGCACAGGCGGAGAGATCCCGCGCGTGCATCCGGCACCAGACCATGAGGCTGGCGCAGAGGCCCAGGGCCGCCACGGCACGGATGCTTTCCCGCTCTTCCGCGCCCATCGCGGGAACGCCGATTTCCAGCTCCGGCACGCCGATGGCGTCCAGCCCGCGCGCGATGTCGAGCTTGTCTTCCAGGGAAAAGGCTACACCGGCGGACTGTTCCCCGTCCCGCAGGGTGGTGTCGTTGATGATGACTGTGTGCATGATGCTCTCGCAAAACCGGATCGAAATGGATTTAGCAAGAGCAATGCCAAAGCAAGATTCGCATGAATTGAATGCTTTGCTCGGTGCAAGCGGCATGTTGTCCGGCGCGTCTTCCCCTTTTGCGTCCGTTTTTGTCGCATTTGCGACAAAAACATCAAAACAAGTTCTTTTCCCGTTGCGCGACAAAACCGTATCCATATGGTTTTACTTGCTTTTATGATCTGGCACAGCGATTGCTGAAAAAGCCTGCCCCACCCCCCCCACCCCCCCCCGACAAGAATGGAGAGAACACATGATCAAGCTGACCCCCGAAGCGGTAAAGGCTGTTCGCCGCTTCATCCGTGCATCGGAAACGCCCGTGCTGGGGCTGCGGCTGATGATTTCCGGCGGCGGTTGTGCCGGGTTTCAGTACGGCATGCGGCTGGAAGCCGAAAAGGCAGAGGACGATGTGGAGATCGACGTGGAAGGCATCAGGCTGCTGGTCGATCCTTTCAGCCACACCCTGCTCGATGAAGTCAGCATCGACTTCATCGACAGCCTGACCCATACCGGTTTCCGGTTCGACAATCCCAACGCCAGTGCGCAATGTTCATGCGGCCAATCGTTTTCCGTCCAGTGAGGGCGCGCCATGTGGGAATATTCCGAAAAAGTGCGCGAGTATTTCTTCAATCCTCGCAATTCCGGCCCGCTCGAAGAAGCCAACGGCGTTGGCGACGTCGGTTCCATTCAGTGTGGCGACGCGCTCCGTCTCATGTTGAAAGTCGATCCCGGCACCGAGGTTATCGAGGAGGCGCGCTTCCAGACTTTCGGTTGCGGTTCTGCCATTGCTTCCTCCTCGGCGCTGACCGAAATCATCAAGGGCATGACGCTTGATGAAGCCCTGAAAGTCTCCAATCAGGACATCGCCGACTATCTGGACGGCCTGCCGCCCGAAAAAATGCATTGTTCCGTGATGGGCCGCGAGGCGCTGCACGCGGCCATCGCCAATTACCGTGGCGAGACCCAGACAGACGCGCACGAAGAAGGCGCGCTCGTCTGCAAATGTTTCGCGGTGGACGCCCTGCTGATCGAAGACGTCGTCCGCGCCAACAGTCTCAATACCGTCGAAGAAGTCACCTTCTACACCAAGGCGGGCGGCGGTTGCGCGTCTTGTCACGAAGGCATCGAGGAAATCCTGGCGAAGGTGAAGGGCGAGCGTTCCGGCCCCGGCGAAGTGTCGCCGCCCATGAAACCCATCGCGCCCAAGGCGGCGCCAGGACTCACGCTCGTGGAGCGTATCCGCAGGATCGAAGCGGTGCTGGAATCCGTCCGCCCCATGCTGGTGCGCGACCACGGCGACGTGGAACTGGTCGAGGTACAGGGGCGCAACATCTATGTACATCTCAAGGGCGCCTGCTCCGGCTGCATGATGGAAGCCGCGACCCTGGGCGGCATTCAGCAGAAAATGATCGAAAACCTGGGTGAACTCGTACAGGTGCTGCCAGCCTCTTACATGCCCACGGGAATATCTTGTTAATCGTCGTTGCGGGGAACATGGCCCCGTGGCAATTCAATACGGCTCATGGATTGCTTCGCTCGCAATGACGATCAAAACGAAAAACCGCCCCCAACCCCGGCAGAGAAAACATCATGAATCCGATCTATCTGGACAACAACGCCACCACCCGCGCCGACCCGGAAGCGGTGGCGGCCATGCTCCCCTTCTTCACCGAGCACTTCGGCAATCCTTCTTCCATCCACGCCTTTGGCAGCCAGGTCGGCAAGGCGCTGAAAGAGGCGCGCCAGAAAATGCAGGCGCTTTTGGGCGCGGAGCACGACACGGAAATCATCTTCACCTCCTGTGGCACGGAGTCTGACACCACTGCCATCCTCTCCGCGCTCAGGGCGCAGCCGGAAAAAAATATCGTCATCACTACTGTTGTCGAACATCCGGCCATCCTCTCCCTGTGCGACTGGCTGGAAAAAGAGGGCTACGTCGTCCATAGGCTCCGGGTAGACAAAAAGGGGCGGCTCGACCTCGACGAATACAGGTCGCTTCTGGCAAACAACGTCGCCATCGTCTCCGTCATGTGGGCGAACAACGAGACGGGTACGATCTTCCCGGTGGAAACCATGGCCGAAATAGCCGCGGCGAGAGGCATCATGTTTCACACCGACGCCGTGCAGGCCGTGGGCAAGGTGCCGATTAACCTGAAGGCCGCGAAGATCGACATGCTTTCCTTCTCCGGCCACAAACTGCACGCGCCCAAGGGGATTGGCGTCCTCTACCTGCGCCGGGGCTGTCGCTTCCGTCCCCTCCTGCGCGGCGGCCATCAGGAACGGGGGCGGCGCGCAGGCACTGAAAACGCTCCATCCATCGTCGCGCTTGGGAAAGCCGCCGAACTCGCCATCGAACACATGGCCCGCGAAAATACCGAAGTCCGGCAGCTTCGGAACAGACTCGAACAAGGCATCCTCTCGCAAGTCACCCATGCCTTCGTGACGGGCGACACCGCAAATCGCCTGCCCAATACCAGCAACATTGCCTTCGAGTACGTCGAGGGCGAATCCATCCTGCTCTTGCTGAACAAGCAAGGCATCGCCGCCAGTTCCGGCTCCGCCTGTACCTCCGGCTCGCTTGAACCCTCGCACGTCATGCGCGCCATGGGCATCCCCTATACCGCCGCACACGGCACCATCCGTTTTTCGCTCTCGCGCTACACCACCGAAGAAGAAATCGACCGGGTCATTGCCGCCGTGCCGCCGATCATCGCCCAGTTGCGCGAACTCTCTCCCTACTGGAACAAAAACGGCCCCGTGGAAAATCCGGAGCGGGCCTTCGCGCCAGCGTATGCCTGACGGGCGCCCGTTCGAGGGGCGCAAACAAAATGCTTGCACTTTTTTTCTCCGAAGCTATAATCCGCCGCTTCGTGTCCCGGCATGGCCTCGGGGCTATCAGGCAGTGTAACCCGGACGGGTTCCAATACTGACCGCCGCGTGGCGGGGCAAGTTGGAGATAAATTCATGATTCAAATGCAGTCCAGGCTCGACGTAGCTGACAACACCGGCGCGCGCTCGGTGATGTGCATCAAGGTGCTCGGCGGCTCCAAGCGCCGTTATGCCTCCGTGGGCGACATCATCAAGGTCACGGTCAAGGATGCCGCGCCGCGCGGGCGGGTCAAGAAGGGCGACATCTATAACGCCGTCGTGGTGCGCACCGCCAAGGGCGTGCGCCGCCCGGACGGCTCGCTCATCAAGTTCGACGGCAACGCCGCCGTGCTGCTCAATAACAAGCTGGAGCCAATCGGTACGCGCATCTTCGGGCCAGTAACGCGCGAGTTGCGCTCCGAACGGTTCATGAAGATCGTTTCGCTTGCGCCGGAAGTGCTCTGAGAGGTTCGGAGAATGAATAAGATCCGCAAGGGTGATGAAGTGGTGGTGCTCGCGGGCAGGGATCGCGGGCGTCGTGGAAGGGTGCTGAGCCGCGTCGGTGATGAGCGTCTGCTGGTCGAAGGCATCAACCGGGTGAAGAAGCACGTGCGCCCGAACCCGCTCAAGGGCGAGGTGGGCGGCATCGTTGAAAAGGAATTGCCGATTCATGTCTCGAACGTCGCGCTGTTCAACCCGGCTTCGCAGAAGGGCGACCGCGTCGGGATGAAGGTGCTCGAAGATGGCCGCAAGGTGCGATTCTTCAAGTCGAACGGCGAACTGGTGGATGCGTAAGGAGTGACGATGGCTCGCTTGCAAGAGTTTTACAAGGACAGTGTGGTGCCCGGCCTGTTCAAACAGTTCGGTTACAAATCCGTCATGGAAGTGCCGCGCATCACCAAGATCACCCTGAACATGGGTGTGGGCGAGGCGGTCGGCGACAAGAAAGTGCTCGAATTCGCGGTTGGCGACATGACCAAGATCGCCGGGCAGAAGCCGGTGATCACCAAGGCGAAGAAATCGATTGCGGGATTCAAGATTCGTGACGGTTATCCGATCGGCTGCATGGTGACTTTGCGCGGCCCGAGGATGTACGAATTCCTCGACCGCCTGGTGACGGTGGCGTTGCCGCGCGTGCGGGACTTTCGCGGCGTCGCGTCCAGGGGGTTCGACGGGCGTGGCAATTACAACCTCGGGGTGAAGGAACAGATCATTTTCCCCGAAGTGGAATACGACAAGATCGACGTGCTGCGCGGGATGAACATCAGCATCACGACGACGGCCAAGACCGATCAGGAAGCGAGGGCGCTTCTGGGCGCGTTCAAATTCCCATTCAAGAATTGAGGGTGATATGGCGAAACTGGCTCTGATCAACCGTGAGGACAAGCGCCGCAAGGCTGTGGCGAAGTTCGCCGCCAAGCGCGCCGCGCTGATTGCACAGATCAAGAATACGAAGCTTTCCGAAGAAGAACGGATGCTCGCGCGCCTGACGCTGCAACAACTGCCGCGCAATGCGAGTCCCGTCCGTTCGCGCAACCGTTGCAGCCTGACCGGGCGTCCGCGCGGGGTGTTCCGCAAGTTTGGACTGTGCCGCAACAAGCTGCGCGAGATTGCGTTCCGCGGTGAAGTGCCGGGCATGACCAAGGCGAGCTGGTAAGGAGAATGATGAGATGAGTATGTCCGATCCCATCGCCGACATGCTGACGCGCATCCGCAACGGCCAGCGGGCGCAGAAAGCGAGCGTGCGTATGCCTTCGTCGAAGTTGAAGGTGGCGATTGCCAAAGTGTTGAAGGACGAAGGCTATATCGACGATTACGCTGTCCGCGAAGTCGCGGGGAAGGCCGATCTGGATGTCGCCCTCAAATATTATGCGGGCCGTCCGGTGATCGAGCGCATCGAGCGCGTCAGCCGCCCCGGTTTGCGTATCTACAAGGGGAGCGACGATCTGCCGAAGGTCATGAACGGCCTGGGCGTGGCCATCGTGTCGACCCCAAGAGGCGTGATGACCGACCGGGCCGCGCGCGCCAGCCGCGTCGGCGGCGAAGTCATCTGCCTGGTGGCCTGAGGAGGATTCCATGTCTCGTGTAGCAAAGAATCCTGTCGTCATTCCTGGCGGCGTCGAAGTACAAATCTCCGGGGGTGATCTGTCGGTCAAGGGGCCGCTCGGCGCGGTGAGCCATGTGGTCAATCCGGCGGTGACGGTCGAGCGCGAGGGCGATGCGTTGGTGTTCAAGGCGCGCGAAGGCGCGGCTAATGCCAATGCGCTTTCCGGCACCACGCGCGCCCTGGTCAACAATATGGTCATCGGGGTGAGCAAGGGCTTCGAGAAAAAGCTGAGCCTTGTCGGCGTTGGCTATCGCGCCCAGGTGCAGGACGGCAAGCTCAATCTCAGCCTCGGCTTTTCGCATCCGGTCGTATATCAGTTGCCGGCGGGCGTGAAAGCGGAAACGCCGACGCAGACCGAAATCGTACTCAAGGGGATCGACAAGCAGCAGGTCGGTCAGGTCGCAGCCGAAGTGCGGGCCTTCCGCGCTCCCGAGCCTTACAAGGGCAAGGGCGTCCGCTACGCGGACGAAGTGGTTGCGATCAAGGAAACCAAGAAGAAGTAAGGCGTTTGTCCATGAACAAGAAAGAATCTCGTCTTCGCCGTGCGCGCAAAACCCGCGCCAGGCTCGCGGAGTTGAAAGCGGTGCGTCTTGCCGTGTTCCGGTCCAACAGCCATATTTACGCGCAGATCATTTCGGGCTGCGGCGCCAAGGTGCTGGCGGCGGCTTCCACCGTGGAACCCGCCGTCCGCACCCAGGTGTCCAATGGCGGCAACAAGGCGGCTGCGGCGGCGGTCGGCAAGCTGATCGCCGAGCGCGCAAAGGCCGCTGGCATCGAGACGGTGGCGTTTGATCGCGCCGGTTTCCTTTACCATGGCCGCGTCAAGACACTGGCCGAAGCCGCCCGTGAGGGCGGTCTGAAGTTCTAAGTGAGGTTTCCAATGGCCAAGCAACAAAACCAACGCAAGCAAGCCTCCGAGGAACGCGACGACGGTCTGCGCGAAAAGATGGTCTCCATCAATCGCGTGACCAAGGTTGTCAAGGGAGGCCGGATTCTCGGTTTCGCGGCGCTCACCGTGGTCGGCGACGGCGACGGCGGCATCGGGATGGGCAAGGGCAAATCCCGCGAAGTGCCGGTGGCGGTGCAGAAGGCGATGGACGAAGCTCGGCGCAAGATGAAAAAGGTGTCGCTCAAGAATGGCACCCTGCACCATACCGTGATCGGCAAGCACGGCGCAGCCTCGGTGCTGATGCAGCCGGCTCCCGCCGGTACCGGCATCATCGCCGGCGGCCCGATGCGCGCGGTTTTCGAGGTCATGGGCGTGGCCGACATCATCTGCAAGTGCATCGGTTCCACCAATCCGTACAACGTCGTGCGCGCCACGCTCAATGGCCTGCTGGCGGTGAATACGCCAGCGGAGATCGCAGCCAAGCGCGGCAAGAGTGTCGAAGAAATCCTGGGGTAAGCGATGTCTGACAACAAGATCAAGGTCACGCTGCTCAAGAGCGTGATCGGAACCAAACAATCCCACCGCGCCACGGTGCGCGGCCTGGGGCTGCGCCGTATCAATCACAGCGTCGAGCTGGCCGATACGCCACAGGTGCGCGGCATGATTAACAAAGTGTCCTATCTGGTCAAGGCGGAGGGCTGAAGATGCGCCTGAATACTATCAAACCGGGCGCAGGCTCGAAGTTCGCCGCCAGGCGCGTGGGCCGGGGCATCGGCAGCGGTCTGGGCAAGACCTGCGGCCGCGGCCACAAGGGCCAGAAGTCGCGCGCGGGCGGTTTCCACAAGGTCGGTTTCGAGGGCGGGCAGATGCCCTTGCAGCGGCGGCTGCCCAAGCGCGGCTTCGTGTCGCTGACCCGCGACCGCAATGCCGAAGTGCGCCTGTCCGAGCTTGCCGCCCTGCCGGTGGAGGAAATCGATCTCCTCACCTTGGTGCAGGCGGGCGTGGTACCGGCCAATACGCTTTCGGCCAAGGTCATCCTCTCGGGCGAGATCGCCAAGAAGGTCGTCCTGCGCGGCGTCGGCGTCACCAAGGGCGCACGCGCGGCCATTGAAGCGGCGGGCGGCTCGGTCGTGACCGATGCCGTGACCACCGAGTAGGGCGGCAAGGACAAGAACGTGGCCAAGTCTGCTGCCGCCAAGGCCGCTTCCCCATCGGTGGGGAGCGCTGGAAAGTTCGGCGATCTGAAACGGCGTCTGCTGTTTTTGATCGGGGCGCTCATCGTCTATCGGTTTGGCGCGCACCTGCCGATACCGGGGATCAATCAGGATGTCCTGAAAGTGATCTTCGAGCGGAGCGACAGCGGTCTCCTCGGCATGTTCAACCTGTTTTCGGGCGGCGCGCTTTCGCGTCTGTCGATCTTCACGCTCGGGATCATGCCGTACATCTCGGCCTCGATCATCATGCAATTGCTGGCCGTGGCGGTGCCGCAGCTCGAAGCCATCAAGAAAGAAGGCGAGGCGGGGCGGCGCAAGATCACCCAATACACGCGCTATGGCACCGTCGTGCTAGCCTTTGCCCAAGCTTTGGGCGTCGCCATCGGCATGGAAGGGCAAGTCGACGGCGGTCAGGGCCTGGTCTACGATCCGGGCTTGGTCTTTCGCGTCGTCACCGTTTCAACCCTGGTGACGGGCACTCTGTTCCTGATGTGGCTCGGCGAGCAGATCACCGAGCGCGGCGTCGGCAACGGCATTTCAATCATCATCTTCGCGGGTATCGTGGCCGGTCTGCCAGGGGCCATCGGCGACGTTTCGCAGATCGTGCGCAATGGGCACGAGTTCGTCGCCCTATTCCTCTTTGCCTTGGTCGTGCTGGTGACAGCCTTCGTCGTCTTCGTCGAGCGCGCGCAACGCAAGATTCTCGTAAACTACGCCAAGCGGCAGGTCGGCAACCGCATCTATGGCGGGCAAAGTTCGCATCTGCCGCTCAAGCTCAACATGTCGGGGGTCATCCCGCCGATTTTCGCCTCCAGCATCATCTTGTTCCCCGCGACGGCGGCGCAGTGGTTCGGGACCTCGGAAAGCATGTCCTGGCTGGGGGATATCGCGGCGGCGCTCTCGCCGGGCCAGCCGATCTACACCATCCTCTACGCCGTGGCGATCATCTTCTTTTGCTTCTTCTACACGGCCCTCGTCTTCAACCCGCGTGACACGGCGGACAATTTGAAGAAAAGCGGCGCCTTCGTGCCGGGCTTCCGCCCGGGCGAACAGACGGCGCGCTACATCGACAAGGTTCTGATGCGCCTGACGCTGGTCGGCGCCGCCTACATCACCCTGGTGTGCCTGCTGCCCGAATTCCTGCGGATGAAATGGGCCGTCTCGTTCTACTTTGGCGGCACATCGCTTCTCATCGTCGTCGTCGTGGCGCTCGATTTCAAGGATCAGGTGCAGAACTACGTGTTTTCGCACCAGTACGAAAGCCTGTTGAAAAAGGCGAATTTCAAGGGAGCGGGTCTCCCGGTCAGGTAACGATGGCGAAGGAAGACGTAATCGAGATGCAGGGAGAAGTGACAGAAAATCTCCCCAACGCAACCTTCAGGGTCAAACTCGAAAACGGCCATATGGTGCTCGGGCACATTTCGGGCAAGATGCGCATGCATTACATCCGCATCCTGCCCGGCGACAGGGTGACTGTCCAGCTCACGCCTTACGACCTCACGAAGGGCCGGATCGTATTCCGGACCAAATAGCACGGAAACTCGGGAACAGAGGAGCAAATCATGAGAGTGCAGGCTTCCGTCAAGCGGCTGTGCCGCCATTGCAAGATCATCCGCCGCAAGGGCGTGGTCAGGGTCATTTGCAGCGACCCGCGCCACAAACAGCGTCAGGGTTGATTCCAGTACGCTGACAGTATTACAATCTAACGTTTCGCATTCGAGGTACAACGAATGGCCCGTATTGCCGGGGTGAACATTCCCAACCACAAGCACACCGAGATCGCGCTGACCGCCATCTACGGAATCGGTCGTCCGCGCGCCCAGAAAATCTGCGACGCCGCGGGGGTTGCGCGCTCAGCCAAGATCAAGGATCTCACCGAGTCCGACATGGAGCGCCTGCGCGAAGAGGTAGGCCGTTTCGTGGTCGAGGGCGACCTGCGCCGTGAAGTGACCATGAGCATCAAACGCTTGATGGATCTGGGATGTTATCGGGGCGTCCGCCATCGTCGCGGCCTGCCGGTTCGCGGGCAGCGCACCCGCACCAATGCCCGTACCCGCAAAGGCCCGAGCAAGGCCGTTGCAGGCAGGAAGTAACAGGGAGCAATAATGGCCAAGACTGCAACCAGGGTTCGCAAGAAGATCAAGAAGAACGTCGCCGAGGGCATCGCGCACGTTCATGCTAGCTTCAACAACACCATCATCACCATCACCGACCGCCAGGGTAACGCGCTGTCGTGGGCGACTTCCGGCGGCGCCGGTTTCAAAGGTTCGCGCAAAAGCACCCCCTTCGCGGCCCAGGTCGCGGCGGAAGCGGCGGGCAAGGTGGCGCAGGAATGCGGCATCAAGAATCTCGAAGTGCGCGTGAAAGGGCCGGGGCCGGGCCGCGAATCCGCAATCCGGGCGCTCAATGCGCTCGGGATACGCATCGCCAGCATCACCGACATCACGCCCATTCCGCACAACGGCTGCCGTCCGCCGAAGAAGCGGCGCATCTGACAAGGAGCAAGGAGTTAACGTGGCTCGCAATCTCGATCCCAAATGCCGCCAGTGCCGCCGTGAAGGCGAAAAGCTATTCCTGAAGGCGGAAAGATGTTTCACCGGCAAATGCGCGATTGAACATCGCACCTACGCGCCCGGCCAGCACGGCCAGCGTTCCGGCCAGCGTTTGTCCGGCTACGGCGAGCAACTGCGCGAAAAGCAGAAAATCCGCCGTCTTTACGGCGTGCTTGAGCGCCAGTTCCGCCGCGTGTATGCCGAAGCCGCCCGTCGGCGCGGCCAGACCGGCGAAAACCTGCTGCAACTGCTTGAAGGGCGGTTGGATTCCGTCGCCTACCGCATGGGCTTTGGCGGCTCGCGCGCCGAAGCGCGCCAGGTTGTCCGCCACAATGGCGTGCTGGTCAATGGCAAGCGCGTGAACATCCCATCCTATCTTGTGCGTCCGGGCGACGTCATCGAACTCGTCGAACACGTTCGCGGTACCCTGCGGGTGAAAGCCGCGCTCGAAGCGAACGAGTCGCGCGGCCTTCCGGCCTGGATCGAAGTCGATGCCAAGGCGGGCAAGGGCACTTTCAAGGCCTATCCGGCGCGCGACGAACTGCCGCCCACGATCAATGAAAGTCTGGTCGTGGAACTGTACTCCCGCTGATGCGGGGGGCGAGTTACTGGTTTCGGGGAAATGTCGATGCAAAGCAATGAATTGTTGAAACCGCGCATCATTGATGTTCAAAGCGTTTCGCGCGCCCAGGCGCGGGTGACGATGGAGCCGTTCGAGCGGGGTTTCGGACATACCCTTGGCAATGCGCTGCGTCGCATTCTTTTGTCTTCGCTGCCGGGACATGCCGCCACCGAAGTCACTATCGAAGGCGTATTGCACGAATACTCGACGCTGGATGGCATGCGCGAGGACATCGTTGATCTGCTGCTCAACCTCAAGGGCGTCGTGTTCAAGCTCCACAGCCGTGGCGAAGTCACCTTGCGCCTGGCCAAGAGCGGGGAAGGCCCGGTGACGGCCGCCGACATCGAAACCGATCACGGCGTCGATATCATCAACCCCGATCACGTCATCGCGCATCTTGCGCCGGGTGGCAGGCTCGATATGCAGATCAGGGTCGAAGAGGGCCGTGGTTACGTGCCGGGCAATACCCGTCCGGTCAATGCCGAGAGCAAGTCCATCGGGCACATCGTGCTCGATGCCTCATTCAGCCCGGTGCGTCGTGTCAGCTATCAGGTGGAAAGCGCGCGGGTGGAACAACGTACCGACCTCGACCGCCTGGTGATCGACATCGAAACCAACGGCGCCGTCGACCCTGAAGAAGCGATCCGCTACGCCGCCAGGGTGCTGATGGATCAGCTTGCGGTGTTCGCCGACTTGCAGGATACCCGCGTCGACGCGCCGATCAAGAGCGACATCGTCGTCGACCCGGTGCTGCTGCGTCCGGTCGACGATCTCGAACTGACGGTGCGTTCGGCCAACTGCCTGAAGGCCGAAAACATCTACTACATCGGCGACCTGATCCAGCGCACTGAAACCGAGTTGCTGAAAACGCCGAACCTTGGGCGCAAGTCGCTCAACGAAATCAAGGAAGTGTTGGCATCGCGCGGGCTGACGCTTGGAATGAAACTGGAAAACTGGCCGCCTGCCGGGCTGGACAAGCTCGGTTGATCGCCGCCCGGACAAGAGAGGATCTGAAATGCGTCACCGTAATGGCCTTCGCAAGCTGAACCGCACCAGCAGCCATCGTCAGGCCATGTTTCGCAACATGGCCAACTCCCTGCTGCGCCACGAAGTCATCCGCACGACCCTGCCCAAGGCGAAAGAACTCCGCCGGGTGGTCGAGCCGCTGATCACCCTGGGCAAGAAGCCGAATCTCTCCAATCGCCGCCTGGCCTTCAACCGCCTGCGCGACCGCGACATCGTCGTCAAGATTTTCGACGAACTCGGCCCACGCTACGCCAACCGCAACGGCGGCTATCTGCGCATCCTCAAATGTGGTTTCCGCGTTGGCGACAACGCCCCGCTGGCGCTCGTCGAATTGCTGGACAGGCCGGAAGGAGGCGAAGGAAGCGGTATCGTCGCTGCGCCGAAAACCGAAGCCGAACCCGAAGCCGAGGTTCCCGCGACGGCGTGAAGAAAAAAACAATAAAAAAAGCCGGGATGCCTCCCGGCTTTTTTTATTGGTGCGCCCTTCGTTATGGCGCTTAATTGGAATATATATAGACAAAAAACCACGGTCTCCCCCTTGTCACTGGCTGGGCGAATGTATAGGCTTGCGGAAAATTCTACGTTACGGTTTTTCACGTAGTGCCCCAAACAGAGGACGAAGAACATGGCATGCTTCTGCTCAGGTCTTGCTGGCCTGAAAGCTTGGCAGGCGCACAGCCTGTCGTCGTCTACGAAAAAAATCCCGCACGCCTCCAAGCCGCGCGGGATTTTTTTCGCCGTTAGTGCGGGCATCAGCTACCCTGGCGCGCACCAACTCAAGCCGCACCTGCACTCCGTACCGGGTACCGGCCCGTACCACAGCGACTACGGCCTCCTGCTCCGGGTGGCGCGAGCGTTGAGGCGGCCACCGGCCCGAAGCGGGAACTGCTCAGGGTGGCGGTGACGGGCGACGAGTTGCCGCACTCCCGTTTTACCCGCCGCCCGAGCGAGGCGTTCGACTTCGCGCAGACCGACAGCGGCAAGACGGCCTATTTCAGCGCCCGCTTCAAGAATGCCAAGGGCGAGCCGAGGCCATGGGGGCCAGTGTTTCACGCGGTGATCCCGTGAGCGCCGCGTCTTGTGGTTACGCATTGAATTTATCTTCCGGCGCGATAGGCCGTTTCGCCGGGGTGTTTTTCGAGCGGTCCGAGACCGCATCATTTCGAGGAACGGCGGCCCTCCGGGACCGTCGTTTTTTGCGCGCCTTTATCTGCCAGCGGCCTGTCCCGCTGCGTTGCCTTTGGGTAGGGGCGCCCTGGTTCTTCCCGGCTTTTTCATGCAACGCTTGTGCGATAATCCGCGCGGTTTTCCCCTGTTGCGCCAGCAGCGATCCAAGGCTTTCGTTATTCTTTCTTGAAAAAGCATTAGGGGTCTTTGATGAGTGCAGTTCGCCGCCATGCTTGTTTTAGCCAAGCGTCGTTTTTTCGATGAAGATCCGTATTTTTGCCGTGCTCGCCATCGTCGCGCTCGCCGTGGGCGGTCTTTTTGTCCATGGCGCCAGGCCGTTGATGCCCGAAGTTGGTTTTACGACCTTGCAGGGCGAACGCCTGGATACTGCCGCGATGCGCGGCAAGGTGGTGTTGATCAACTTCTGGGCCACGTCCTGCGCCGCCTGCGTCGCGGAAATGCCGAAGCTGGTCGAAACCCATGACAAATTTGCCGCGCGCGGACTGGAAACCGTTGCCATGGCAATGAGTTACGATCCCGAAGCGCAGGTGCGCGCTTATGTGGCCAGAAGCGCGCTACCGTTCAAGGTCGCGCTCGATTCCGGGGATGCGGTGGCGCGCGCTTTCGGCGGTGTGCGCCTGACGCCGACGACTTTTCTCATCGACCGCCGGGGGCGGATCGTGCATAAGTATCTGGGCGAGCCGGATTTCCAGGCCCTGCACGTTTTGCTGGAAAAGCTGCTGGCAGAGGCGGCCTGAGCGGGGCAGGGCGGGTTCCGGCGTCCAGCCGCGCGCTTACGGGACGTGGGCTAGGATGCCGGGTTGGACGATGCCTTGCAGGTCGTGCCTGGGGATGAAGATTTCCGGTGTGCCGAATGGGCGCGGGCCGATTTCGTACATGGCATAGCCAAAAATTAGTCCGTCCCTGGCGATGCGCCAGTTCTTGCCCAGATGGAAAGCGAACGGAGGCGTGGCGAGGTGTTCTTCGATGGCCGCATCCGTCATGTCACCCTGCGCTTTCAGGTAGATACGAAAAGCGTCGCGCTGGAGCGTTTCGAGCGCCTTTTCCCGGCCAGGCAGGATGAGGTCGCCGAATGTCAGGATTTTGCGTTTGCCAGTGTCGATGACGATGAAGCCGCCCGATGGGGCAGGGGGGTGGGCTTCGCCTTCGCGCGACAGGGTATGGGTTAGGCAGAGTTGCAATAGCGGGCCGAAGTGTTCGGGCCAGGGGCGGTTCGATTCCCGCGAGCGGTTGTTTTCGTCGCAGCCCGTCAGCGATGCCGAAAAGTCGATCATGGCCAGTTCTTCGCCGGATGGACCGCCACTTCCGCGAATCAGGGTTTTCAGCAGTTCCAGATAACGGGCTTCCGCGGCTTCGCCGGGGGCGAGGGGCGGCAGCCGTTTTTTGCCCAATACCTCGGAGAACATCGGCAGGATGACGGATTGGGCGATCAAGCGGCTGAGCCAAGGCATCCCCGGGATCTGTACGAACAGCAGTTCAGCCTTGGCGCAGGTGTAGAGCGGCTCCATGGCGTTGGCGCGATCTTCTGGGCATGAGCCAGCGTACAGTGTCTTGAAATCTGTACGGATAGCGGCAGCGTCCGCGCGGACGGTTCCGGGCAGGGTGCTCAGGGACGCCAGGGCCGCGAGCATGAGCAGACCCGCGCGGTGTGGCGGGGTAGGAAAAAGCCGATTCATGGCGGGTTCTCCGGTTTGTGTCGTTGTCATCGCCCGAACAGCCGTTCTTCGACCGGCGCGGGCCGTTGTTGCGGCGGGCGGGCGGGCGGGGTGTGTCGTTCGCCGCTGGGCAGGCCGAACAGGGAACTGAACCAGTCGCTGTCTTCCTCTTCGGGCGCTTCTTCCTGGGCGGGCGGCTGGTTTTCGGCGTAGTAGACGTCCTCGCGGTTGCCGCTTCCGGCTTTGGCGGTGCTGATGCCCGTTGGGCGGGGGAGGGGGGTTTCCGGGATGTTGGCGAGGGCGGTACGCATGTAGTTGATCCAGATCGGCAGCGCGGCGGTGCCGCCGGTTTCGCCCCGGCCAAGGTTGCGCGGGGTCGGAAAGCCGATCCAGGAGACGGCGACGATTTGCGGGTTGTAGCCGCAGAACCAGGCGTCGGCGTAGTCGTTGGTGGTGCCGGTCTTGCCTGCAAGGTCGTTGCGGTTGAGGCTGCGCGCCCGTGCGGCGGTGCCGCGGCGCACGACATCCTGAAGCATGGAGGTCATGATCCAGGCGTTGCGCGCGTCGATGACCTGTTTTGCGTTTTCGCCAGCAATCTGCGGTGTGGCGCGGGCAATCGGCCTGTTGTTGCTGTCGAGGATTTCCTTGACGACATAGGGATTGACGCGAAAGCCGCCGTTGGCGAATACGGCATAGGCGCTCGCCATTTCCCATGGCGTGACCGAGCCTGCGCCAAGCGCCATGGTCAGGTAGGGGGGGTGATGGGCAGTGTTGAAGCCGAAGCGGCTGATGTAGCTCTGGGCGTAACGCGGCGTGATGTCTTCGAGCAGCCGGATGGCGGGAATGTTCTTGGAATGTGCCAGGGCGTCGCGCAGGGTGATGATGCCGCTGAATTTGCCGTCGTAGTTGTGCGGCATCCATTCGTGCCCGGTGATGCCGCCCGCCGGGTAGTACAAGGGTTCGTCCGCGATCAGCGAGCCTGGGGCATAGCCGCGTTCGAGACTGGCGGAGTAGATGAAGGGTTTGAAGCTGGAACCCGGCTGGCGCTCCGCCTGGGTGACGTTGTTGAATTGTCTGCGGTTGTAGTCGAATCCGCCCACCAGAGCGCGCACGGCGCCGGTGCGGGTGTCTATCGACAGCAGGGCGGCTTCGACGTCCGGAAGTTGGGCGAGTTCCCAACCTTTTGTGGTATTGCGGATTCGCACGAGCGCGCCCCGGCGTATCCGGCGCGCCTGCGGCGCTTTGTTGTTCAGCATGGGAGCGGCGAAGCGCAGGCCGTCGCCCGTGATTTGGATAAGCTGGCCGTTGCGGTAGGCCGCGACTTCTTTTGGCGCGACCTCGAGCACGACTGCCGCGAGTAAATCCCCGTAGTCGCGCGCCTGGACGATTTCCTCGTCGAGCATTTCTTCGTCCAGGGCGTCGGACGGCAGGGAGAGGAATTTTTCCGGGCTGCGGTAGCCGTGGCGGCGGTCGTAGTCCAGTACGCCTTGGCGAAGGGCGGCGTAGGCGGCTTCCTGTTCGGCGCGGGTGATGGTGGTGATGATTTTGAAACCGGCCTGGTAGGCCCGTTCGCCGAATTGTTCGACGGCGATTTGGCGCGCGATTTCGGCAACGTATTCGGCATGTACCGGGTTGACGGCGCGGGGGTCGAGGGCGGCGCTGCCGGAAGCCGTCCGCAAGGGGGCGCTGGCGGCCTGCCGGTATTGGGCTTCGGTGATGAAGCCCGATTCGAGCATGCGACGCAATACATAGCGTTGCCGCTGCTGCGCGCGAGAGGGGTTGGAAATGGGGTTGATCCGGGTAGGCGCCTGGGGCAGCCCGGCGAGCAGGGCGGATTCGGCCAGGTTGAGGTCGGCGAGCGGTTTGCCGAAGTAGATCTGGGCGGCGGCGGAGAAGCCGTAGGCGCGCTGGCCGAGGAAAATCTGGTTGACGTAGAGTTCGAGGATCTGGTCTTTGCCGAGGTTGTTTTCGATCTTGAGCGCGAGCAGGATTTCGTACAGTTTGCGGCTGTACGACCTTTCCCGCGTTAGGAAGAAGTTGCGTGCCACCTGCATGGTGATCGTCGAGGCGCCTTGTCCGCGCGAGCCGGAGCGCAGGTTGTTGATGAACGCGCGCGCAAGGCCCGCGAGGTCGATGCCCATGTGGTTGTAGAAGTTTTCGTCCTCTGCCGCGAGCAGGGCTTGCTTGAGTTGGAGGGGGACGTTCTGGATCTTGACCACCGTCCGCCGTTCTTCGCCGAATTCGCTGATGAGATGGCCGTCGGCGGTGTAGACGCGCAGGGGGACGCGGGGCTGGTAGTCGGTCAGGGCCTCGAGGGAGGGCAGTTTGGGCCAGGCCAGTATGGAGATTGCGGCCAGCGTGGCGATGCCGATCACCGTCAGCGCCAGTAATGCGGCAAGCGGGTAGAGAAACCAGCGCATCATATCTCGGTATGAAATGGGACGGAACGCATTATATCTGGCGCACGGGATTTTCCCGGACGGCGGTGAGAAACAACGAGGCAATTGTACGAATGCCTGATTTTCATGCTACAGCGTGAAATCGGCATCCGCGGCGGTTCGCGCGGGATGTTTGCGCAATGGATTTGTGGGGCGGGACATATCGGCGTCGACTCGTGAATTCGTATCCATTGCCGTGCGAGAAGAATGTCACTCCAGTGGGTCTTTGCAGTGAATACTTGCTTGTAGCGCATTGAAGTCCGGGCCTAGACTGGCATCGCATATCGTCGGGAAGTGGTTTGGGATGTATCCGGCACGGTTGCCTGAGTGTGAAGAAATAAAAGGGTTTTTTCGTGATCGATACTTCTTTCTTTCGTGTGAAGTCTCGCCAGCTTGCGGGACTCGACATTTCATCGTCGTCGGTCAAACTGCTGGAACTGGCGGCGGGCGAGCGGAACAGCCTGCGCGTGGAACGCTACGTGGTCGAAGTGCTTCCGCGTGGGGCCGTGATGGACGGCAACATCGCCAATTTCGACGCCGTGGCCGGAAGCGTGAGGCACGCGTTGCGGCGATTCGGCTCCGGGGTGAAGAACGTCGCCATCGCCTTGCCCGCGTCCGCGGTCTTTACCAAGAAGATCATCCTGCCCGATGGGTTGCGCGAACTGGACATGGAGATACAGGTCGAGGCCGAAGCTGCCCGGTATATTCCGTTCGGGCTGGATGAGGTCAATCTCGATTTCCAGATCATCGGCCCGGCGGGTACGTCTGGCGAGATCGAAGTGCTGGTGGCGGCTTCGCGCAAGGAAAAAGTCGAGGATCGTGTCGGCGTGGTGGAAGCCTGTGGTCTCAAGGTAGCGGTGGTCGATGTCGAATCCCTGGCGCTCGAAGCCGCTTTCGACTTGGCCGTGCGGCAATTGCCGAGCGCGGCTGCCGGTAAATTGGTCGCCCTGGTCGACGTTGGCGCGACCGTGATGAATTTCATGGTTTTTCGCAATGGGCAAAAGGTTTATTCGCGCGAGCAGGCTTTCGGCGGCAATCATCTCACCCAGGATATTGCCCGTCAATATGGCATGGGTCTGGACGAGGCCGAAACGGCCAAACGTACAAATGCCTTGCCCGGAGAGTATGCGGCGAATTTGCTGCAACCCTTCATGGAAAACTTGGCGCTTGAAGTGTCGCGCGCCTTGCAGTTCTTTTTCACTTCCACGCAGTACAACGGAGTCGATGCACTCATGCTTGCCGGGGGCGGCGTGGTCATGCCCGGATTGACACAGATTGTCAGCGGACGCACCCAGGTGCAGACGATCCTGGCCAATCCTTTCATGGGCATGACCCCGCCGAAAAAGCATGGCGCGAAGAAACTGATGGCTGACGCGCCGTCCCTGATGGTGGCTTGCGGTTTGGCTTTGCGGAGGTTCGACGCATGATCCGGATCAACCTCCTCCCGCATCGCGAAGAAAAGCGCAAGGAGCGGCGCAAGCAGTTTTATGCGATCTCCGCGATGATGCTCATATTGGGGGCCGTCATCTGGCTGTTGGCGCACGCGGTCAATGCCCGGCACGTCGATAGCCAGGACGCGCGCAACCGGTATATCGAAAACGAAATCGCCAGGCTCGATGATGTGATCGTCGAAATCAAGGATTTGCGCAACCAGATCGGCAGACTGCTCGCCCGCAAGCAGGTCATCGAAACCTTGCAGAGCAACCGAGCCGAAACCGTGCATCTTTTCAACGAGTTGAACGCGCGCCTGCCGGTGGGTGCCTATTTGACCACGGTAAAACAGTCGGACAACAAGATCACCTTGAAAGGCTACGCGCAATCCAATGCGCGCGTGTCGCAGTTGATGGTCAACCTGAACGAGTCGCCCCTATTCACGGGAAACACCGAAGTCGTCGGCAGCGTGGCGGAAATGCTCAATAACCGCCGTGTCTACAGTTTCGAGATCAACGTCTATATCAAGCATTCCAGCACGCCGGTGGATGAGGCGGCGGATGCCGCGACAGGGAAAGGGTAGGCGCCATGGGCTTCGATTTCCAACAGTTGCAGAACGATTTCCAGGGCTTGAATATCAACGATCCCGGTGTGTGGCCGCTCGCGCCCAAGATTGCCGCTTTCGTGGCGATGCTGCTTGCCGTGCTCGTGGTCGGATGGCTGTTCGACGGGTCGGCGCAGCGGGTTGCGCTGGAACAGAGCCGGGAAAAAGAGCAGCAATTGCGCGAAAGTTGGGTCAGCAAAAAACGGCAGGCCGTCAATATCGACGAATACCGGCGCCAACTCTCCGAGATCAACCGCCAACTGGAAACCCTCGTCAGGCAATTGCCCGGCAAGGCCGAGATGGAATCCCTGTTGTCGGATATCAACCACGCCGGGCTTGGGCGCGGCCTGCAATTTGATCTGTTCAAACCGGCCAAGGACGAAATCAAAGAGTTCTACGCGGCGGTGCCGGTGCAGATCAGCGTGACCGGCGACTATCACAGCCTTGGCGAATTCGCCAGCGACGTCGCCCGGATGCCGCGCATCGTGACCATAAAAAACTTGGCGCTCACGATCGCCGCGCCTCCCCAGGGCAAGAAAGCCAGCGCGGGCGACGGACGCCTGAGGCTGGACGCGACGGCGGAAACCTATCGCTATCTCGAACAGGATGAACTGGCGAAGCAGCAGGGAGCGAAAAAATGAAAGGCGCGTTTGCCCTTGCGATGCTGTGCGCCGCCTCGCTGGCAGGCTGTGCGAACGATCAGGAGGACATCCAGAAATGGATGGAAGAACAGGCCGTCGGCATGCACGGCGCGGTCAAGCCTTTGCCGGAGGTCAGGATTTTTCCGGTGGTCGATTACGTCTCCACGGAGGAGATGGAACCGTTCGACGCGGCCCGGCTGGAACCGGCGAAACCGGAAAAGCAGCATCTCGACGATCCGCGCCTCAATCCCGACCGGCAGCGCGAGCCTCTGGAGGCCTTCCCGCTAGAAGCATTGAAGATGGTCGGCGTTCTGGCGCAGGACAAGGAAATTCACGCGCTCATCCAAGCGGATGATGTGTTGTATCAGGTGAGAACAGGCAATTTCATGGGGCGGCATTACGGGAGAATCGTTGCGATTACCGAAGACAAGGTGGAGCTTCAAGAGTTGATCGAAGACCTCAATGAAGGTTGGATCGAACGTATCAGTACATTGCGGCTGCAAGAGCGGCAGGAGGCTGGAAAATGAACAGGCGAATCGGCGCGTTGCTGTTATTGGCGGCAGCGGCTGGCATGCTCGCGCCGGGAATACCGGCGTGGGCGCAGGCAAGCGATCCACCCCAGGCATCGGCTGGCGATTATCTTAATAGCATTCAGGCGATGGAAGTTGCTGAAGATGGCAGTACGATTCATGTACGCCTGACCACGCAAACGCCCCTGGCGGCCATTCCCGCCAGCTTCACCGTGGCCAACCCGCCGCGCATCGCGTTCGATTTCCCCGCCACGGCCAACGGGCTTGGGCGAGGCATGGAAAGCATCGAGCGCGGCGACCTGCGCAGCGCCAACATCGTCCAGGTTGGCGACCGCACCCGGCTGGTGCTCAATCTGGCGCGTCTGCTGTCTTACGATGTGCGTGTCGAGGGCAATGCCGTGACCATCGCCCTTGCCTCGGGCGGCGTCCCGGTTGCGGCATCGTCTTCCGGCGCGCCCGCCTTCAGCCGGGTCGGCGCGTCCGCCCCCCGCCATGCCAGCGCGCCGTCCGCGGCGAACGTGAGGAAAAGCATCAGCGACATCAACTTCCGGCGCGGCACGGGCGGCGAAGGCAGGATCATCGTCCAGCTCTCCAACGCGGACACCGGGGTCGACGTGCGCCAGCAAGGCGGCAAGCTGTTCGTGAGTTTTCCTGGCACGGTATTGCCGGAGAACCTGCGCCGCCGTTCCGACGTCACCGACTTCGGCACGCCGGTGACATTCTTGCAGGCCGAACAGCAAGGCGGCTCTGCCCGCCTGACCGTGACGCCGACCGGATTGTGGGAACACAACGCCTACCAGAGCGACAACCAATTCATCCTTGAAGTCAAGCGCGTCGCCGAAGACCCCGACAAACTCGTGCAGCGGGGCGGCGGGCGCGTCAAATACGCGGGCGACAAGCTCTCGCTCAACTTCCAGAACGTCGACCTGCGCTCGGTGCTGCAAGTCATCGCCGACTTCACCGATTTCAACATCGTCACTTCCGACTCGGTACAGGGCAACCTCACCCTGCGGCTCAAGGACGTGCCCTGGGATCAGGCGCTCGACATCATCCTCCAGGCCAAGGGACTGGACATGCGCAAGAACGGCAACGTGATCTGGATCGCGCCGGGCGAGGAACTCGCCGCGCGCGAAAAACTCATCAACGAAGCGCGGGCGCAGGTCGAAGAACTGGAACCGCTGCAAACCGAAAGCTTCCAGATCAACTACCACCGCGCCACCGAAATCACCAGCTTCCTGCAAGCCAAGGGCCAGACCGTGCTCTCCAAGCGCGGCAGCGTCGTGGTCGATGATCGCAGCAACAAAGTTTTCGTGACCGATGTCGGCTCCCGACTCGCCGACGTGCGCCGGGTGATTACCGAAATCGACGTCGCGCCGCGCCAGGTCTTGATCGAGGCGCGCATCGTCGAAGCCAGCAAGGACTTCGCCCGCGCGCTTGGCGTGAAGCTGGGCTATGGCGACATGAAACTCAAGAGCCTGGGTAATGGCGCGCAACTCGGGTTTGGTCACGCCAATTTTGCGAATACCGAAATGAAAGATGTTACTTTGGGGGGGCAAGACTACATCGAAACCACCACATCCGAAGCCAAGGCTGGCGGCGGCTACGACAGTATCAACGTCTTTTTTCCTGGCAGAACCGAGGCGGGCAACGGCGCATCGTCCTATAGCGGGAGCGATCTGGCGAATTCGTTCGGAACGCTCGGCTTGACGCTCGTCAACAGCAGTCTGACGCGCTTCCTGAACATCGAATTGCAAGCGCAGGAAACCGACGGCAAGGCTCGCACCATCTCCAGCCCGCGCGTGCTGACCGCCAACAACGTCGAGGCGCTGATCGAGCAGGGCACCGAAATCCCCTATCAGGAAGCCTCCAGCTCCGGCGCGACCTCCACCTCGTTCAAGAAAGCGGTGCTCGCGCTCAGGGTCAAACCGCAGATCACCCCGGACGGTCGTCTGCAACTCGCCATTCAGGTGAACAAGGACAGGCCGCTATCCACATCCAGCGGCACTGAACCGCCGATCGAAACCAAGAACGTCAAGAGCGACGTGCTCATCGAAAACGGCGGCACGGTCGTGATCGGCGGCATCTATTCCGAAGATGAACTGACCAGCGTGACCAAGGTGCCCCTGCTTGGCGACATACCGTTCCTGGGCCACCTCTTTCGGACGACCAACAAGACGAAGGCCGAAACGGAACTGCTGATCTTTGTGACGCCGCGCATCGTCGATGAATCCCTGACCCTGCGCTGAAGTTCCGCGTTCGCCTGTATGATACGGGGCGGCGTCTCCCTGGGAGACGCCGCCTTTTTCATTGCAATGCGGCGACAAATATTCGTGGGCTGTTTGATTCTGGTAGGCATGATGGGCGCGGGAAAAACGACGGTGGGGCGTGAACTCGCGCGCCGCCGCGCAATGCGCTTCGCGGACTGCGATCACGAACTCATCGCGCGCACCGGCGTTTCCATCCCGGTCATCTTTGATATCGAGGGCGAGACAGGTTTCCGCCGCCGCGAGTCGCGCATGCTGGACGAACTGACCGCCGAACCCGACATCGTCGTCGCCACTGGCGGCGGCGCCGTGCTTGACGCCGCCAATCGCGCCCTGCTGGTGCGGCGCGGCACTGTCATCTATCTCGACGTGCCGCCGCACGTCCTGTGGGAGCGCACCCGCCACGACCGTAACCGCCCATTGCTCCAGGCGCCCGATCCGCGCGCGCGCATCGAAGAACTGTACCGCCAGCGCGACCCGCTGTACCGCGAAATTGCCGACATCATCATCGATGGCGAGCGCGGCGGCTCCATGACGATGGCGAACCAGGTCGAAAAGGCGCTGGACGGTTTCGGGAAGAAAATCCTGTGCGCTCGCTGAACGTCGACCTCGGCGCGCGCGCCTACCCAATCCATATCGGGCGCGGCCTGCTTGAGCGTCCTGGCCTGATCGTGCAGAAACTGCGCGCGCGCAAAGTTGCCGTCGTGACCAACGAAGTCGTGGGGCCGCTCTATCTCGAACGCCTATGCGCGGGCCTGCGACTGGAAAACCTTGACGTCATCAGCATTATCCTGCCCGACGGCGAAGCGCACAAAGACTGGCAGACGCTCAATCTTATCTTCGATGCACTGCTGCGCGGACGCTGCGAACGCGCCACGATGCTCATCGCCCTGGGCGGCGGCGTCGTGGGCGACATGGGCGGCTTCGCGGCGGCGAGCTACCAGCGCGGGATCGACTTCATCCAGGTACCGACCACCCTGCTCGCGCAAGTGGACTCCTCCGTGGGCGGCAAAACGGCGATCAACCACCCGCTCGGCAAGAACATGATCGGCGCCTTCCACCAGCCCCGGCTGGTGCTGGCCGATACCGAAACGCTCTCCACCCTGCCTGCCCGGGAACTTTCCGCCGGACTGGCCGAAGTCATCAAATACGGGCTGATCCGCGACGCCGGTTTTTTTGCCTGGCTGGAACGGAACATCGACGCCCTGCGCGCTCTGGAACCCGAGGCCCTGGCCTGGGCCATCGAGCAGTCCTGCCGCCACAAGGCCGAAATCGTGGCCGCCGACGAAACCGAGCAGGGCATGCGCGCCCTGCTCAACCTCGGCCATACCTTCGGGCACGCCATCGAAACCGGCTTGGGCTACGGGCAATGGCTGCACGGCGAAGGCGTGGCGGCGGGCACGATGATGGCGGCGGAGCTTTCCCGCCGCATGGGCTGGCTGGGCGAAGCAGATATGGCGCGCATCGAGCGCCTGTTTGCGCGCGCCGGTCTGCCGGTTACAGGCCCAGCTCTGGGCGTGCCGCGTTATCTGGAACTCATGGCGCGCGACAAGAAAGTCGAAGCGGGCAAGCCGCGCTTCGTACTGCTGCGCGGCCTGGGGCAAGCGGTAGTGACGGACGAACCCGCCATGGACGATATTGCCGCCGCAATCGAGGCGAGGGAAGAACCGCAGGGGTGTGTTGCGCCCTCTGGTTCCTGATCCCTGTACGAAGCCGCTGTTTTTTCGCCTCTGCCGCAGGCGCGGGTAGAATCCGCCCCATGCAGAGTTCCGATCCCCGCCATTTCGCCCTCGTCCCCGCTGCGGGCAGCGGCGTGCGCATGGGGGCCGCGTTGCCCAAACAGTATTTGCCGCTGTTGGGCAGACCGCTCATCCATCATGCGCTTGCCACGTTGTGCGCCGTGCCCGGCATCGAGCGGGTATTCGTTGTGTTGTCGGTGGATGATGCCGAATGGGCGCGGTGCGACTGGCGCGCCCTTGGCCCGCGCCTTGAGCCGCTATTCTGTGGCGGGCCGACGCGGGCGGATTCCGTGCTCGCCGGGCTGCGCGCCGTTTCGGCGGAAGTCCGGGCGACGGATTGGGTATTGGTCCATGATGCCGCACGCCCTTGCCTCGCGCGCTGGCATGTCGAGAAGTTGATGCGCGAACTGGCGCATGACGATGTCGGTGGTCTGCTGGCGACGCCGCTGGCCGATACGCTCAAGCGCGCCGACGAACAGGCGCGCGTCGTCGCCACCGTGGCGCGGGACAGCCTTTGGCGGGCACAGACGCCGCAAATGTTCCGCTACGTGATGTTGCGCCGCGCGCTGGAGAGTGTGCGCAGCGTCACCGACGAAGCCGGCGCCATCGAGGCCGCCGGTCTGCGGCCCAGGCTGATCGAAGGTGATGCCGCTAATATCAAAGTGACGTGGCCGTTCGACATCTGCCTCGCCGAATGGATCCTGCGCCATCGCGGGGAGGGGGACGGCAAAGAGGAGGAAACACCGTGAGGCCCGCTTTCCGCATCGGGCAGGGGTTCGATGTCCACGCGCTGGCGGCGGGCCGTCCGCTGATACTCGGCGGCGTTTCCATCCCGTTCGGGCGCGGTCTGCTCGGACACTCCGACGCCGACGTGCTCTTGCACGCACTTACCGATGCGCTGCTCGGCGCCGCCGGTCTCGGCGATATCGGGCGGCTGTTCCCCGACACCGACCCGCAATACGCCGGGGCCGACAGCCGCGTGCTGTTGCGCGCCGCCTTTGCCAAAGTGCGGGCGGCGGGGTGGGAAGTCGGCAATGTCGACGCCATCATCATTTGCCAAGAACCGAAAATCCTGCCGCACGCGGCGCAAATGGCCGCCAACATCGCCGCCGACCTCGACATCGACGCGGCGGATGTCAACATCAAGGGCAAGACTACCGAGTCACTCGGCTTCACCGGGCGCGGCGAGGGTATCGCCGCTCAGGCGGTGGTGTTGCTGGTAAGGGCTGGATGAACGGCGAGGCGGTATAGAGAGCGGTTCCGGAAAGCTCAGGCGGTTCTGACTTCGTTGAGCAGGTCAGGGTGACGAGTCAGGATCGACGAAGGTGGCGTTTACCTGACGCTGGAACAGGCCAATCAGTTCGCTGTACCTGTCGCCGTGCTCACGGTTCAGGATGACTTCGCCGCATGCCGGGCAGAAATCTTCCTCCACAGCAGGAATGGTGGTGGTTTCGCCTTTGCAGGTATGGGGCACGTCGCGCGTGTCGTGGATCAGTTCCGCCGTGCAGCAGCAGGGGCATTTCATGGTTGTGTGGGGCATCTTTTCCATGTGCCAATATATAACCCGAAAGATGAATTCTACATAGATTGATGCCGGAACTCCACGGTTCTTTGACAACCGGTTTCCGTTAATGTAGATTGCCTGCCAATTCCGGGGGCTTTCATGAATTCAGGCAAAGCAGAAAAACTAAGCAGCGTGGCATTGTCGGTTTTCCGACTGAACGGGCTGCTCATCGAGTGGGGCAATGATTTTTGTATGCTCCTTGGACTGACCAGCGCGCGCTGGCAAGTGATGGGAGCGGTCGCCCTGGCTCCGCAACCGCCCAGTGTTCCCCAGATCGCGGCTTTCATGGGCATCACCCGGCAGGGTGTGCAAAAGCAGGTCAATCTGCTCGTCGAAGAAGGGCTGTTTCAAGCCTTGCCCAATCCTGCGCACAAACGCTCTCCTTTGTACGCGCTGACCCGGCAGGGCGAGGAAACCTACCGGGATCTGCATCAACGCTGGCAACAGCATGTGGAAGCGATTTCCAGCAACTTCAGCACCGCCGATCTGGACGCGGCGATTCGTGTCCTGTCGGCGTTATCGCATGTGCATGCCGCCCGATCGGGTACGGGCGAACGGGGAGTATCGTGAAAAAAGTCATTCATCCCGTCGCCGGAGCTTTTGCGATTCTTTGCATCGCCACTTTCTGGCTGAGCACCGCGCTGAGCGAGGCATTCTGTTCCCAGGCAACCGTCACGCTTGTCAAGACCCTGATCCCATGGGGTTTCCTGCTGCTGGTTCCGGCACTGATGGCAACTGGCGTATCAGGATTCGCGCTGGCCTGCAAGCGTCGCGGCGGGCGGGTGGATGCGAAGATTAAACGCATGCCGTGGATTGTTGCCAATGGCGTGCTGATCCTCATCCCTTCGGCTCTGTTCCTCGCGCACAAGGCAAAAACCGGCGAGTTCGACAGCGGCTTTTATGCGGTACAGGCACTGGAACTTCTCGCTGGCGCGGCAAACCTCACCTTGCTGGGCCTGAGCATGTGCGACGGTTTGAAACTGAATGGGCAGCACTGAGGAACCCGGCTTCACCGGGTGCGATGGGGGCATCGCCGCCCAGGCGGCCTTGCCGGGGCAGGGGGTGGACGGCGCTTCGATCCTGCCGCCTTCCCCCATTTCCACGCCCGCGCCGTTCCTGCCGATGTCGCGCGCCGACATGGACGGACTCGGCTGGACGGCGTGCGACATCATCCTTATCACCGGCGATGCCTATGTCGACCACCCGAGTTTCGGCATGGCGCTCATCGGGCGGCTGCTTGAAGCGCACGGCTGGAAAGTGGGCATCATCAGCCAGCCCGACTGGCATTGCGCCGAAGCCTTCCGCGCCCTGGGCCGCCCTCGGCTCTACTTCGGCGTGACCGCGGGCAACATGGATTCCATGGTTAACCACTACACGTCGGAGCGCAAAATCCGTTCCGACGACGCCTACACACCGGATGCCGCCCCCGGCAAGCGCCCCGACCGCGCCGCGACCGTCTACGCACAGCGCGCCCGCGAAGCCTTCCCCGGCGTGACAGTCGTCATCGGCTCCATTGAAGCCAGTTTGCGGCGCATCGCCCACTACGACTATTGGAGCGACAAAGTGCGCCGTTCAGTGCTGGCCGATTCCAAAGCGGACATCCTCCTTTACGGCAATGCCGAACGGGCGCTCATCGCGCTCACCCAGCGATTGGCCGCGGGCGAGCGTGTAAACGCCATCCGCGAGTTGCGCGGCGCTGCCTTCATGACCCGGCCAGGTTGGTATCCTGAAGGGTGGACGGAAATCGACGCAACCGCGGCGGATGCCCGCTTGGCGTCCGCGACCGCCGCCAGAGACCCGCTGCGCGATCCCTACCGTGAGGGCAAGGCGTGCGAAAGAACCGCCGCCGATACCGTCGTCCCCGCCGTCCGCATCGCGGGCCGCGCGCGCAGCGTCATCCGTCTGCCGTCCTTCGAGCAGGTCAGGAATGACCCCCTGCTCTATGCACATGCTTCTCGGATATTCCATCTCGAATCCAACCCCGGCAACGCCCGCGCCCTCACGCAGCGCCACGGCGAAGGGCCGGGCGCGCGCGACGTATGGCTCAACCCGCCGCCCTTGCCGTTGAGCGCCGCCGAACTGGATTTCGTCCATGGCCTGCCCTACGCCCGCCGTCCGCACCCCGCCTACGGCGACGCGCGCATTCCCGCTTGGGAAATGGTCCGTCACTCGATCAGCATCATGCGCGGCTGCTTCGGCGGCTGCACATTCTGTTCCATCACCGAGCACGAAGGCCGCATCATCCAGAGCCGTTCGCAAGACGCCATCCTTCGTGAAATCGCCGAGCTGCGTGACCGCAGTCCCGGCTTCACGGGGCACATCACCGATCTTGGCGGGCCGACCGCCAACATGTACCGCATGGCGTGCAAAGACAAAAAAGCCGAATCGGCCTGCCGCCGCCTTTCCTGTGTCTGGCCCGCGATCTGCACGCGGCTCGACGTCGATCATGGCCCGCTGATTGCCCTTTACCGCGCCGCGCGCGCCGTGCCCGGCATCAAGAAAATTACCATCGGTTCCGGCCTGCGCTACGATCTCGCCCTGCGTTCGCCCGAATACATCGCCGAGCTTGTCGCGCACCATGTCTCCGGCCTGCTGAAAGTCGCCCCCGAACACAGCGAACCCGGCCCGCTCGCGCACATGATGAAGCCCGCCATTGGCGCTTTTGACGCCTTCGCCGCGCTTTTCGCGCGCGAAAGCCGCCGCGCGGGGAAAAAACAGCATCTCGTCCCGTATTTCATTGCCGCCCATCCCGGCGCCGGCGACGAGGATATGCTCAGGCTCGCGCTATGGCTAAAAGCGCGCGGCTTCCGCCCCGATCAGGTACAAACCTTCCTCCCTACGCCGCTGACGCTGGCGACGGCCATGTACCACAGCGGTGTCGACCCCTTGAAAAATCTCGTACCCGTACCGGCGCGCATCGCCGCCGCGCGCGGGGAACGCCAGCGGCGGCTGCACAAAGCCTTCCTGCGTTGGCATGACCCGGCAAACTGGCCGCTACTGCGCGAAGCCCTGCTGAAAATGGGTCGCGCCGATCTCATCGGCAACGGCCCGCACTGCCTCGTGCCGCGCGGTCGGGCGAGGGGGGGACTCGCCGCTTTCGGCGACCAGCCACCGCACCGGAAGCGCCCAAGGGAACGCTGAACAAGCGTCATTGCGAGGCGCGCCAGCGACGCGACAATCCATGCGCCGCACTGGCGGCGTCGCCGCGCCCGTAATGACGGAAATCAAGTTCCCGAACATCAGGCCGCGATGTTCAATACATCGCGGCGGCGCGCGTTTTCATGCCGCTTGCCGAAAAGACCCGTGCCATAAGCGCAAATGACACTTGTCCGTGGGGCAATTTCAGATTACGCTCGTCATGCTTTTCCGTTCTGGTCACTCAATCATCGCGCGTCTTGAACTGTTTGTGTAAGTCGCGTGAACAATCCTGATGACGAGGCGTTCCGATGTTCAAATTCAATCCGGACGGGAGGCGCATGCATTTTTCTGACAGCAGGTTCCAGGCCTGATTGTTTTCAATGCGTTTGGGCACCCCAATCCCGTTGCTGGGGAAATGTGGCAAGCGGCAAGGGCGACCTTTTCTTTTTTGGGAAATTCACCATATCCAAAGTTCCGGCGGCGTCATGACTACGCGTAAATACTGGTTTTTCACCCTCCTGCTGACGCTGTTCGGTCTGCCATTCTTGCAAGTGGCGAGCTTTGCCCTGGAAATATCCCTCATCACCTTCTTCAGCCAATTCATGTTCCTCGGGCGATGGATGCGGATGCTGCCGGGCGACGTTGCCGTCGGTGTCATCGTCGTGTGCTTTGTTGTTACCGCGCTTCTGCTTTCTTGGGCAGTCGCGTATCGGTACGGTCGCCGGGTTCATCCGCCAAGAAACGCGCTGTCGTGCTGCGGGCCTTTTTTCCTTCCCGCGATTTTCCTGCTTGCCGCCTGGGTTGCCATACTGGTTATCATAGATAGATTTGAATTCATAGGGGATTTATGGAGATTCTTCTTCTACCCTCCGTTTTTCATCTCATTGCTCGCTTTTTACGGCGGGATTTTTTCCCTGATTCCTTTTGCTATCTTGCTTTACTACTTCATCTTCTTTTGGGCGTTTCGCGTCGGCATGAAAAAGGCCGGTCATTCCGTTGATCTGTTTTCCAGAAACATTCGCTATCTGTATGGACTCATTGGCCTTCTCGTCCTCGTCTGCGCCGCGCAGGGCTGGCAGATTCAACGGAGCATTGTTCCGAAAAAAGGGGAAATATGGAATTCCCAGGAGGAAGATTACCGGAAGGAACAGAATTCCCAGATGAGGATGGCCAAACGGTATGCGGCCTTTGCGGAAAAAAGCCCGCTGCCTCGCCTTTCCGCGCCGCCTTCCCTTCAAATTGCCGACAACTATCCGCAGCTTGACGGCGCGACAGCGTTCTTTCCGATTTATGCCGCTGCGGCAAGGGCTATTTACGTGAAATCCGAAGATGCGTGGATAAGGGAAAAGCGGCAAAATGCCCTTGCTTACAGCCAGACGCCGCACGCCTATGCGCGTCTGATCGCCGGGGAAGCCGACCTGATTTTCGTGCTCGCGCCCTCGAAGGAACAGGAGGAAGCCGCCGCCGCGCAAGGTTTGACGCTGACGCTCACCCCCATCGCCAAAGAAGCCTTCGTTTTTCTGGTCAATGAGGAAAATCCGCTCAGAAGCCTGGAACTGCGACAGATTCGTGCCATTTACAGCGGTGAGATCAACGATTGGCGTGAGGTGGGCGGCGCGGCGGGGAAAATCCTGCCGTTTCAGCGTCCGCCCGGTTCCGGCAGCCAGACCATCATGCAAAAGGTCATGGGGGATATGCCGTTGCGCAAGCCGTTGCGCGAGACACTGTCCATGGATATGCTAGGTATTATTTATGCTATTAGCACTTCCCGCTACCGTAACCAGTTCACCGCGCTCGGCTATTCGTTCCGTTTTTACGCGACAGGCATGACCCTTGTTCCGGGTGTCCGCCTTCTCGCCATCGACGGTGTGGAGCCGACGGCGGAAAACATCCGCAATGGCCGTTATCCGCTGGTCTTCGACGTTTACATGGTGAGCGCCTACCCGCTTTCCGAAAACGCGCAAAAACTGCGCGACTGGTTCCTGAGCGACGAAGGGCAGCAATTGATCGAAGACGTTGGCTACGTGCCCGTTCTTCCTCCCGCGACAGTGACGGAGGTGGCGGAATGATGCGGCGCGCCATGGAAGGACGGCGGGGTTCACGCGCCTGCGGCGATGAACATTCATATATTGCGGCAGCGTCGCGCGTTTTCACCGCTTGCCGAAAAGACCCGTATCCGTGAAGCCCTTGAACCGTTAGACTCCTCACCTCGTCACGAGCGGATCCTGGCGCGAACCGCGGGCGTGGAAGCTATTCAAATGAATGAAAAATTCGATCTGATCATTATCGGAGGCGGGCTGGCTGGCGCGGCGCTGGCGGTGGCCCTGCGCGGGAGCCGCCTGGCGATTGCGCTGATCGACAACGCCATTTCCGCCCCAGGGCCGCTCAAACCGGCGGGGTGGGACACCCGCATCTACGCCTATACCCCGGCGAGCGCCCGCTTTCTGCAAACACTCGGCATCTGGGATCGGCTCGACCACGACCGCCTGTGTGCGGTCGAACGCATGCAGGTGCATGGCGATGGCGGCGGTCGTCTCGACTTCGAGGCCCGCGACAGCGGTTGCGCCGAACTGGCCTGGATCGGTGAATCGGCCCCCTTGCTGCACGAACTGTGGGAAAGCCTGACCCGCCAGCACAACGTCGCCGTATTCGCGCCCGCCGCGCCCAAGACATTCACGCGCCGCGACGCCTCGGTGGACATCACGCTGGAAGACGGGCGCATCCTGTCGGCGGCCCTGGCCGTCGGCGCGGACGGGCGCGATTCCTGGCTGCGGCAGGCCGCGGGCATCGGCGCGCACGGCCATTCATACAGCCAGCAAGCCATCGTGGCCAATCTGCGCGCCACGGCCCCTCATCAGGGGATCGCCCGTCAATGGTTCCGCACCGATGGCACGCTGGCCTGGCTGCCCTTGCCCGGAGACCGCATCTCGCTAGTGTGGTCCGTGCCGGACGGCATCGCCGCCACGCGGATGGCCTTGTCCGATGACGATTTCTGCCAGCGGGCGGCGGAAGCGGGCGGCAGGGCGCTGGGCGATTTCGCCATCGAAACGCCGCGCGCGGCATTTGACCTGCGCTTCATGCGGGCGGAACGCATCGTGGCGCCGCGGCTGGCTCTGGTTGGCGACGCGGCGCATGCCATACATCCCCTGTCCGGCCATGGCATCAACCTGGGTTTCCAGGATGTCCAGGCGCTTGCCGGACTATTGGGCGCGGCCGGATCATGGGAGGACATCGGCGAGCATGCCCTGCTGCGCCGTTACGCGCGGGCGCGGGCCGAAGAACCATTTCTGCTGCAATACACAACCGACGCACTCGCCCGCCTGTTCGCCTGCCGCAACCCGCTTGTTGCGAAACTGCGCAACATGGGGCTGGATCTCGCCGCCCGCCTGCCCGTGGCGGCCAAGCTGCTTGCCCGCTACGCGGCGAACGGCGCGTTCTGACCCCGCCATCCTGAAGCCGCCTTACCTGTCGAATCCGGAGATTGTCATGCCCTTTTCCCGTTTATCCCGCCTGCCGTTCGTGGCGGGTCTCTTGCTGGCGCTCGCCGTGACGTCCGCTTGCGCCGATGAAGCCGGCGTGCGCAAGAAATTCGAGGCCTTCGTCGGTGCGCCCATGCCGGTCGTCGAATCGGTGACGCGCATCCCACAGGGCAGGCTCTATGAAGTCCTGCTCATCAATGGCGAGCTGTACTACACCGACGAAGCGGTGAGCTTTCTCCTGGAAGGCAGCATCATCGACACCAAGACGCGCCGGAACATCACCCTCGCGCGCCTCGAAAAACTCGCCGCCATCGACTTCAAATCCCTGCCTCTGGAACAGGCCGTCAAACGTGTCAACGGCAATGGCAAGCGGGTACTGGCGACATTTGAAGACCCGCACTGCGGGTTTTGCAAGAAATTGGGCCAGGAATTGCAAAAAGTAAAGGATGTGACCATCTACACTTTCCTTTACCCGATTCTTTCTCCCGACTCCACATCCATGTCGCGCAACATATGGTGCGCCAGGGACAAGGCGGTCGCCTGGGTGAATTGGGTCGTCGAAAACAAAACGCCGCCGCTGGCAAACTGCGACAGCGCCGTCATCGAGCGCAACATGGAACTGGGCAGAAAGCTGCGCATTACCGGCACGCCCACCTTGTTCTTTGCCGACGGCTCGCGCGCAGGCGGCTATCTCGACGCCGACGCGCTCGAACAGCGACTGGAAGCGGGCGCGGTCAAGGCGGATAAATGAACGGCGCGCGGACGAGACCCGGCCAGAACCTGCGCCGCCTCCTTGCCCTGTCCTTGCTGGCAACAATGTCTTTTGCCATGGCGGCGGAACCGTCCCCCGCCATGCCATGGCAAGGCGCAACCTTCGCGGGCGACCGCGCCGCGCTGGAAAAGCTCGCCGCCTCGGGCGCAAAAGCAGTGCGCGTCTATGGCGAAAAAGACGTCTGGGTGCTCGACGAAGCGCGCAGGCTCGGCCTGGGCGTCGTCATGGGGCTTCATGTCGGCCTGCCGCGGCACGGCTTTCGTCTCGACGACCCGAAGGCCGTCGCCGCGCAAGAAACGCGCATCCGCGAATTCGTCCGCCGCCATCGCAAGCATCCGGCGCTGCTGGCCTGGGGCATCGGCAACGAAGTCGAACACGAAATGCCCGACCCGTTGCCCGCGTGGCGCGAAGTCGACCGCCTGGGCGGCGTGATCAAGGCGCTCGACCCCGTCCACCCCACGCTAATGACCGTTGCCGACGGCGGCCCCGAACGCCTCGGGCCGCTCGCCGCCTGCTGCGCCAATATCGACCTCGTCGGCATCAATCTCTATGCCGGTGCGGCCACGGGCCTCGGAGAACGCATGCGTGCCGCGGGCATCGCCAAACCTCTGCTCATCACCGAACTCGGCCCGCTCGGGCAATGGCAGGCGGGGCGCAAACCCTGGGGCGCGCCGGTCGAACTCACTAGCCGCGAAAAAGCCGCCTACTTCCGCCACACCCTCGCCGAATTGCGCAAGGAGCCTCAAATACGCGGCGTATTCCCCTTCCTCTGGGGCGCAAAACAGGAACAGACCGCAACTTGGCACGGCCTTTTGCTTGCCGACGGCAGCCTGACCGAAATGACCGACGCGCTTGCCGCCGCCTGGGGCCGTCCGCCCGCGCGGCCCGCGCCGACCATCCTTGGCATCGGCATCGCCGCCGACGAATTCGCACCGGGGGAAATCGTCTCTGCCGGGGTCGATGCGCGCGGCGAGGCGCTCGTCACCGGCTGGCGGTTGCGCCGGGAAGCCAGCCAACTACTCGGCGGCGGCGACGCCGAACCGGAACCCGCGGCGGTCGGCGTCGAAATACTCAGCGCCGACGCCGCCAGCGTGCGCTTTCGCGCGCCGGAAACTCCCGGCGCCTATCGCCTGTTCATCACCGTGCGCGACGCCAGCGGCAAGGCGGCCACGGCAAACCTGCCCTTTCTCGTGCGCGGGAACAGGCAACAGTAAGACGGTGGTATTGAGCGGTCCAGGGGCGTTGCGTGAGCGGCGCCCTTTTGTCTTGCGCGCACGGTAGAATCGCCCCCCATGACTTACCAGGTACTGGCGCGCAAGTGGCGGCCCAAATCCTTCGAGACGCTGGTCGGGCAGGAGCACGTCGTCCGGGCGCTCTCCCATGCGCTCGCCACCGGGCGGCTGCACCACGCCTGGCTATTCACCGGCACGCGCGGGGTGGGCAAGACCACGATCGCGCGCATTCTCGCCAAGGCGCTCAACTGTGAAACCGGCGTAAGCGCCACGCCCTGCGGGCAATGCGATGCCTGCCGCGCCATCGACGCCGACCGCTTTCCCGATTACGTCGAAATGGATGCCGCCTCCAACCGCGGCGTCGACGACATGGCGGCGCTGCTCGACCGCGCCGTATATGCGCCGGTGGCGGGGCGCTACAAAGTCTACATGATCGACGAAGTGCACATGCTGACCGGGCATGCCTTCAATGCCATGCTGAAAACGCTCGAAGAGCCGCCCGAGCACGTCAAATTCATTCTCGCCACCACCGATCCGCAGAAAATCCCGGTCACGGTGCTGTCGCGCTGCCTGCAATTCAATCTCAAGCAGATGCCGTCGGGGCAGATCACCGGGCACCTCGCGCGCATACTCGAAGCCGAGGGCGTAACGTTCGAGCCGGGCGCGCTGCGCCACCTTGCGCGCGCCGCCAATGGTTCGATGCGGGATGCGCTCTCATTGCTCGACCAAGCCATCGCCCATGGCGCGGGCCAAGTGCGCGAAGAACAGGTCACGCTCATGCTCGGCACCGTGGGCGACGATCACCTTTACGCGATTCTCGATGCGCTGGCCGCGGGCGACGCCGACGCCCTGGTCGCCGTGGCCGACGGCATGGAAGCGCGCAGTCTGTCCTTCGATGCCGCCTTGCAGGCGCTGGCGACGCTGCTGGCGCGGATCGCGCTGGTACAGTTCGCGCCCGCCGCCGTGGCCGACGAAGGCGAGCGCGCGCAACTTTCCATCCATGCCGGGCGGTTCGACGCCGAATACCTGCAACTCGCCTACCAGATCGCCATTCACGGGCGCGACGAACTGGCGCTCGCGCCCGACGAATATACCGGCTTCACCATGAGCCTGTTGCGGCTCCTGGCCTTCCGCCCCGAACAACCGCCGCCCGGCATGCCCCCGGCGGGCGGCGGCCCAGACGGCGCGGCCTGGAAGCCGCCGGTTTCGCCCATTGCGCCCGTGGCGGAAAAAAAGACAATGGCGATTCCCGCCCTTGCCCCGGCGCGGACGCCCGCCCCCAGGCCGGAGCCTGCCGACGACGTACCGCCATGGGAAAGCCTGCCGCCCGAAGCCGCGATCCATCTTCCCGATTCGGCCAGCATGCGCGCCGACCGGGAAGGAAACATGGACGTAAACGCCTTGTCGCGGGAACCCGCCGCCCAAAGCGGCCCTGCCGACGGCGAAACGGCGGTCGCGGCGGCTCTCTCGCGCGGCGACTGGCGCGGAACCGTGCAGGCGCTCGGACTCTCCGGACTGGCGCGCGAACTGGCGCAACATTGCGAATGGATCGGCCGCGCGGGCGACGACCTGCGCCTGCGCCTCTCGGACACCCATCGCCACCTGCTCGAAATCAACGGCACGGTGCCCGCGCGCATCGAAAGCGACCTGGCCCGCGCCCTTGGCCGTCCGATGAAACTGCACATCGAAATCGGCGCCATTGCCGGACAAACCCCCGCGCAACGCGACGAACTCGACCGCCGCGAACGCCACGCCCAGGCCATGGCGGCGCTCGAACGCGACCCCTTCGTACTCGGGCTGATCGAGCGTTTCGACGCCAGCCTGAGCGAAAACACGGTCAGACTGTTATAACCCTCCATACAGCGTCACAGCACACTCTTATCCACCAAGGAGCCATCGAATGATGAAAGGCGGAATTGGCGGCCTGATGAAGCAGGCCCAGCAGATGCAGGAAAACATGAAAAAAATGCAGGACCAGATCGCGGCGCTCGAAATCGAAGGCGAATCCGGCGCGGGCATGGTCAAAGTCACCATGACCGGAAAATACGAGGTGCGGCGGGTCAACATCGACCCCTCGGTCATGGACGACCGCGAAATGCTCGAAGACTTGGTGGCGGCGGCGGTCAACAGCGCGGTACACAAGGTGGAAAGCGTCACCCAGGAAAGGATGTCCGGCTTCACTGCCGGACTCAACCTGCCGCCGGGACTCAAGATGCCATTCTGATGGCCGCGCCTTCGAGTCTCGACGAACTGATTGCGGCCCTGCGCTGCTTGCCCGGCGTGGGGCCGCGCTCGGCACAACGCATGGCGCACCACTTGCTGCAACACGACCGCAAGAACGCGGCGCGGCTGGCGCGGGCCGTGGAGCGCGCGCTGTCGACGCTGTGCCACTGCGCGTGTTGCAACACTTTTTCCGAAGAAGAAATCTGCGCGCGCTGCGCCAATCCCCGCCGCGACGCGAGCCGCCTGTGCGTGGTCGAAACGCCCGCCGATCTGGCGATGATTGAGCAGACCCACTCCTACGACGGCCTTTACTACGTACTGATGGGCCGCCTCTCGCCGCTCGACGGCATCGGCCCGCGCGAACTGGGGCTGGATCGCCTGCTTGCCCGCGCCGACGACGGCCGGGTGCGGGAAGTCATCCTTGCCACCAACTTCACCAACGAAGGCGAAGTCACCGCCGCCACCCTCGCCACGCTGCTCACCGCGCGCGGCCTGACGGTCAGCCGTCTCTCGCGCGGCGTGCCGGTCGGCGGCGAACTCGAACACGTTGACATCGGCACCATCGCCCAGGCGCTGGCCGAACGGCGCACCTTGTCCTGACGTCCGGCTGACGCTCGGGGGTTTCCCGGCATTCGCGGCGCGTCAGCGCAGGGCTTCGTCGAGCCATTGACTGAAAGGCTTGGGCTGGTTGAGCGCGCGGTAGATTTCTTCCAGATTGGCTTTGACCAACTGGGCGTTCGGGTGGGCTTCGCCCAGGTTGGCCGCGATGTTTTTGTAGGCGGTCAGGCATTCCGCGAGGGCCTTGCTATATTCGCCCCGGTTGTAGTGAACCTTTGCAATGTTGTTGCGGATCGCGGCGGTGTGGGGATGTTCCGCGCCCAAGGCTTTTTCGTTGGTCGCCGCAGCTTTTTCGTACCATGCCAGGGCGTTCCTGTAGTCGTTCTGGTTGCTGTACGCCGTGGCAATGTTGTTGTAGATGACCGCGGTCTCGGGGTGGTCCTGACCGGCGACGCTTTCCTGGATCGCCAGGAGCTTCTGGTACCACGCCAGCGCGTTGGCATGGTCGCCCTGGCTGTCATGGATGGCGGCGATGAAGTTGTAGTCCTTGCGCGTGTCCGGGTGCGCCGGCCCTTGTACGCGCTCGCGGACTTCCAGCGCCTTTTGGTACCACGCCAGCGCGTTGGGGTAGTCGCCCTGGCGGTGATAGACGCTGGCAATCTGTTTGTGGGTCTTGATGGTGTCGGCCTGGTCGCCGTCGATGATGGCTTTCCGTATCGCCAGTGCCTGCTGGTATTGCTCTATGGCTTTGGCGTAATCTCCCTTGCTGAGGTCGACCCAGGCGAGGTTGTCATGGGCCGCGGCGACGTCGGGGTGATCCGCGCCCAGCGCCTTTTGCCGGATTATCAGCGATTGCTGGTACCACGCCTGTGCTTGCGCGTATTCGCCCTGGCCGATATGAAGCAGGGCGATGTCGTCGCAACTCGCGGCGACATCGGGGTGGTACGCGCCCAGCGTTTTTTCCCGAATTGCCAGGGCTTGCCGGTACGCTTCCAACGCACCGGCGGCGTCGCCCCGTTCGTGGCGTTCCCGCGCTTCGTTTTCGTAGGCGGCGGCGTCTTTTGCGTCGGATGCCGCCGTCCCAGCGGTCTGCGGGGATGATGTGTCAGCAGGGTCGCCGGTGATGGCGCAGCCGGCGAGAAGGGTCGCGGCGAAAAGGGCGCCCAGGCAATTCGGAAAAAACTTCACGACGCTCTCCTATTGAGACAGGTTTTGGGCAAGCCATGCAGCGAAAGGTTGCGTATTGCCGGTCTTGTCGTAGGCGCGCGCCAGGTTTCCCCTGACCGCGCGGGTATGCCGGTTGTTCTCGCCATATTGGGTCACGAGCGTCCGGTATGCGCTTAAAAGTTCGGTGAGCGCGTTTTCGTCATCGCCTTGCGTGCGATAGGCTTCGCCGATGTTGCCGCGAATGATGGCGGCGTCGGGGGAATCCGCGCCCAGGCGTTTTTCCTGGATCGCCAGGGCTTTTCGGTACCATTCCAGCGCGTCGGCAATGTTGCCCTGATGGAAACGCACCATGCCGATGTTGTTGTAGGTCGTGGCCGTGTCGGTATTTTGCGCCGCTTCGCTGATGGCAAGGTCTTTGTGGAGCCACTCCAGCGCCCTCGTGTAATTTTTCTGGTCGTCGTAGACGAGCGCGATGTTGTTGTAGGTCGTGGCCGTGTTGGCGTCTTTTGAATTTTCCTGGATCGCCAGGGCTTGCTGGAACCATTTCAATGCCTGCGTGTATTGCTTCTGGCAACGGTGCGCTTCGCCGATATTGCTGTTGGTGGAGGCAACGATGTTCCGCATCTGGGCGATATTGGTCCGTGTTTTGGCTGTGGTGTCGTGATCCGGGCCGAGCTTTTCCTCGAATAGCGGCAGTTGTTTCGTGAGATGCCCAAGCGCCGATTCAAAATTGACGAGGGCTTTTCGGTGAAAGGCCAATGCATTGGCACAATCTCCCTGCCGGTAATACTTTTCGGCGGTTTCGCTGAAGGTTTGGGCTTCTCTGTTGAGTTCGTCGAATTTGGCGTGGGGCATTATCCTGGGTTCGGGTTTCGGCGGCGCGTCCTCGGGCGTCTGTTTGGGGCCGAGGTCTTGCAACAGGGTTTCCATGGGAAGTTCTTCGAGCGGCGCGGGTATGATCGGTTCCGTTGGCAGGGAGAGGTTTTCCGGCACATCCTCGGTCTGTAGATTCAGGTTGAAGACCACGGCGGCGGCAATGGCGATGGCGGCAATGAGCAGTATGGGGATGTATGACGCCAGTCCCGGTTTTTTGTCTTTGTCCCGCGCGTCCGCCGCGGCGGCGACGGTGTCCGTCACGGAGGCTGCCGTATCCGGCGCGGAGCTTGTCGCGCCGACGGCAAGCGTGGTTGTGTCGAGGGCGCGGATCATTGAGTCTGAAGCAAGGGTCGTTCGAGGGGTGAGGGTTGTCGCCTCCGGTTGCTCGGCGGCGTTCTCTGCCTGCTCGGCGGCGTTCTCTGCCTGCCCGGTCGTGTTCTTTGTTTGTTCGGTGGTATCTCCAGCGTGTTCGGAGGTGTTTCCGGCTTGTTCGGCGGTATCTCCGGCGTGTTCGGCGGTGTTTCCAGCGTGTTCGGTGGTGTTTCCAGCGTGTTCGGTGGTGTTTTCCGTGTTCATGCTTGACCTCGTGTTAAACAGGTAGTGAGACGAAAGGTGCCAGCGCGGCGGGGGCTGCGCCGGGGGTATGCGGTAGTGTGCCCAAGAGCGGTGCGTCGATGCGCTGGCGCAGGGCGTCGATATTCTCAAACAGGCGCGGCATTTCCGGCTCCAGGGCGTTGGCGATCCAACCCGCCAGAGGCAGGCCGCGCGCGGCGATGGCTTCGGCGGTGAGCAGTGCGTGATTGATGCAGCCCAGGCGCAGGCCGGTGACGAGGATGACAGGCAGGCCCAGTTCATGGGCGATGGCCGAGGCGTCGAGGCGTTGGCCCAGCGGCGCGAGCAGGCCGCCCACGCCTTCGACGAACAGGCGCTCGCAACGCTGCCGCAGCGCGTCGAAAGCTTGGCGGATGCGTGGCGGTTCGATGCGGATGTTTTCGTCTTCCGCCGCGATGTGCGGCGAGGCGGGGGCGCGCAGGCAATAGGGGGTGATGAGGTTTGGGCCGGGGTCGAAGCTGCTGGCCGCGCGCAGGCGGGCGGTGTCTTCGTTGATCTGTTCGTTTCCGATTTGCTGTGTTCCCGCCGCGACCGGCTTCATGCCGAGGGCGGCGAATCCTTGCGCGCGCGCGGCATGGATGAGGGCGCAGGCTACGGCAGTCTTGCCGACGCCGGTATCGGTTCCGGTGATAAACCAGGCGCGGAATGCCGTCATACAGGCTTCCTCAAGGCGAGCAGGATCAGATCGTAGGTCGCGGGCAGTGCGCCGCCGGGGCGGCGGAACGTTTCGTAGGCGGACTGGAGTATTTGCCAGCCGCGCCGTCCGAGTGGTCGCCGCCGCCGTTTTTCGCCGACGGTGCGCGCACCAATAGCCTTGATGTTACCAAGGAGTTCGCGCAAATCGGCGGCGATCTCGTAAAGCAGGGTCTGTCCGTGCGCTTCGATGGCGAAGCCCGCGGCCCTGGCGATGGCAAACCAGCGGGCGATGTCGACGAAATTGATGACGTGAACATCGTCATCCACGGCGGCGAAGGCGGCGCGCAATTCGTGCAGGGTTTGTGGTCCGAGCGTGGCAATCCACGCCGTGCCGCTTGGTTTGAGCACACGGGCGGCTTCGGCGAGCGCCCTGGCCGGGTCGCACCATTGCAGGGCGAGGTTCGACCAGTAGAGGTCGACCGTGGCGTCGGCGAGCGGCAGGCGTTCGATGTCGGCGCACAGGGGCAGGGCGTCGAAGGCGCGGGCGCGGGCAAGCATCGCGGGGGAAAAATCGAGCGCGATCCGGCACGCCTGGGGAAAGCGCGCCGCCAGTCCGGGCAGCGCCCACCCGGTGCCGCAACCGGCGTCGAGCACGCAACGCACGGTTTGCGGCGGTGTCCGCGCGAAAGCATCCAGGCGCGCCGCCGCTTCGCGCTGTACGCGGGCGGCGGCGTCGTAAGTGGCGGCGGCGCGGTCGAACGCGCGGCGGATTTCGTGTTTGCGGGCAAGGGCGGCCATGGTTTCAATCGAGTTCCGCGCGCAGGTGTGCGCGGATTGCCGCCGCGCATTCATCACGGGCCGAAACCAGCGGCGCGTGGCCGCGATTTTCCAGCATGCGCAGGCGGGCGCGGGGCAGCGTATCAGCAAGCCAGCGGACGGCGGCGGGCGGCATCAAGGCGTCGCCATCGCCATGGATGAGGCAGACAGGCTGCTCGATGGCCGCGAGGTTAGCGCGGAGATCCGTGGCGGCGAGGATGTGCAGCCCGTCCGCGAGCGCCTTGGGCGTTTGTCCGTCACGCGGTGCGCAGACGGCCTCGGAAAGCCTGCGGAACAGATGATCGCGGGCATCGTCGCCGAGGGTCTGCAAGATGAGAAAGCGCCGCAGGGTCGCCGCCGGATCACGGGCATAGCCTTCGATGAAGTCCGAGACGGTCTTTTCGTCCAGCCCGTGCGGCCAGTCGGCGCTTGCGACGAAGCGGGGCGTGCTCCCGATGAGCGCCAGCCGGGCGACTTGTCGGGGCCGGACGCGGGCGAGTTCGAGCGCGAGCAGCGCGCCCAGCGACCAGCCGACGAGGACGGCGTCGCGCGGTAGCGCGGGGGCCAGGGCCTCGACCCAGGCGGCGAGGCTGTTCCGGGGGTTGGCCGTGGCAACGCCGTGGCCGGGCAGGGCGGGTATGTGAATATCGGACGCATCGCCACCCAGGGCGCCGGCCATCGGCTGCCAGATTGCGGGCGTCATCGCCCATCCGTGCAGGAACACCAGCGGCATTGTCTTCACAAACGGTCTTCCAGCCGGTTGATGGCCGCGACCAGGCGGTCGACGTCATCCAGCGCGTGCGCCGCCGACAGCGAAATGCGCAGCCGCGCGCTGCCTTCGGGCACCGTGGGCGGGCGGATCGCGGGAACCCACAGCCCTTCGTCCATCAGCGCGGCGGCAAGCGCCATCGCGGCGGCGTTGTCGCCAACGACGAGGGGCTGGATCGGCGTGCGCGAGGGCAGGCGTTTCCAGCGTTTTTGCGCGAGACCGGCGGCGAGGCGGGCGATCAGCGCGGCGAGCCGGGCGCGGCGGGCATCGCCGTCCTCGATGAGATCAATACTGGCGAGCAGGGCCTGCGCCAGCGCGGGGGGCGAGCCGGTGGTGAAAATATACGTGCGCGTTTTCTGCATCAGCCATTCGATGACTTCCTCCGCGCCCGCGACGAAAGCGCCCGCGACTCCCGCCGCCTTGGAGAGCGTGCCGACTTGGATCAAGCGCCAGCCTTCGGCGTCATCGCCGGGCAAGCCCGCCTCGGCGAGCGTGCCGCGCCCCTGCGGCCCGAGCACGCCGAAACCATGGGCGTCGTCGATCAGCAGCCAGGCGTCGAACCGCGCGGCGAGCGCCATCAACTCGCGCAGGGGCGCGACATCGCCATCCATGCTGAACACGGCATCGCTCACGATGAGCTTCGCTGGCGCGTCGCTCGCGGCCAGCAGGCGTTCGAGCGCGGCGAGATCGAGATGCGGGTAACGATGCGCCCTGGCGCGCGACAGCAACATGCCGTCGATGAGCGAAGCGTGGTTCAGCCGGTCGGCAAAGATGGCGTCGCCGCGCCCGGCCAGCGCCGGGACGATGCCGCAATTGGCCATGAATCCGGCGGGGAAGACGAGCGCCCGCTCGCGTCCGGTAAAAGCCGCGAGCCGCCGTTCAAGATGGTGCTGCACGGTGTAATGGCCGGACACCAGATGCGAGGCCCCCGCGCCCGCGCCCCAGCGCCGCGCCCCTTCGGCGAGCGCATCGGCAAGCCCCGGGTCTCCGGCCAGACCGAGATAATCATTGCTGCAAAAGGCGATGTACGCTTTGCCGTCGATGAGCGCGCGGGGAGAGCAGGGCCGTTCGTTGTCGCGGCGGATGCGGCGCAAGTGATTGCGGTCGAGCGCGGCGAGCGCGGCGCGTAGCGTGTCGAGGCGGTTCATGCCAGCGCCTCGCCGGGCGCGGTTTCGGCGGCGGCCAAGCGCCGCTCGAATCGTGTGCGCGGCGCGTGGCGCCGGTTTCCCCATGATGTCCACTGCACGACGATGGCAGCGTATTTTTCTTTTGTCAAAATGAAATGTTCGATCTACTTTGGCCGGAGCATTCTAGCGGCTTGTCCCAACCCTTTCAACGAATTGCCCATATTTCAGAAGTTTGTGACAGCGCTATTCGCCGAAACGGCGCCCAATGAAAAACGCGCCCGAAGGCGCGCTTCCCGGATCATCCGGCCGGACTCAACGGCGCTGCGTTACACGCTTGACCGTGAAGGGAACCGTGGTGGCCAGTGTCGCATCGTTTTTTGGGTTGTCTTTACGGTAGAAGCGGATTTCGTAAGCGCCGGATTCGTGCGGGGCGCGAAACAGCAGTTCCCGGTTGCCCGCGGGCAGGGGGTAAAGATCCGTGATGTTCTCGTTGTGCCCGGTGCCTGCTTCGTAGATGGCCAGGAATGCGCCGTCCTTTTTCATCCGGCGGGTGGCGCCGTCGAGCGTGACGCCGATTTTCTCGCCGCCTGCGTAGGTTTTCTTGTCCAGCTTCACAGTGACTTTCACCTCGCCCTCGACCGTGAAGGGCACGCTGGCGGCTAGGGTATCGTCATTTGACGGGGTTTTGCGATAGAACCGGATTTCATAGACCCCGGTTTCCGGCGGTGTGGAGAATTCCACTTGGCTGTCACCGATGTTGGCGCGGCTTCCGTAAAAGTACCCGCTGTCGTGGACGCCGCCCGCCGGGTAGAGGAACAGCGCCGCATCGTCCTTGTTCATCCGTTCAGTAACGCCGGTGAGCGTGGCGGTGATCTCCTCGCCCCGCGCGTAAACCGTTTTGTCCAGTGCCAGGGTGACGTCGATATCGCCATTGACGACAAACGGCAGCTTGCCAGACAGCGTTTTCTCGCTTGCCGGCGCCTTGTGGTAGAAACGAAGCTCGTAGCTGCCCTGCCTGGACGGGGTGGAGAGCGCCACCTGTGACTCTCCGGCGTGAAGATAAACGTGGTCGAGCCGCTCCTCATGCCGGGCGCCGGGCGCGTAGATGCCCAGGAAAGCCTTGTCGTTGTCTATGTTCTCGGTGATGCCCTTGACTGTGGCAATGATTTCTTCGCCGCGAAGATAGCTGCCTTTATCCAGGGCGATCGTCACCTCGGTGGAAAAAAATGTTCCGCAAGCGGAGACAAGAAATACGGATGCCGTAAGCAGAGTGAGCGCGAGCCGCCGCGCGAGAGTGTGTGTCATGGAATATTCCCCTCGTGAGCATGGAAAGTGTGCGGGCGGAAATGATTCTCCGATACTGTCCCGGCAAAATCAATACACGCGGCAAAGCGGAGCGCGGGCGGCGGCACGCCGCGCGGGCAAAAAAACACCCGGACGGACCGGGTGGAAATCTCCTGAAAAGGAGAGGGAGGGAACCCGCGCGAGATGCCCAGTCAAGGCGTCCCGCAAATAACAGATGTTACCGGCACATGCTCGGGATGCTGTCCCGCAAAATGCGCCGCCAAGCAGAAATTACCCTTGCCTTTTAGTCGCTTGAGCCTGCGGCGAATCCGTGGGGCGACTTTACGCCGTGGTGATTTGCTGCCCTGCACAATCGCTAGTGTAGTACATGCGCGGAGGTCTTGCAAAGCAAAGTTAGAATGACGGCCGTTCAAAAGGAGCTTTATTTCATGTCCGATCTGCTTGCCCGCCTGAACCCGCAACAAACCGAAGCCGTCACACTGTCCGCGCAGCACGCGCTGGTGCTCGCCGGGGCGGGGTCGGGCAAGACGCGGGTGCTCACGACCCGCATTGCCTGGCTGCTCAATAATGGTCTGGCGTCTCCATCGGGCATCCTCGCCGTCACCTTTACCAACAAGGCGGCGCGCGAAATGCAGACCCGTATCGAAGCCATGCTCTCTGCCAGCCCGCGGGGAATGTGGATCGGCACTTTCCACGGTCTGTGCAACCGTCTTTTGCGCGCGCATCACCGCGATGCCGGGCTGGCCCCGCTTTTCCAGATCCTCGATACCGCCGACCAGCTCTCGGCAGTCAAGCGCCTGCTGAAAACACTCAATGTCGATGACGAAAAATTCCCGCCGCGCGACCTGTTGTATTTCATCAACGCGCACAAAGAAGCGGGCCTGCGGCCACATGCCATCGAGCCGCTCGACGATTACACCCGCCGCCGCACCGCGCTCTATCAGGAATACGAAGCCCAGTGCCAGCGCGAATCGGTCGTGGATTTTGCCGAACTCCTGCTGCGCTGTTACGAATTGCTCCAGCGAAATGAACCGATTCGCCGTCATTACCAGCAACGCTTTCGCTATATCTTGGTCGACGAATTCCAGGACACCAACACCCTGCAATACCGCTGGCTGAAACTGCTGGCCGCCGAGGGCGGGGAGGGCGGCGCGGCGCTTTTCTGCGTGGGCGACGACGATCAGAGCATCTACCGCTTTCGCGGCGCGGAAGTGGGCAATATGCGCGACTTCGAGCGCGAATTCCAGGTCCGGCATGTCATCCGCCTCGAACAGAACTACCGCTCGCACGGCAACATCCTGGAGGCCGCCAACGCCATCATCCGCAACAATGGCGACCGTCTCGGCAAGAACCTCTGGACGGACAGGGGCGCGGGCGAGCCGGTGCGGGTATTCGAGGCGATGGGCGACGGCGACGAGGCGCGCTGGATCGTCGAAGAAATCCAGGCGCTAGTGCGCGACGGCGCGATGCGCGCCGACATTGCCTTGTTGTATCGGTCTAACGCGCAGTCGCGGATACTCGAACACCAGCTTTTTGCGAACGGCATCCCGTACCGCGTTCATGGCGGTCTGCGCTTCTTCGAGCGCCAGGAAGTCAAACACGCGCTTGCCTATCTCCGGCTGATTGCCAACGCCGACGACGATACCGCCTTCATGCGGGTTGTGAACTTTCCCACGCGGGGCATTGGCGCGCGTTCGCAAGAAGCTCTCCAGGACGCCGCCCGCGCCGGGAACATCAGTCTCCATGCCGCCGTGCCGCTTCTGACCGGCAAAAGCGCCGCCGCGCTCGGCCAGTTCGTGCGCCTGGTCGAAGAGCTGCGCCGCGAAACTGAAACCTTGCCGTTGCCCGAACTGGTGGAACACGTCATCGAGCGTAGCGGCCTGCGCGCCCACTATCAGGCGGGAAAGGAAGGGCAGGACAGGCTGGAGAACCTCGACGAACTCATCAATGCCGCCGACAACTTCCGCGCCGAATCCCCTGGCGGCGAGGCGCGGGCGCAGCCGCACGCACTGCTGGCGGACTTTCTCAACCATGCTTCACTCGAAGCTGGAGATCACCAGGCCGGGGCGGATGCGGACGCCGTGCAATTGATGACCGTGCATGCGGCTAAGGGGCTGGAATTCGACGCCGTTTTCCTCAGTGGCCTGGAAGAAGAACTCTTCCCGCACGCCAACAGCCTGACCGACGCAGGCGGACTGGAAGAAGAGCGGCGGCTGATGTACGTGGCGGTGACGCGCGCCCGCGAGCGGTTGTATTTATCCTGCGCCCAGAGCCGCTCCTTGCACGGCCAGATTCATTACCACCTGCGTTCGCGCTTTCTTGAAGAAGTGCCGGCGGAATTGGTCAAGCGGCTGACGCCGGGCGGGCGTCACCCCCAAGGCTGGACGGTCGCCTCCGGCGGTTTCGACAGGGCCGCGCCCGCCGCCGCGCTGGCGCGCGACCTGCCCGGCGGTCTGCGTATCGGGCAGAACGTGCGTCACCCGAGCTTCGGCCTCGGTGTGATCGTCGCCGCCGAAGGCTCCGGCAGAGACGCCAGGGCGCAGATCAACTTCGGCGATGCTGGCGTCAAATGGCTCATCCTCTCGCTGGCGAAGCTCGAAGCAGCCTGAGCGGATACCCGGGGAATCCTTGCAAAGTCTTGGATCCGATCCCGCAAATGCCGGGACTGAACATCCGATCAGCGTTTCCGCAAGCAAAATCGCGGGGCTTGCACAAGCGGTTGCGCGACAGGCGGATTAATGGTTTGCCATGCTTCGCTTTCGGCGTGGTCCGTGCATCCGCCCTGGGACAGAATCCCGGAGCCGGGCGGGCGAAGGATGCTATCATGCGCGGCCCCCGTTTCGTTCCGCTTTGTCCGATCTTGCGCCTTTCCAAGCTAAAACTCGCCGGTTTCAAGACCTTTGTCGATCCGATCACGGTGCGTACATCGGGGAATCTCGTCGGCATCGTCGGGCCGAACGGATGCGGCAAGTCCAACGTTATCGACGCCGTGCGATGGGTGCTCGGCGAAACCCGCGCTTCGGCGCTGCGCGGCGAGTCGATGCAGGACGTCATCTTCAACGGCTCCACGACCCGCAAGCCGGTATCGCGCGCCAGCGTCGAACTGGTGTTCGACAATACCGCCGGACGCGCCGCCGGACAATGGGCGCCCTATGCCGAAATCGCCGTGCGCCGCGTGCTCGAACGCACGGGGGAGTCGACCTATTACATCAATAGCGTCCATGTGCGCCGCCGCGACGTGATCGACCTCTTCCTCGGCACCGGCCTGGGGCCGCGCGCCTACGCGATCATCGAGCAGGGGATGATCTCGCGCATCATCGAAGCCCGTCCGGAGGAAATCCGGGGCTTTCTCGAAGAGGCCGCGGGCGTGACCCGCTACCGCGAACGGCGGCGCGAGACCGAGGGGCGGCTGTCGGACGCGCGCGACAATCTCGCCCGCTTGGACGACATCCGCATGGAACTGGGCGAGCGCATCGGACATCTCGAAGTGCAGGCCGCCACCGCCGAACGGTACCAGGCGCTCAATGCCGCCCTCGTCGAGCGCCAGCAATTGCTGTGGCTCATCAAGCGCAACGAAGCGCGCGACGGGCGCGCCCGCGCCATGGAAGAACTCAACGCGGCCACGGCCCGCATCGACGCCGACAATGCCCGGCTGCAAACCCTGGATAGCGCGCTCGAAGAGGCGCGCGCCGGGCATCTGGCCGCGTCCGAGGCCATGCACCTTGCGCAGGGCGATCTTTTCGCGGCGGGTGCGGAGGTTTCGAGGCTTGAGGCCGAGTTGCGGCATCTGGGCGAGGCGCGGCAGCGGCTCGATGCCCGCCTCGCTCAACTCGATGTCGATGTCGATCATTGGCGCATCCGCCGCGAAACGCTTGATATGGAGCGTGTCCGATGGGAGGCGCTGGCCGAAAACGCCGCCCTGCGCGTCGAACAGGCCGAGGCGCGTCACCAGGAAATCTCCGGCCGCTCGCCGGAATGCGAATCCGATCAACGGGCCGCCGAAGCCACCGTCGCGGCGGTTCGGCGCGAACTGGCGGCGACCGAACAGCAATTGCGGGTGGAAGATGCCCATCGCGTCCATGCCGGACGCGCCCTTGACGCCTTGATCCAGCGCCGCGCGAAGCTCGACGGAGAGCATGGCGGCATCGAGGGGCCGGACGCCGCCCTGCTGGCCGGGCGGCAGGCGCGGCTCGACGCCTTGCGCGAGCGTTGCGAAGCCTTGCAACAAGCGCTTGCCGGGGCGCAGGCGCGGCAGCCCGCGTTGCGGATGGCGCTCAAAGAGGCGTTCGAGGCCGAGCGCGCGGCGCAGCGCCGCTTGACCGAATTGCGTGCGCGGCACAACGCCTTGACGCAGATTCAGTCCAAGGCCGCGGCCCGGGGCGAACCCGATGACTGGCTTGCCCGCCATGACCGCCAGGGCTTGCCGCCGCTGTGGCGGTCGCTGGAAGTCGAGGCCGGGTGGGAAACCGCGTTGGAAACCGTACTGCGCGAACGGCTCGCGGCGCTGGTGACGGAAGAGAGCGGCGCACTGGCTGCCGATCTCCTTGCCGAGCCGCCCGCGGCGGCGCTGGCGCTCGGTTTTGCCGGGGCGGCGGCTTTGCCCGCGCCCGGCGCCTTGCCGCCGCCAGCCGGGGCGATGCCCCTGTGCGCGTATGTCCGCGCCGAGGGCGGCGCGCAACAGGCGTTGCTCGCGGACTGGCTGCATGGCTGGTTCGCGGTCGAGCGGCTTGACGGCTGGCTTCTCCGCCGGGCCGAACTCGCCCCCGGCGTCTGCCTGGTCAGCCGTGGCGGGCAGATATTGAGCCGCAGCATGTTGGCGCATGTGGCGCCCGATAGCCGCACGCATGGCGTCATCGAACGCCAGCGTGAGATCGACGCGCTGGCCGCGCAGTTGCGGACGCTCGAAGACGAGGCGCTCGCCGCGCATGACGCCTTGCTCGCCGCCGAATCCGCCGCCGCCGGGACGCAATCCCACATCGACGATTTTCGCCGCGATCTGCAAGCGGCGCAGGGCGCGCGCCATGCCGAAGACGTCGAAGTGCTCAAACTCGCCCAGGCCGCGAGCCGCGCCGAAGAACAGCGGGCGCGCATCTCCAGCGACCTGGCCGAACTGGCGCGCCAGGAAAAGGCGGAACGCGAAAACCACGAGCGGGCCGAACGCGAATACGCCCGCGCCGCCGAACTGGCCGAACTGCAACGCGGACAACTCGATGCCGCCCTGGACGCGCTGCGGGAGCGGGACGAAGCCCTGCGCGCCCTGGGCGCGCTGGAACAATCGCTGGCGCGCGAGCTTCAGGAAGCGCAATTTTCGGCGCGCGAATGCGCGGGCAAGCTGGAAGACAATGCCCGCAACACGCAACTGGCGGACGAGCAGCTTGCCCGGATTGCCAGCGAACGGGCCGAACGCGAGGCCGAACGCGAGGCGACCAGCGACAGCCGTTGCCGTGAGTCGCTGCAAACGGCGCTCGATCTGCGCGACAGCCGCGAAGCGGCGCTGGCCGGGCGGCGCGACGCACTGGAGCAGGCCGCGGCGGTCTTGCGCGAAACCGAGGCGCTGCGCCAGCACACCGAGCAGGACGCCGCGCCCCTGCGCGCGCGGGTGGCCGACTTGCGGCTGGAAGCGCAGGCGGCGGAACTCGCCATCGCGCAGTTCGACGAAAGGCTGGCGGAAGCCGGGGCCGACGAAGCGGCGCTGGCGCCGCTTCTGCAAAACGCGCCGGGCGAAAACGCGCTCCAGCGCGAAGTGGCGCGGCTTGGGCGCGACATCGCCGCGCTGGGCGCGGTCAATCTCGCCGCCGTCGAGGAGCTGCGCGCCGCCGCCGAGCGCAAGGGCTATCTGGACGCGCAGAACGACGACTTGATGCAGGCCATCGAAACGCTGGAAGACGCCATCCGCCGCATCGACCGCGAAACGCGCGAGCAGTTGCAGGCCACCTACAATGCGGTCAACGAACATTTCGGCAAACTGTTCCCGCAGCTTTTCGGGGGAGGCCGGGCGGCGCTGGCGCTGACCGGGGAAGAAATCCTCGATGCGGGCGTCCAGATCGTGGCGCAGCCGCCGGGCAAGAAGAATGCGTCGATCCAGTTGTTGTCCGGGGGCGAGAAGGCGCTGACCGCGATTGCGCTGGTTTTTGCGATGTTCCAGCTCAATCCCGCGCCGTTCTGCATGCTCGACGAAGTCGACGCGCCGTTGGATGACGCCAACACCGGGCGCTACGCCGAGATGGTGAAACAGATGTCGACGCAGACGCAGTTCATTTTCATCAGCCATAATAGGATCACCATGGAAGCCGCGCAGCAGTTGGTGGGCGTGACGATGCAGGAACAGGGCGTCTCCAGGGTGGTGGAAGTGGATATGGAAGCGGCGCTGCGCCTGGCCGAGCCAGTGGCGGCATAACTCGAATCAGCAATGGAAACGGTGCGCTAAAAATATGGATACGTTGCAAATCGCATTGATCGTGACCGGTATCGCCGTGGTCGCGGCCATCGTCATTTTCAACAAATGGCAGGAGGGGCGGCACCGCCGCCATGCCGATCGCGCCTTTCCCGGCCCGCTTCCCGATACCTTGCTCGAACACACCGAGGGCGGGTTTTCCGCTGCCCAGGGCGAAGCGGACGGCGAGGACGAATCCGGCGGCGGGCCATCCGTGGCGGAAGGAAAGAAAAGCGCCGCCCCTCTCACCCCGGTCAAGTCGCGTTCGCAGCCGCCCCTGCCGGACAGGCTCGATCCCCGCCTCGATTGCTGCATCCGCATCGAGGCCGTGGAACCCATCGACGCGCCGCGTCTCTGGACGGCCCAGGCCGAATTGCTCGACGAGGTTCCGCGAACCCTGCGCTGGTATGCGTTCGACGACCGCGACAATCGCTGGCGGCGCATCAACGGCAACATCACCGGCGCGTATCACTGCTTTCTTGTCGCGCTCCAACTGGTTGACCGCGAAGGCGTCGTCAGCGAGAACGACTTCCTGCGCTACGTACACGGCATCCAGAAACTGTCCGACCGGTTCCGCGCCGTACCGGCGGGAATTCCATCGCGTATCGAAGTGCTTGGCAACGCGCGGGCGCTCGATCGCTTCTGCGCCGAAGTCGACGTGCAAATCGCCGTCAACGTCGTCTCCGACAAAACGATGAGCGGCGCGCGGATTTTTTCCCTCGCCGAAACCGAGGGGTTGCGGCTCGAAGGCGATGGCGCCTTTCATGCCCGCGCCAGCGACAAGCGTACCCTCTACGTCCTGAACAACGGCGAACACGCGCTGTTCGAGCGCACCACGCTGGCCGCCCTGCAAACCAGACACCTGAGCCTGGTGCTTGACCTGCCGCGCGTTGTCGACGCGGCGGCGGAATTCGAGGGCATGATGCGTTTTGCGTCCCATCTCGCCAAGACGCTCGGCGCGGCCATCGTCGACGACAACTGGCAGCCCTTCGGCGCGGAGTCCCTGGAAGCCATCCACAACCGTGTTCGCAGCTATCAGATACGCATGAACGAGGAAGGCATCCCTCCTGGCGGCTCGCTCGCCCGCCGTCTGTTCGGTACATGAGCGTCGACGATGCGGCGCGCCGCGCGGAACAGCTTCGCCGCGAGATCGAAACCCATGACCGCGCCTATTACGAACGCGACGCGTCGACGATCTCCGACGCCGCCTACGATGCCTTGTTCCGCGAATTGCAGGCACTGGAGGCTGAATATCCGGCCTTGTCTACGCCCGATTCGCCGACGCGCCGGGTTGGCGGCAGACCGCTCGCGCAGTTTGAGACCGTCGCGCACGCCGTGCCCATGCTCTCCATCCAGACCGAGACAGACACCGGCGCGAGCGGCGCGGAACAGTTCGATGCACGGATACGGCGCGAACTCGAACTTTCCGGGGCCGCCCCGCCTGTCGAATACGCGGCGGAACTGAAATTCGACGGTCTCGCGGTCAGCCTGCGCTACGAGCATGGCCTGTTTGCGCAGGGCGCCACGCGCGGCGACGGCGTAAACGGCGAAGACGTCACCCAAAACCTCAAAACCCTCCATGACGTCCCCTTGCGCCTGCAAGGCGTTGCGCCGCCCGTGCTCGAAGTACGCGGCGAAGTCTACATGCGCCGTGACGATCTTGCCCGCTACAACCAAAGCGCGCGGGCGCGCGGCGAAAAACCCCTGGTGAACCCCCGCAATGGCGCGGCGGGCAGCATTCGCCAGCTTGATCCGGCCATTGCCGCAAATCGGCCGCTCAAATTCTTCGCCTACGGCCTCGGCGCGGTCGAAGGCTGGAACCCGCCCGCCACGCATCGGGAACTGCTCGACGCCCTGGCGGACTTCGGCTTCCCCGTCTGCGAACATCGCATCGTCGCGCGGGGCTGGCGGGCGCTTGCCGGCTTCCACGACCGCATGGGCGAGCAGCGCGCGCAGATCCCCTTCGATTTCGACGGCGTCGTCTACAAAGTCAACAGCCTTGCCCTGCAAAACCGGCTCGGCTTTCGCTCGCGCGAACCGCGCTGGGCAGTGGCGCACAAATACCCCGCCGAAGAAGCGCGCACCGTCGTTACCGCCATCGACGTGCAAGTTGGGCGCACAGGGGCGCTGACGCCGGTAGCGAAACTCAGACCCGTTTTCGTCGGCGGCGTTACCGTCACCAATGCCACCCTGCACAACGAGGACGAAGCGCGCCGCAAGGACGTGCGCGTCGGCGACACCGTCATCGTGCGCCGCGCCGGGGACGTGATCCCCGAAATCGTCAACGTCGTGCCGGAAGAACGCCCGCTCGCGCGGATGCGTTTCCGGGGGCGGAAAGCGTATTTGTCCGCCCTGGAAACCCTCCGCGCTTTCGGCATGCGGAAAATATCCGGCCCTTATCTCAGGCGGATGCCGCGCCATCCGGCTTTCCAGTTGCCTGAAACCTGCCCCGAATGCGGCTCCCGCGTCGTGCGGGAAGAAGGCGGGGCCATTGCGCGTTGCGCGGGCGGCCTCGTCTGCCCCGCACAGCTAAAAGGCGCGCTGTTGCACTTCGCCAGCCGCCGCGCGATGGACATCGAAGGTCTGGGCGAAAAACTGGTCGAACAAATCATCGCGGGCGGCCACGTCAAAACGCCCGCCGGCCTCTACGCTCTCACGCTGCCCATGCTCGCCACGCTGGAACGCATGGGCCGGAAATCCGCCGCCAATCTCCTCGCCGCCATCGAAAAAAGCAAGGCGACGACCCTGGCCCGCCTCATCTTCGCGCTCGGCATCCGCAATGTTGGCGAATCCACCGCGAAAGACCTCGCACAGTATTTCGGCAAACTCGACGCCCTCTCGCAAGCCAGCGCCGAGGCGCTCGAAAAAGTCCCCGATGTCGGCGCGATCGTCGCCGAATCCATTCTCGACTTCTTCGCCGAAGCCCATAACCGCGAAGTCATCGAATGCCTGGTCGCAGCCGGTGTGCGCTGGCCGGAAAACGAAGGCCGGGCCGGTGCGCCGCCGGGGCCGTTCAGCGGAAAAACCTTCGTGCTGACCGGCGCATTGCCCACCCTCAAACGCGATGACGCCAAGGCGCTTATCGAAAACGCGGGCGGCAAAGTGAGCGGTTCCGTTTCCCGGAAAACCGATTACGTCGTGGCGGGAGAAGAAGCCGGTTCCAAACTCGACAAGGCGAGGGAGCTGGGCATCGACATCCTGGATGAAACCGGACTATTGCAACAATTAAAAGGAGATTGACCCGTGAGCAAGCCAAACAAAATAACAAAGGCTGTCTTTCCCGTGGCTGGACTGGGCACCCGTTTCTTGCCCGCCACCAAGGCCAGCCCCAAGGAAATGCTGCCCATTGTCGACAAACCCCTCATCCAGTACGCGGTCGAGGAAGCCGTCGCCGCGGGCATGACCGACATGATCTTCATCACGGGCCGCACCAAGCGTTCGATTGAAGACCACTTCGACAAGGCCTACGAACTCGAAACCGAACTGGAAGCGCGCGGCAAGGCGGATCTGCTTGAGGTCGTGCGCCACACCGTGCCGAAAAACGTGAAGTGCATCTACATTCGCCAGTCCGAAGCCCTGGGGCTTGGGCACGCCGTCCTGTGCGCGAGCCGCGTCATCAGCACCGACGAGGCCTTTGCCGTACTGCTCGCGGATGACCTGATCGACAACCCCAATGGCAAGCCCGTCATGCAACAAATGGCCGAAATCTATGGTTACCACCGTTGCTCCGTATTGGGCACGATAGACGTGCCGCGCGAGGATACCCGCCAATACGGCATTGTCAGCACTGAACGGCAGGACGGCAAAATCCAGCGTATGACCGGCATCATCGAAAAACCCGGCCCTGACGAAGCGCCGACAACCCAGGCCGTGGTGGGGCGCTACATCCTCACCGCGCGAATTTTCGAGCACCTCAACGCCCTTGAGCCAGGCGCGGGCGGCGAAATACAACTGACCGACGCCATTGCCGCGCTGCTCAGGGAAGAAGCGGTGCTCGCCTATCAGTTCGACGGCGCGCGCTACGATTGCGGCTCCAGGCTCGGCTATCTCAAGGCCACGATCGAACTCGGATTGCGCCACCCCGAAATCGGCGAGGAATTCGGCCAGTACCTCGGCAGCCGCTTCGGCGACGGGCAAGGGAAGCAGGGCGGGCCGGACAACTGAACCTGGCCATCGGGCCGCCGTCCGTCTTGGCGTGAATCATGGCTATCGAAGCCTTTATCCTCATCCTCTCCATGTTCGCCGTGGGCTATGCCTTTGCCCGGCGCAAAGTGCTGCCGGAAAACGCCGCCGACGTGCTGAACCGGGTCGTACTCTATCTCTGTTTTCCCGCCGCCATCCTGCTTTACCTGCCGCGTCTGCACTTCGACTGGGGCGTCGTGGGGCTGGCGGCGACGCCGTGGCTGCTCGGGCTGGTCAGTTGGGGCGTATTGTGGCTTGCCGCCCGGCGCTTCCACTTCCGCGACGATGTTTACGCCGCCCTGCTGCTCTGCACCCTGCTCGGCAACACGGGCTTCATCGGCTACCCGATGATCCGGGCATTACGGGGCGAGGAGGCGCTCGCCTACGCGGTAGTCTATGACCAGTTCGGCAACGGCCTGATCTTGAGCACCTTCGGCATGGTCATCTGTGCCCGCTACGGCGGGGGGGCTTCGCTCTCGCTCTCCGTCATTGCCCGCCGCGTCTTGTTCTTTCCGCCGACGGTGGCCCTGATCCTGGCGTTGACGGTGATACCCGCCGACCCGCCCGGCTGGCTCGCTCATGGCCTGAAAAGCCTTGCGGACGCGCTCTTGCCGCTGGTCATGCTCGCGGTGGGGCTATCGCTGCGCTTTCGCCTACCCTCCGAGGAAATCCGCCCGCTTGCCCTGGGGCTGACGCTCAAGCTCGTGGTTCTGCCCGCGCTGGTCCTGGGCGGCTCCCTGCTTGCCGGTATGCGTGGCGACATGCTCGCCGCCAACGTGCTGGAAGCCGCCATGCCCTCGATGATTACCGCCGGGGTACTCGCCATCGCCCACAACCTTGCCCCCCGGCTGGCCGCCGCGCTGGTGGGCTACGGCATTCTCGCCGCCATGCTGACCGTGCCGCTGTGGGCGGGGATATTGCGCGTGGCGGGTTAATGGCATAACAAGGGTTTACGGGCGTCCCAGACGTTACGGAAGATTTTCCGGACGTTACGAAAAACTTTCCGGGCGTTACGGAAGATTTTCCGGATGTTACGGAAAACTTTCCGGGCGTTACGAAAGATTTTCCGAATGTTACGGAAAACTTTCCGGACGTTACAGAAGATTTTCCGGACGTTACGGAAAACTTTCCGGGGCTTATTCCATTTCTAGATCATCCGTGACTTTGCCGATTTCGCCTTGTGCCGTGCCGCCTGCGCCGCCTGCGGCGCGTCTTCGCGTCACAAATGCCCTGGAAATGGGATTGCCGGGCCTGATGCCTCGTTCAAGGGGGGAGGCTGGCTGGGCGGTTCATGCCAGCGCGCGGTCAAGCGCCTGGGCCGCGGCCTGGAACAGCGCACGCAGTTCGGGTTCGTCCATGACGTAGGGCGGCATGAAATACACCGTGTTGCCGATGGGCCGCAAGAGCGCCCCGGCATCGAGCGCAGCGGCGAAAAAGCGGCGGGAGAAATCCGCCGGTGCGCCTTCGACATCGAAAGCGGCGATCATGCCGCGCTGGCGCGGATGGCGCACCGCCGCGCGGCGGGAGAACGTCTCCGCGAGCAGCCTTTCCAGCAGCATGGCGCGTTCGCGGTTGGCGGCGAGCACGTTGTCCTCGTCGAAAATAGCCAGCGTCGCCAGCGCGGCGCGGCAGGCGAGCGGATTGCCGGTATAGGAGTGCGAATGCAGAAAGCCCCGGCGCACGTCGTCGTCGTAGAAAGCGCGGAAGATTTCGTCGCGGCACAGCACGACGGATAACGGCAGGTAGCCGCCGGAAATGCCTTTGGAGAGGCAGAGCAGATCGGGCCGGACGCCCGCCTGTTCGTGCGCGAAAAAAGTGCCGGTGCGCCCGTAGCCGACGGCGATCTCGTCGCAGATCAGATGCACCTGATGGCGGTCGCACGAGGCGCGGGCGAGCCGCAGGTATTCCGGGTCGTACATCGCCATGCCCGCCGCGCCCTGCACCAGGGGTTCGAGGATGAAGGCGGCGATGCGTTCGCCCTCGGCGTCGAGCTTTTCCGCCAGCGCCTCGGCGGCGCGCCGGGCTGCCGAGGCGGCGGATTCGCCCGGCGCGGCGCGTCGCGCATCCGGTGAAGGCACGGTTTCGGCCAGACGCACGAGCGGCGCGTAGGCATCCCGGAACAGGGCGGCATCGGTTACGGCGAGCGCGCCCACGGTTTCACCGTGGTAAGCGTTTTCCAGGCACAGGAAGCGGTCTTTCCGCGGCACTCCCCGGTTGCGCCATGCATGGACGCTCATCTTCAGCGCGATCTCGATGGCCGATGCGCCGTCCGAAGCGTAGAAAGCGTGTCCGAGCGCGCCGCCCGTCAGCGCGGCCAGCCGCTCGGAGAGTTCGACCACGGGCGGATGGGTAAAACCGGCGAGCATCGCGTGCTCCAGCCGGTCGAGCTGGTCGCGCAAGGCGGCGTTGATGCGCGGATTGCAATGTCCAAAAAGATTGACCCACCATGAACTGATGCCGTCGAGCAGACGCTGGCCGCTTTCGGTAATGAGCCATGGCCCTTCGCCCGCGATCACCGGCGCCAGCGGCAAGGTTTCGTGGTGTTTCATCTGGGTGCAGGGATGCCAGACGGCGGCAAGCGAGCGTTGCAGGAGCGAGGCGGGCATCGGGTTCGATTCGCGGAGAATGGGGAATGAAGCCGGTGATCTTGGGGAATCGGCGCGGGTATGTCAAACCTTGCGTCAAGAAGATACGCGAGTCGCCGCCGGCGGGCCGCGATACACGAGCGGCGGAAGCCCGCCGCGGGCGAATATGTTCCTATGATCGTTCCGGCATGTGCGGCCCGCCCGCGCCGCGCCCGTGCGCCTGTGATATACCGGATTCCCCCTTTTCCCAGCGGACGGCGGAAATGAATGAAAAAGACTATCCGGTAGTGTTCGGCGTCGAGGACATTCTCAGATCCTTGTGCGATTCCGTCGTCAAGGTGCTGCATCTGGCCACTACGAGCCGGATCGCTTATTCCGGGATGATCCAGCGCATTTCCCGCACTTGCCTCAAGCCCGACATCGGCTGCTTCGTGCTGTTCGACGGCGGTTTTTCCGGTTTGGTGGTGATCAATTTTTCCGCCGCCTCGGCCATGGAGCTTTACGAGCGTTACATGCTCAACATGGGCATGGCGAAAGATGGGCTTGCCCGCAATTTCACCGCCGACGACGTGGGTAACGCCATGGGCGAACTGATGAACCAGATCGCCGGTGAATTTACGCGCACAGTGTCGCAGAACCTGCAAACCCACATCACCCAGAACCAGCCCAAGATGCTAGCGCTCACCAAGCAGGTGGCGCTTTCCATCGACACCCATCTCGACCAGCCCGAATCGCGGCGGGTGACGTTCCAGACCGGAGGCGGGAATATTTTTTACCTCGAAATGGCGATCGACCACACCGAGTTCATCAAACTCAACGAGTTCGAGACCGAGGAAATCGACCCCGACGCCTTGCTGGAACAGGCCCGCAACGGCAACGGGGCGGTATCCGCCGAGGGGCGGGAGGATCAGGATGCGCTTTTGAAGTCCCTCGGGATGTAGCGGAAACGATGGCCCTTTTTCATCCTTCGTCGCTTTCCGTCATGTTCGCGGCCCATCGCCGGCGGCGGCGCAATAGGAAACGCGCGGGATCCATCGCCTCGACCAGTTCGCGTTCCAGCGGCAGCGGATCGCCCGCGATGCGCGAGGCCAGCGTTTCGCCCGCGAGCATCGCCCACGCCAGCCCCCGCGCACCGAAACCGGAGACCGCGTACAGCCCGTCGTGCCGGGGCAGTGCGGCGAGCGAGGCGGGCGGCGCGGCGGCCTCGACGGCGGGGATTGCGCCCACCATCGGCAGGCGATCAGGCGAAACCGGGCGGAAGCTCACCCGCGCCCCGAGGGCGGCGGCATCCAGCCCGGCGGTGTAGCCGGGAAGAATGGCTTCCAGCTTGGCGAGATTCGCCTGTTGATCGGACAGGCGCGCGTGGGCGTCCGCATCGTCCACATCGAAGCTCGCCCCCGCGCAACGCCGCCCCTCGACCTCGGGCGTGACGTAGCCGCCGCAACAGACCACGGCGCGCGGCGCGCTTCCCGGCGCGGCGGGCAGTACGCTGACCTGTCCGCGTGCGGCGATGACCGGCAGGGGCGCGGCCTGGGCGAAACCCGCGAGGCCGGTTCCGGCGGCGAGGATCATCACCGGCGCGGCGGCGATCGTGCCGCCGTCATCGGCCAGCGCATGCCAGCGCTCGCCTCGGCGCGCGATAGCGGCTACGCGGCGCATCCAGTGCGTGCGGATATATTGGGGATGCGCGGCGAGGTTGGCCGCGCACAGACTGGGGGGCCGCACCCAGCCGCAGCCAGGGAAATACCAGCCGCCAAAGGAGACCGGCCAGCGAGCGATTTCGCCCGCTTCCGCCGCATCCACATAACGCAGCAACTCGCCGGGCAGGGCAAGGCGCGCCGCCGCCGAGGCCATCTTCCGCGCCTGCGCGGCGTCGCGCGCTAGATGAAGCACTCCGCAGGCCGCCGCCTGGAGCGGCCCGCCCGCCGCCAGCGCCTTCCCGATGTACCGCCAGCCGTACAGCGCGCCCGCGCGGGTCAGGCGGCTCATCCGGTTATCGTCGAAACTGGGCTGCGGGCGCAGCACCCCCGCGTGGTTGCCCGAAGCGCCCTGGCCCGGCCCGCTTTCGGCGTCGATGACATCCACCGTCCACCCGCGCGCCGCCAGCCGCGCGGTCACCGCCGACCCCGCCGCGCCCGCGCCGATCACGATGGCGTGATGCGCGGCAGGCGGCGCGGGCCGCGCGTCTCCGCGACGCGGATGCGGGAACAGATGGCCGCGCAGCATCTCGCGCTTTCCGCCGAAGCCGGGCGCTTTTTCCGTCACGAAACATGCGCGGCGCAACCCCTCGCGCACCGCGCCCGCCACCGACCACGTCGCCAGGGTCGCGTCCGGCGCGGCCCGCCGCGAGAGCAGGTGGAAAACTTTCGCCGACCACATTTCCGGATTCTTCGCGGGCGAGAAACCGTCGAGGAAAATCGCGTCGACACAGGCATCGAGTTGCGCCAGCCCCTCGCGGACATCGCCAAAGTAGAGTGTCAGGCACACCCGCTCGCCATCGAAATGCAGCCGGTGCATGCCGCCCGCGAGCGGCGGCCAGTGGGCGCGCAACGCATCGGCAAGCGGCGACAGTTCCGGCCAGGCCGCGTGCAGGCGGGCGAGGTCTTCCACCCGGAATGGATGCAGCTCGAACGAAACAAAATGTAGTGCGCCAGGCCGCGCCGCGTCCTCTCGCCAGGCCGCCCAGCTTGCCAGGAAGTTCAGCCCGGCCCCGAAACCCGTTTCCGCGATCACAAACCGCTCGCGCCCGCGCCAGCGTTCCGGCAGGCCGTTCCCCGCGAGAAAGACATGCCGCGCTTGCCCAAGTCCACCCTCGGCGGCGTGATAGACATCGCCATAAGCTTCGGAAAAAGGCGTGCCGTCGGCGGCGAACTGGAGCGAAGCAGGCTGGAGGGGCATGAAATCAGTGGATTCTCGAAATTTTTATTCATCCGCGCCGCAAAGCTTACACCCTCGCGCTTTCCACCTCATAAACGCCTCCCACGACCAGAAACTCTGCTTCGCCCTGAAGCACGCCCGGCAGCAGTCGACTATGGAAGAAGACTTTGGCGACGGGGACTTGCAAGGTAAGGATGGTGTCGCCGAATTCCCCGGCGCGCTCGCGCATGCCGGTGAAGGAGTTGAGATTGTTGAGGAGAAGAACGGGTTCCTTGCGGCTGCCGCCCAGCAATTCATGATCTTCCAGGCGATTGACGCCCCGATGGAGCGTCAGGTGGATCGTGCCCGGACAGGTGCGGGCGAATTCATATTGGCAATAGGCATACACCAGGTCGAGTTGGCTCTCCAATGCATTGGTGCCATAACATGTCCGCGCCTGGATGCGCTGGTAGTGCCGCTGGGCCTCGCTTTCCGGCTCGCGCAGCGCCGCCCCGTGGTAGCGCGGCGCAAGTCCGAAGCGGGATTCGACCCAACCCTTCAGGGCCGCGCTTTCCCGGCCATTTGAATCGAAGTACCAGCCACGGATCATGCTCATGTAGTTGGCGTTGGCGCGGCCCGCGCGGGTCTCCGTGAGGCCCGCTTCGTCCAGATGCTCCAGGCGAAAGTGTACGGTCACGTAATCCCGGAAGATTTCCGCCCGGCGGCGGCCCTCCGGGATGTTGTCCAGGCGGCGGAAAAGATCGCGGTGCAGTTCTTCCACGCCGTCGAGTTTCAGGGGGGCCGGATAACGCTGGAAAGTGAGACTGCCGAGGATGACGGCGGGCAGGTTGCAGCGGTTGAAGGGCAGGCAGACCGTTCGCGGCAGGGTAAGTACCGGATCGGACATTGGCGCGGGCATTTTGTCGGATGCCCGACAAAGATCGGCGGGAGTGTCATATTCCCGCATTACGCGAAAAACCTTGTCTCTTTGTTTTTTTATTTTGAATCATCGGGTTATAGAAGACTTTCGGGGTTGGCACGGTTCGTGCGACAGGGAAGGGGCAAGCTGGTATTTCCCGCAACATCTGACTCTGTGAAAAGGAGCTTACACCATGGCAAAACTGCGTCAATGCGCCATTTATGGGAAGGGCGGCATCGGCAAGTCCACCACCACGCAAAACCTGGTGGCGGCGCTGGCCGAAGCTGGCAAGAAGGTTCTCATCGTCGGCTGCGACCCCAAGGCCGACTCCACCCGGTTGATCCTGCACTCCAAGGCCCAGACCACGGTCATGCACCTGGCGGCGGAGGCCGGTTCGGTGGAGGATCTGGAACTGGAGGATGTGATGTCCACCGGCTTCGGCGGCGTCAAGTGCGTGGAATCCGGCGGGCCGGAGCCGGGGGTGGGTTGCGCCGGGCGGGGGGTGATTACCGCCATCAACTTCCTGGAAGAAGAAGGGGCCTACGACGAAGACCTCGATTTCGTCTTCTACGACGTTTTGGGCGACGTGGTGTGCGGCGGTTTCGCCATGCCGATCCGCGAGAACAAGGCGCAGGAGATTTATATCGTCTGCTCGGGCGAGATGATGGCGATGTACGCGGCCAATAACATTTCGAAAGGGATTGTGAAGTACGCCAATTCGGGCAGCGTGCGGCTGGCGGGCCTGATTTGCAATTCGCGCAAGACCGACCGCGAGGATGAATTGATCGAGGCGCTGGCGGCGCGGCTGGGGACGCAGATGATTCACTTCGTGCCGCGCGACAACGTGGTGCAGCACGCGGAAATCCGCCGCATGACGGTGATCGAATATGACCCGAAGGCGGGGCAGGCCGACGAATACCGGGCGCTGGCGCGCAAGGTGATCGACAACAAGAAGTTCGTGATTCCGACGCCGCTGGAGATGGAAGACTTGGAAGACCTGCTGATGGAATTCGGCATCATGGAGGCGGAGGACGAATCCATCGTCGGCAAGACCGCCGCCGAACTGGCCGCCTGA
>JAIRMC010000133.1 GCA_031258965.1 Azoarcus sp. | reverse complement strand
CGCCCTGGTCGGGCTTCTCGCCCGCGGAATCCGGAATCACGATGCCGCTGGCGGTGGTGCGCTCGGCTTCCAGACGTTTGACGATCACACGATCGTGCAGGGGACGGATTTTCATTGGCGTTGCTCCTCTGTTTACAAAATCGACGAGACGGGCGGCATGCCCGCCGGGAAAAACCACCAGTCCATACTGGGCTGGCTGTTAGCACTCGTTTGAGGCGAGTGCCAATAATAGGGACGACGCCAAGCGATTTCAAGGGTCGTGTCGAGAAAATAATAAAATGCGTTTAGCGCACCCGCATGGCATGCGTCCTTTTTCACGGATATCCCGTGCAAAGTGGGTTTCCGCGAAGCGGCGGCGCGGTTACATTGCCAACTCCACTTTTCTCTCTCTCACAGCAATGAATCCGCTTTCCCGGCTTCTTTCCTGGCTTTCACCCGCCTCGCCCGCCGATCCGGATACCTTGGCGGGATTACAGCGCGTCGTTGAAGTGGTGGACAAGGTTTTTGCCATGACGCCCGGTTTCGAGGAAAAACTGGCCGCGCCGGTCGCGCATGCTCTCGGTTATTGCGCCAGCCTTGTCGACGCGCTGCCGCGACCGGTCGATATTGGCCGCCAGCATTTCGCCGCCGATCCCCTTGTGCACGCCTTTTTCGCCTCTGCCGACGACATCGGTGACATGCTGGCCGCCAGCGCGCCGGTACGCGCCTACCTTGCCGAACCGCAGTCTTACCAGAGCGACAGTTTTTTCGCCCTGATGGCGGCGCGGCACACGGAAAAGCAGGTGCTTGGCGTTGCCATGCAGCATGGCATCATGGCGACCGATGTATCGCAATCCCTGCTCCTGCTCTCCGACCGGGCGCTGGCATTTCCCGCCGCCGATTCCGATACGGCCCGCGCGGCCTTGCGGGCGGCGGCGTTCGACAGTCTGTTGCGCACCTTCGCCGGGCATATCGAGCTGGCCAGGGTGGCGTATACATCACTTCAATCTGAACGCGAGCTGGAGCGGGTACGCCTGCGCAGCCATCCGGCGGATGGGCGGGCGGGTTTCCCTTCGCGTTACATTGCCGCGCTGGACGAACGCCTGCGACGGCAGTTCGAGTCCTTGCAGCCGGATGCCGTGGTCGCTGAACTTGCCGGTTTCCTCATGCAGCCCGAGGAGGCATTGAGCCTCGACCCGGTGCAACTATGGGTGACGCGCGCCGGTGTCATCCAGAACGGCGATGCGCACGATGCGGATGCGGCGGAGATTCATTTCATGGAACTCACTTCGCGCGATCGCCGTCGCCATGCCGTGCTGCCGGTGCGCATCCGCTGCGACGAAGCGCGCGAGGCCCTGGAAAGGGCGCGGGAAGTACGCGAAAGCATGCTGCTGATTTGAGCGCCGTCCGTCTTCAATCTTGTTGGCGGCTGCGTTGACGATAAATCAGCGCAGCGCTTCCCTAACCGATGCGCGTTTGCCAGCCCATCAGCCCGGCCAGGAAGAACAGGATAAAGCCGCTCCAGAACAGGGTGAGCGCGTGCCGCTTCCGGACGAGCAGTCCGTATCCCATCAGACAGGACGAGGCCACGACACAAAACAAAATCTCTGGAACGGAAGCGCCCATGGCGATGCCGATCGTTACAGGAATGAGAATCCATGCGACCGTTCCTGTGAGGGAAGACGAATGCGCGAGGAAGCCCAAGAAGATTACACCCATAATGAGTAGCGAGCCGCTGACCAGGGTGCGGTAATACCTGCTGTTTGTCATACGCATGATTGCGGATTCTCCTTTTGGTTACATCTATGGTGTTGCCGATACTTCTCTCTGTTCCGTGAGCTGCGGCCATTTCTGTTTTTCGCCGCCTGATTTATCCCCCCACGACCTTGGCCTTGGTCCCCCGGCTTGTTTCATTGCCCGCCGGATGAAAAACGGGCGGTCTTTCGGACGGGCCGCGCCGGATTGCCAGCGGAATGGGTTTTCCTTGCACGGCGCTCGATCCGCCGCGATACCGCAGTTTCGGTTCCCTGTCATTGCTGAAGAAACCCGGCGTGCAAACGGCGCCATAGGCGCGGGCGATTGCTCGCGTTTCGTCGCATGGATCGAAAAATGGAAAATCCGAATGTCCGGCAAGTGTCAGCATGAAGAGAAAGCGGCTTTCCGAGAATATGGATATGGGTGAAGGGCAAGTCGATAACGCGCAAACAGCGTGTACGCAGGATCGGTCACGAACTCCGCGACTGCTGCCATTCCCTGAGCTTTTGGCGAACGCTTCTGATTTCTTCCCGATGGGCGCGTCCGGCGTGGCAGGCGTGCGCCATATCGAGAATCGGCTCGCTTCCCTCGATGGCCTTGTCGCACGCCGCAATGAAATGCGCCGCCACGTCGGGTTGCTGCGCCCAGCCTGCAAGCATCGCGCAGAGCGGCTTGTCGTCCGCCGCAAAGGAATTTTCCAGCGCGCTCATATCCTTGTTGAAGCCCCAGAGCAGCAAATCCTTGAAATGCAGTAACGCGGAAAGGCGTGTGTCACCGCCCCAGTCGTCGAGCAGCGGGCTGAGATCGAAATTGCCATGCGCGAGCATGATGATGAGGTCGACGATGTTCTCGATATACGGCGCGTCGGGAGCGAAATCCCGATCGTGATACTGTGACAGGCAATGCGCGAAAAACGCCCGCGCCCAGGTCTTGAGCAGGGCGTGTTCTTCGAGCGTCCATTCATCCTTGGCGAGCGAAAGGCGATTCAGGGCGATCTCCGCCCAGAAATGATCGAACTGAAAATGGCTGACGATTTCGAGATAACGGGGTAGAAAATGCTTGATCTCCCTCACCGGAGTCTTCTCGCCATGCGCGGAGAAATGGTATCGCCATAAAAGCTCGTCGGGAATTTCCCGCACGGCCATCGCCCGAAGGCGTTTGTGGCTTTCGCCGAGCCTGCACAGGGGGCACTGGCACCCGGAATCTTCCGGGGCGGTATAGGCTGCAAATGTCCGGTACGCGGTTTCGACAATCTCGTCAAGCATGGCGCGCCTCGCTACGATGCGTGAAATATGTCCCGGAGTGTACTCCAAACTCAAACGTCAACAATAGCGTCACGTAATATTTTTTTCTTGACCGGAGGGTCTCCCGGTCTCACGCTGCCGAGGCTCAGCCGAGCAGGCATTGAACGCCTCCCCTCGTCCGATGCCAAGGGTCGTCGTAGGGCGGCAATCCATATACGCCGCACTGGGTTGCCGCGCCCCGCTCGCAATGACGATCAACCGGCGTTTCCCCGACGGCATCCAGATCCAGCGACGGCCCGGCCTACTGCACGGCGCGGCGGCGAAAGTCGCGCGGACGCAGGCCGCAGGCAAACAATACAACGAAATAGCTCGCCGCCCCGCCCACAACGATTACCGTCAGCCATTGCACGCGCGCCCAGCCGCCGCGCGCCAGCCACGTTTCAGACTCGCCCGCGCCGAACCACAGCACTGCGCCCATCACCGATAGGGCCGTAAGCATCTGGAGTGCAAAACGCCCCCAGCCTGGCTGCGGAACATAAACTCCGCGCCGCCGCAGCCCCGCATAAAGCAGCCCCGAATTCAGGCAGGCGGCCAGCCCGATCGACAAGGCCAGCCCGGCATGCGCGAGCGAACCGATATAGACAAAGACGACGTTCATCAACTGCGTGGCGGCAAGGGAAAGGATAGCGATCTTTACCGGCGTGCGGATGTCCTGCCGGGCATAAAAACTCGGCGCCAGCACCTTGACCAGGATCATCCCGGTCAATCCCACACTGTAAGCGAGCAGCGCATCGCGGGTATGAAACACATCATCGGCCCTGAACGCCCCATATTGGAACAAAGTCGAGATCAGCGGCACGGCAAGAATCGCCAGCGCCAGCGTTGCGGGTAATGCCAGCAACAAGGTCAGGCGCAGCCCCCAGTCGAGCAGCGTGGAAAACTCCTCCCGGCGCTCTTCGGCGTGGAGTTTGGAAAGACTGGGCAAAAGGATCGTCCCCAGCGCCGCGCCGAGCATTCCTGCGGGGAATTCCATGAAACGGTCGGCGTAGAAGAGCCATGACACGCTGCCCGTCTGGAGAAACGATGCGATGATATTGTTGATGAGCAGCGACAACTGGCTCACCGACACGCCCAGCACTGCTGGCCCCATCAAGACAAGAATGCGCCGCACGCCGGGAAAGGCCGGATCGAACTTCGGGCGCGGCAGCATTTTGATGCGCGCGAGCGGAAACACCTGCAACAGTAATTGCAGCGCGCCGCCAAGGAACACCCCCCAGGCCATCGCCAGTATCGGCGGATCGAAATACGGCGCGGCGAACAAAGCCATGCCGATGAGCGCCACATTGAGCAGCGCCGGTGTAAAGGCTGGAATGATAAAGCGGTTCCAGGTATTGAGAATACCCGCCGCGAACGACACCAGCGCGATGAACAGGATGTAGGGGAAGGTGATGCGGGTCAGTTCAACGGTCAGCGTGAACTTCTCCATGTCGTCGTGGAAGCCCGGCGCCACCACGCGAATGAGCCAGGGCGCGCCGAGCGCGCCAAGCAAGGCCACCCCCGCCACCGCCAGCGTCAGCAAAGTGGCCACCCGGTCGACAAGCGCATGAGTTGCGTCGATGCCTTGCTTGTTTTTGTACTCGGCAAGAATCGGCACGTAAGCCTGCGAAAATGCCCCTTCCGCGAACAGCCGCCGCAACAGATTGGGCAGTTTGAAAGCGACGAAAAACGCATCCGTCATCATTCCCGCACCGAAAATGCGGGCCATGGCGAAATCCCGGACAAAGCCCAGAATGCGCGACAGAAAAGTCATGCCGCTAACGGTGACGAGCGCGCGAAGAAGATTCATCGTGAGACGGACTTCCTGCTCCCCGCTTACGCGGGGAACGCTTCAATTTGGACAGCCTGTTAAAAATTCAGGCAAGTCGGTCGAGGTCGAACGCCTTGTGCAGCACGCGCACGGCCAGTTCGAGATATTTTTCTTCGATTGCCACCGAAATCTTGATTTCAGAAGTGGAAATCATGCGGATGTTGATGCCTTCCTCGGAAAGCGTGCGAAACATCTTCGCGGCCACGCCCGGATGCGAGTGCATGCCGACGCCCACTACCGAAACCTTGCAGAGGTTTTTATCCGCCTCGATGGCCTTGGCGCCGATCAGCGCCTTCACCCGGTCGAGCACATTCACCGTCTTGTCCAGATCGCCCCGGCTCACTGTGAACGAAAAGTCGGCGGTGCCGTCGCGGCCCACGTTCTGGATGATCATGTCGACATCAATATTGGCCTCGGCCACCGGCCCCACGATCTGATACGCGATGCCGGGCTGATCCGGCACGCCCAGCACGGTGATCTTGGCTTCGTCGCGGTTGAAGGCGATCCCGGAAATGACGGGTTGTTCCATATTGCGGTTTTCCTCAACAGTAATCAACGTGCCTTCGCCATCTTCCTCGAAGCTGGAGAGCACGCGTAGCTTGACCTTGTATTTACCGGCGAATTCGACCGAGCGGATTTGCAGCACCTTGGAGCCGAGGCTGGCCATTTCCAGCATCTCCTCGAAGGTGATGGTATCGAGCTTGCGCGCCTCGGGAACGATGCGCGGATCGGTGGTGTAGACGCCGTCGACGTCCGTGTAAATCTGGCATTCATCCGCCTTCAGCGCCGCCGCCAGCGCAACGCCGGTTGTGTCGGAGCCGCCGCGTCCCAGCGTGGTGATATTGCCGTCGGCATCAACGCCCTGAAAACCGGCAACCACCACCACCTTGCCCCCGGAAAGATCGCGGCGGATGGCCGCCTCGTCGATACCCAGGATGCGCGCCTTGCCGAAGGCGTTGTCGGTGAGAATCTTCACCTGCCCGCCGACGTAACTCTTGGCAGGGACGCTGATATCTTGCAGGGCCAGGGCGAGGAGGCCGATGGAAACCTGTTCGCCGGTGGAAATCACCATATCCATCTCGCGCGGATCGGGCGCGCTGGAGAGCGCCTGCGTCAGCGCGACCAAGCGGTTCGTCTCGCCGCTCATTGCGGAAACCACGACGACAACCTGATGCCCTTGCGCATGAAACTTCGCTACCCGCCTTGCCACATTCTTGATGCGTTCGGGGCTGCCCATCGAGGTGCCGCCGTATTTCTGGACGATCAGAGCCATCGCTGCCTTCGGATGCGGAAAATGAGAGGCAGGATTCTAGCTAAAAAGGGCGGCGATTGCGCAAGACCAGCCCTCAGGCGCCGGGAATCAGATTTGTTTACGCGGCGCCCTGCGCCGCCTTGCGGTTCCGGTCCCTGGCGCCCGTCATGCATAACGGTTGAAGTTTCCTTCTTCGTCTTCCCGCCGCAGGTTTTTGAACGCAACCGAAAGCATCAATTTGATGCGGTTGAGCTGGTTGACTTCCGAAGCGCCAGGGTCGTAGTCGATAGCCGTGATATTGACGTTCGAGTAATGGTCCTTCAGCGCCTTGATGACGCCCTTGCCGGTAATGTGGTTCGGCATGCAGGCGAAGGGCTGCATGCAGACGATGTTGGGCGCTCCCTGTTCGATCAGTTCGACCATTTCAGCCGTCAGGAACCAGCCCTCCCCGGTCTGGTTGCCGCGCGACAGGAACGGGGCCGCGCCGTAGGCAAGCTGGTCGATGGTCGGCGGCGGGGCGAAGCGTTCACTGGCGGCCAGCGCCTTTCGCGTGTCGCGGCGGTAATAGTCCATCGCCTTGATGGCGGCGTTGCCCGCCAGGGCCGCGAACTTGCTGCGCGAGAGATAGCGGTGGTTGAAATCGTAGTCGTAGGCGCAGTACAGCAGAAAATCCATCAGACCTGGCATGACGGCCTCGCCGCCTTCCTGTTCGATGATTTGCACGATGTCATGGTTTGCGCCGGGGTTGAATTTGACAAGGATTTCGCCCACCAGCCCAATGCGGGGCTTGATCGCGTCATTCAGGGGCAGGGCGTCGAAATCCCGAACGATGTTGTGGATGTTTTTGCGAAAGCGCCTGAAATTCCCCTCCGCCACGGCCTGCTTGCAGCGCGCCACCCAGGCTTCGTACAGGGCATTGGCCGCGCCCGTTTCCTTTTCGTAAGGCCGGGTGCGAAAAAGCACCTGCATCAGCAGGTCGCCATACACGACGCACATCATGATGCGGTGGAGCAGCGGCAGGCTCAGTCTGAAACCGTCGCTCTTTTCCATACCGACGGTGTTGAACGAAATAACCGGCACATCGCTGAAACCGCTGTCGTGAAGCGCCTTTCTCAAATAGCCGATATAGTTGGTGGCGCGGCAGCCGCCGCCTGTCTGCGTAATCATGACCGCTGTTTTGTCCGGATCGTATTCGCCGGATTTCAATGCCTCCACGATTTGCCCGACGACGATGATCGAGGGGAAGCAGGCATCGTTATTGACGAAACGCAGCCCATGGTCGATGGCGCCCGAGGAGACGTTTTCCAGTATTTTCAAGCGATATCCGCAGGACTCGAAAGCCTTCTCCACGAACTGGAAATGCATCGGCGACATTTGCGGGGCGAGAATGGTGTAATCGCCGCGCATCTCCTTGGTGAAAGAAACGCGCCGGATTTTCTGCCGCGGATGGAAATGAATGACCTGCGCGCCGGGCCGCTCGCGGCGCTCCGCCAAGGCCGCCTTGAGCGAGCGGATGCGGACGCGCGCCGCGCCCAGGTTGTTGCCTTCGTCGATTTTGAGGGCGGTATAAATTTTGCCGCGTTGCGCGAGGATGGCCTGTACCTGGTCGACGACGATGGAATCCAGCCCGCAGCCGAAAGAATTCAACTGGATGACATCAAGGCTGTGTTCCTGCGCGGCAAGCGAGGCGGCGCGATAGAGGCGCGCATGATATGTCCACTGGTCGACCACGGTCAGCGGCGAGGCGAGCTTGCCCAGATGCGCGATGGAATCTTCGGTCAGCACGGCCATGCCGAGAGAAGTGATGATCTGCGGAATGCCGTGATGGACTTCCGGGTCGACGTGATAGGGCCGCCCGGCGAGGACGATGCCGTGCTTGCCGGTTTCCTTCAGATAATCGAGCACGGCTTCGCCCTGGCGCGCGATGTCGGCCTTCATGCGTTTCTGCTCGGCCCAGGCGAGTGCAAGGGCGCGGCGGATTTCGGCGGGCGCGATCCGCGGGAAAACGCGCATCAGTTGTTTGCCGAGCTTCTTTTCATCCTCCAGCGATAAAAACGGCTGGATCATGAAAACGCCGTTTTCCTTCAGGTAATCAATATTGTTGCGGATCAGCTCCGGATAGGAAATGACGACCGGACAATTGAAATTATTGTCGCTGTCGTCGAACTCTTTTTGCTCGAAAGAGATGCAGGGATAAAAAATGCTTTTGACGCCTTGCTTGACGAGATCGACGATATGCCCGTGGACAAGTTTGGCCGGATAGCACACCGTATCCGACGGCAACGTATCCAGGCCCTGCTCCAGCAAGGCGCGGGAGGAAGGCGCGGAAAGCCGCACCTCAAACCCCAGTTCCGTCAGGAAAGTAAACCAGAGCGGGTAATTCTCGTACATGTTGAGCGCGCGGGGCACCCCGATGACGCCGCGCGGCGCGTTCTTTTCCGGCTCATAACCGAATACGCGCTCATATTTCCAGGCGTAAAGATCCGGCAGTTCATCCGACGGCTTTTGCTTGCCCGCGCCCCGCTCGCAGCGATTGCCGGAAATGAATTTGCGCCCGTCCGAAAAACGGTTGACAGTCATGGCGCAGGTATTGGCACAAAGACCGCAGCGCACCATCGAATGTTTGACGGAAAAGCCTTGCAGCGCGTCGGCCTGTAGCGTCGAACTGGCGTCGCCGCGCCCCTGCCAGCGTTCCTTTGCAATCAGCGCCGAGCCGAAAGCGCCCATCAGCCCGGCGATGTCGGGCCGCACCGCCTCGCGCCCGGCGATCAGCTCGAAGGCGCGCAGCACCGAATCGTTATGGAATGTGCCGCCCTGCACGATGATTTTCCGCCCGAGGTCTTCCGGGCTTTTGAGCTTGATGACCTTGATGAGCGCGTTCTTGACGACCGCGTAGGACAGTCCCGCCGAAATATCGGCCACCGAGGCGCCTTCCTTCTGCGCCTGCTTGACGCTGGAATTCATGAACACCGTGCAGCGCGAGCCGAGATCCGACGGCGCCCGCGAGTCCAGCGCCTCGCGGGCGAATTCGGCAATCGGCATCTGCACCGATTGCGCAAAGGTTTCGATGAACGAGCCGCAACCCGAAGAGCAGGCCTCGTTCAAGAGGATGCTGTCGATCACGCCGTCCTTGACCCGCAGGCATTTCATATCCTGCCCGCCGATATCGAGAATGAAATCGACGCCGGGCAGGAAATACTCCGCTGCCTTGTAATGCGCGATGGTTTCCACTTCCGAATGGTCGAGTCGAAAGGCTTCGCGGATCAGCGCCTCGCCATAACCCGTCACCGACGATGCGGCAATATGCGCGTCCTCCGGCAGCCGGGCGTAAATGTCCGCGAGGATGCCGCCCACAATCTTGACGGGATTGCCTTCGTTGCTGCCGTAGTGGGTATGGAGCAGTTCGCCGGACTCGCCGATTAGCACCGCCTTGGTAGTGGTCGAACCGCCGTCGATGCCGAGGAAAACCGGGCCGCGATAACTTGCGAGATCGCCGCGCCTGGCCCGCGCCTCCCCGTGCCGGGCATGAAAGGCGCGGCGCTCGTCGTCGTCGAGAAAAAACGGGCGCAGGGTATTCGTGCCCGCATCGGTCATGGCCGCCAGTTTCCTGAAGGCCTCCTGCACGCTGGAACACGGCCTCGCATCCTTGAGGCGTCCATGCAGCGCCGCGCCGATGGCGACGAAAAGCTCGCTGTTTTCAGTTGCCACCAGATTTTCCGGCGTGACGGCAAGCGTTTCGATGAAACGTTTTTTCAGTTCCGGCAAAAAATTGAGCGGCCCGCCCAAAAAGGCGATCCTGCCGCGAATCTTGCGCCCGCAGGCCAGGCCGCCGATCGTCTGGTGCACCACCGCTTGGAGTATCGAGAGCGCGATGTCCTCGCGCGAAACGCCTTCGTTGAGCAGCGGCTGCACATCGCTCTTGGCGAATACCCCGCAGCGCGCGGCGATGGGGTAAAGATTTTTGGCGCGGCCCGCCAGCGCGTTCAGCCCCAGTGCATCGGTTTGCAACAAGGACGCCATCTGGTCGATGAACGCCCCCGTCCCCCCGGCGCAGGAACCGTTCATGCGCTGCTCGACGCCATGGGTGAAGAACGTGATCTTGGCATCCTCGCCCCCGAGTTCGATCACCACGTCTGTTTGCGGCGCGCGTACTTCTATCGCCTTGGCGCAGGCGATGACTTCCTGGACGAAAGGCACGCCGAGAGCCTCGGCCACGCCCATGCCGCCGGAACCCGTGAGCACCACGGAGACCTCGCACGACAGCGGTAGCGCGCCTCTCTCCGCAATCGCCGCAATGGCGCGCAACACGGTTTCGCGCACTTCGGAAAAATGCCGGGTATAAGACCTGAATACCAGTTCCGCTTGTTCATCCAGCACGACGGCCTTGACGGTCGTCGAACCAATGTCGATGCCGATACGATAAATGTCCCTGCTCATGTTTGCCTTGCAAAAAGGTTCCGGAACGGCAGCTCGTATTGTAGTAGAAGCACGAAAAAAGCTCCGGCCCCGCTTTGTGAACCGGAAATACGGCGCCTGTCCGGCTTGTCGCAACGGAAATCCCCCGAAATTCCGTTCGCCGCCATGGAAGCCGCCCCGCGAAACGCGCGCCTGCACAGCGGCGTCGCGGAATTTTATCGAAAATAATGGCAATCCCGGCTTGACGGCGAAGGCGGCATCGCATACCTTCCCGAAATCTTTTCGGACGCGCATCCCGCGCCCGATCCCGCGAACCGGCGCGGCGCGCGGCGCACTGTATCATCGCGCGCCCGGCCGTTTTCCCGGAAGCCTGAATCCCTCCCCCGTGCAGTTCCCCCCTTCTCTCCCTGCGAGACATCATGAGCGAGCATATCCACCATGTAACCGACAACACCTTCGAGGCCGAGGTCCTACAGTCCACACTTCCCGTACTGATCGACTATTGGGCCGACTGGTGCGGTCCATGCAAGGCGCTCGCCCCCATCCTCGAAGACATCGCGGAGGACTATAGCGGACGCCTCAAGATCGCCAAACTCGACATCGACAAGAACCAGCAGACCCCCGCCCGATTCGGCATCCGCAGCATTCCGACCCTGATGATCTTCAAGGACGGCAATCTCACCGCCACCAAAGTCGGGCTTCTTTCCAAATCTCAACTGATCTCCTTCATTGACAGCCACCTCTAAGCCGGAAGCCATTCCGGCCCGTTCTCGCGGTGCCCAGCGCGCCCGCCGCCGGGGTCCCCGGCACCGCGACGGTAATCCCTCCTATCCTGGCCTGCCCGCCGATGACGATCTCTTCGACGAATCGTTCGGCGACGCGGGGTCTCCCGCCTCGACCGTTCCGGCGTTACATCTCGCAGAACTCAAGGCGCTGCACGTCAGCGCCCTGCTGGAGATGGCGGTCGCCAACAACATCGAAGGCGCCAACCGGCTGCGCAAGCAGGAGCTGGTTTTTGCCCTGCTCAAGAATCGCGCCCGCAAGGGCGAGCCGATCTGTGCCTACGGCGCGCTGGAAGTCCTGCCCGACGGCTTCGGCTTCCTGCGCTCGCCCGATACCTCCTATCTGGCGGGTACCGAGGACATCTACGTTTCGCCCTCGCAGATACGGCGTTTCAATTTGCGCACGGGCGACAGCATCGAGGGCGAAATCCGCACCCCGAAAGAGGGCGAGCGTTATCTCGCCCTCACCAAGTTCGACAAGATCAACGGTCGACCGCCGGAAGAGTGCAAGAACAAG
>JAIRMC010000132.1 GCA_031258965.1 Azoarcus sp. | reverse complement strand
CGCAAATATCGCCGCCAGAGAACTTCAGCGATTTCCGCCATGCCCAGCGGTGCGCCGGGGTGTCCGGAATTGGCTTTCTGGATGGCGTCGATGGACAAGGCGCGAAGCGCGCCGGTCAGGGGATTGAAAGCCGGGGAACCGGCGGGAGAACGCTGCGGCATGATGAGCTTGCAACCGGGGGCGGAAAAGCGCGGATTATCGCCGAAACCCGCGCCGCAGGCGAGATATCCTGTGCCGGGCGGCAGCGTTTGCCGTGCCGCCGCGCGGTATTTTTCGGGAGTGAAGGTCATTGACGGCGCCGGAGTTGCCGCGCGGAAAATTCCGGCGCCGCAGGCTCACACCTTGCGCTGCCGCCGTGCCATGACGCCCATCAGACCGAGACCGGCGAGAAGCATGGCGTAGGCGTCGGGTTCGGGAACGGCAGGGGCAAGGCCCAGCACGCCCAGCGTGAATTCGTGCGAGTTTTCCGGCGTATGCGTGAAGGAAATGGAGTCGTAATCGCCCAGCAGGCGAATCGTGCCGTGCAAATCGCCAACACCATCGAAAGACGTTTCTGTCTGGTTTGCAAATGAACCAGTCCCCCAAGGACCAGACCCTGAACTCAGGTATTCTATTTGCATTCCTTCCGCAAATTGCACGTGATTTCTGTTCCAGCTTACCAGCGCCAGGATAGGGTCCCGCACAGTCTGGTCGAAAGTGATGGTGATCGTGCCGTCCTGATTCAAGGAAATCAAATCCCCAGTGGGCGCATTGTCGACGGCACTGTTGATATAGGTGTCCGGATAAGTCCAAAAGGGTGAATCGTCATTGACTGTCGTTCTGCCGGTGAACGGCGAAGTGTTGGACAGGGTAACCGCGACCGCTGTTCCATCTATCGTGAGCGTTCCACTGGCCTGGCCAGCGGCAAGATTGACGCTTGTCCAATCCGTCCACGCAACAGGCGCGGCGTGAACGCTGGAAACAAAGGCGGGAAAGTGGTGACAAGCAAGGCCGTCAGCAGGTGGGGGATTTCTTTCATGAGAGACCTTTTTGATTGTGTGAGATTCGCCCCACGCTTCGCTGCCTATGAATGCGATCTCAACCAGGCGCGCCACTCCGCGAACAGCATCGGATTGGCGGCGGCGATGATGCCGCGCTTGACCGCCGGTCCCGCTGGCAAGGTACCGCCGTCCGGCGCGCAGGCCCGCCCCCCCGCTTCGGCCAGAATCAAGTGCCCGGCGGCGTAATCCCACAACATCTGTCCCGCGTGCATATAGACATCGAAACGGCCCGCCGCGAGAAAACACCATTCCAGCGTGCTGGAGCCGAAATTCCTTTGTGCAAAATAGGGCGGCCTCGCCATTAGCTCGTCGCCCATGTGGTGACTGACGCGTTTCAGATCAAATCCCGCCACCGCCTCGCGCAAGCGGCGGGTCGTACGGCGCAGGGGCAGCGGCTCGTCGTTCAAGAAAGCCCCGGCCCCCTGTGCGGCCAGGAAACACTCGTTGCTGATGGGGTTATAAACCACGCCCAGACGCGGCTCGTGGTCGAGCAGCCAGGCAATCGACACCGCGAAAAAGGGAATGCCGTTGATGAAATTCGTCGTGCCGTCGATGGGGTCGATGCACCACAAGCCGCCGCGCCCGGCGCTCCACAAGCGCGCCTGTATCTCGCCGCTCATCTCTTCGCCCAGCACCGGGCCGGGCAAAAGCACCGGCAGGCTCTCCGCCAGCCGCCGCTGCGTGGCGAGATCCGCCTCGGTAAAGAGCGACCCGTCAGCTTTGCGTCCGCGCGACACCTTCAAATAGCGCGGCAAAATCTCCGTGGCGGCGATTTTGCGCACAAGCGTCCCAAGCGCGCGCGCCTTGGCGAGCAGGGATTCCGGCGAGGATCGCAACGAGTCGGCTGGATGCGGGGGCGAAGAGGGCAGGGCGGAAAATGGCATGCCCGAATACTACACAGATTTTACGTCTCTGTTACCGCGCGGGTTTTTGGGATATTTTGTCTGGAGCGCATTACCGAGGAAACCCCGCTTAAATTGGCTGTCATTGCTGGGCCGCCTTGTCGGGGTGGACCCGGCGCTTTGGGTCTGTACACCGACCGAAATATTCGTATTCCACGAGCAGCAATGAAAATGGCCCCGATTGCGCGGGGCCATTTCGCAGGGCAGCGTATCCCGGAATGACTTACATCATCCCGTCCATGCCGCCCATGCCGCCCATACCGCCAGGCAGCGCGGGCGCGGGTTTGTCTTCCACCAGCTCGGCGACCATGGCGTCGGTGGTGAGGATAAGTCCGGCCACGGACGCGGCGTTTTGCAGGGCGGAGCGCGTCACCTTGGTGGGATCGAGCACGCCGGTGGCAACGAGGTCACCATATTCACCAGTGGCGGCGTTGTAGCCGAAGTTGCCCTTGCCTTTCACGACTTCATTCACGATCACGGAAGGCTCATCTCCTGCGTTGGTGACGATTTCGCGCAAAGGCTGTTCCACGGCGCGCAACACGATCTTGATGCCCGCATCCTGATCGTGATTGTCGCCCTTGAGCTTGTCCGCCACGTTGGCGCGGGCGCGCAAGAGCGCCACGCCACCGCCGGGGACGATGCCTTCTTCCACGGCAGCGCGGGTGGCATGCAGCGCGTCTTCCACGCGGGCTTTCTTTTCCTTCATTTCGACTTCGGTCGCCGCGCCCACCTTGATGACGGCCACGCCGCCAGCAAGCTTCGCCACGCGTTCTTGCAGCTTTTCGCGGTCGTAGTCGGAGGTGGCTTCGTCGATCTGCACGCGGATTTGCTTGACGCGCGCTTCGATGCGGGAGGCCTCACCCGCGCCGTCGATGATGATGGTGTTCTCCTTGCCGATCTCGATGCGCTTGGCTTGGCCGAGGTCTTGCAGGGTAGCCTTTTCCAGCGTGAGGCCGACTTCTTCGGCGATCGCTTGGCCGCCGGTGAGGACGGCAATGTCTTCCAGCATGGCCTTGCGGCGGTCACCGAAGCCCGGCGCCTTGACGGCGGCGGTCTTGAGAATGCCGCGAATGTTGTTCACCACCAGTGTGGCGAGGGCTTCGCCTTCGACATCCTCGGCGATGATGAGGAGCGGACGGCCCGCCTTGGCGACCTGTTCCAGCACCGGCAGAAGGTCACGGATGTTGGAAATCTTCTTGTCGAACAGCAGCACGTAGGGATTTTCTAGGATCGCCTGCTGCTTGTCGCCGTTGTTGATGAAATAGGGCGACAGGTAACCGCGGTCGAACTGCATCCCTTCGACGACATCCAGTTCGTTTTCCAGGGACTTGCCGTCCTCGACGGTAATCACGCCTTCCTTGCCGACCTTTTCCATCGCCTTGGCGATGATGTCGCCGATGGCGGCGTCGGCGTTGGCGGAAATGGCGCCAACCTGGGCGATTTCCGTGTTGGTGGTGCAAGGTTTGGAAATCTTTTTCAGTTCTTCAATGATGGCGATCACGGCCTTGTCGATGCCGCGTTTCAGATCCATCGGGTTCAGGCCGGCGGCCACGTAGCGCAGCCCTTCGCGCACGATGGATTGCGCCAGCACGGTGGCGGTGGTGGTGCCGTCGCCCGCGATGTCGGAGGTCTTGGAGGCGACTTCCTTGACGAGTTGCGCGCCCATGTTGGCGAACTTGTCTTTCAGTTCGATCTCCTTGGCGACGGAGACGCCGTCCTTGGTGACGGTGGGCGC